>NZ_AUEX01000001.1:0-339683 GCF_000426205.1 Acidovorax sp. JHL-9
GCTTGCGGGATCGGCCAGCTTCCGTCTTGAGCCAGCCGGCGAGCTTCAAGGCAAAGGGGTCGAGCTTGGAAGGGCTGACCCGCTTGGCGTAGTGCGGCTCGGCCTCGCCCGCGCGCAGGTACTTGCGGATGGTGTTGCGCGAGAGGCCCGTGCGGCGGGCGATCTCTCGGATGGACAGCTGCTCTCGCAGGGCCCAGCGCCTGATGACACTCAGTGTTGCCACGTCTATCACTCCTGGTCTCCTGCTGCTTAAGAAAGCAGCAGGTTAGGGTTAGTACGTGGATCAGATTTAGATGGAAATCCTGGGGGTTAGTGGGTCACTTCTGCGTGGAAATCAACACTTCAAGAGCAGGCCGCGTTTGCGCAACATCGGATTGATACGATCAGGGCTGCAGCCTCCAATTTCGAAGAGCGCCTCGACTTCATTGAGGTAGCTCTCCCTCAGAGCCCCGGACCCGTCCTAACGCTTATCTACAAATGGCAGCAATGCCGGACTGCGCTGCCGGCCAGAAGGACACCTTGTTGAGGTCTGAGGCCAACGGAGGCCGTCTAGCCAACGCCGCCTTGATGAGGACGAAATAGCACCACATGCGGGACAATGCTCTGGTGTCAGCGACAGCGCCTACCACACCAAACCACCGACAGCGCTGCACTTCGTTCCCGTGCACCCGGCTTCAGGCGCTGCCGACGCTGTGGCGTCGGTTGACCGTTGCGATGCAAAGGGAACGAGCGCGGAAGCCGACATCCAACTCCCACGGCAACGCGGCGAGACTCGCCTGATGGTGCAATCCCTGCTCGCAGGCCGTGCACTGCACCCTCGCTGGGCGAAGTGGCTGCGGCACTGAAGAGGTCCGTATCGACGCGATTTGGCTGTGCGTGCAGCCACTGGACAAGCGCGCTTCTCGGCAACTGAACGTCGGGCGCTTCGTCTGGTTGTCGCGATGGCGGCCGCACCTGTGTCGCGGGAACTCACCAGCGCGCAGTTCGACGGCCTAGTGGCGGCCCTAGCGCGCTGATCATCGGGCAAGCACGGAACGGGCAAGAGGCATGTGGCCAAAGCGGTGGACGACCGAGCGCGCTGCAGGCTTTTGACGTGCGCTATGTGGAGGTCGACACCGAACTCGCCCGCTACGGCCTGGCCAGCGCTGCAGATCAGGCCCGTCGACTCAAGGACCGGATCGAGCCGGACCTATTGATTCTGGACGATTTGTTTCTGGTCAGACGCATTGCCGACGTCAGTGCTGAGCTCTTGCTGGTCACCCTGCACCAGCGCTCCAAGCTGTGCCGCTCCATCATCACTATCTCCAACCGCGTGGTGCAGGACGAGGACTGAGCGCAGTGCCAAGAAGGTCTACCGCAGCCGAGACAAGTCCGGGCCGACATTTCGAGGCTGCGCTAAAAGCTGAATCGACGTCCAGTGAACTGGCGGCAGTTCACTGCGACTTCAGTCGTTTGTGATTCGCAACTTACGAATCCAATCGCTCCAAAAGGCGATGTCCTCGTCAACGATCTTGTTGAACTCAACATGGCCGGCAAACCGGGGATGAAAGAAGGATCGTCGCACGGCCTGCTGAAACTCTGGTGTCTCAAGACACCGTTTTGTCCACAGCTCCAGCGACCGGGCGACGTTGGGGGGACTTCCCGCCTTCGTTGTAACCCCGAGCCACCCTTCTCGCGCAAGCTGGGCATCGCCAAAGACTTCGACGACCGTCGGCACCTGGGGCAACTCAGGCAACCGTTCTCGTGTAAACGCCAGAAGAGGAACCATCTGCCCTTTCTCGATGTACTGCTGCGCGGAGCCTACCAAGAAGACGAACGTTGGAACTTGGTTGGCGAGAAGGCTGGTGACCCCACCCGGCTCCCCGGCAAGTGGAACCAAAGTCGCTTTGAGTCCCAGGCGATCCGAGACCGCGGCACTCAGAACATGCGCCGGCGACCCAACTGCTGGTATGCCGATGTCCAGTCCCGTGACTGCACTACTGGCCGCCTTCCTCAGGTCGTCGATGCTTTTGATGCCTGACTGAGCGTTGGCGAGACACCCGCGATCCACTCCGGCTTATCCGCTGCGGAGCGACTCTTTCGAGCCGCATCTCTGTTGCAGAAGACTCACATTAGGTTTACTATATGAACCTAATTTTCGAGAAACTCCCGAGCAAATCGCTGCCAAATCCTATGTCGGTCTGCGCAATGGCAACTTAGTTATCTGTGGTTTCAGGCCTGAAAGTGGTCCACATTCCGCTACTCAGGCATCGGGTAAGTTTCAGTCATTTGGTTCATATAGTGGACAGTATGAGGAGGTGATGTGCGGGAAGAAGTTGATACACCGATGACGGCCGGCGCCCAGACGCTTAGACGCGGTCTTGCTGTCCTTCGATTGCTCACGCAGATCGGTCCGTCCGGTCTGAGAATGCTAGAAATCACGCGCCGACTGGAGTTGAACAAGGCCACCGTGATCCGCTTGACGAAGACTCTGGTCGACGAAGGCTTCGTGTTGCACGACAAGCAATCAGGCCGCTATCGACTAGGTCCCGAGGCATTTGCAGTCGGCCTGGCAGCTGAGGACAGTTACCAGCTGCAGCGCCTGGTTGCGCCTACGTTGCGAGACTTGGCCAATGTGTCTGGCGACACGGTGTTTTTTTCTGTGCTTCACGGCTATGAGACCATCTGCCTCTCGCGCGACGAAGGCTCCTTCCCCATCAAGAATCAGCTCGTGAAGGCCGGCGACCGTTGGCCACTAGGCGTCGGAGCGGGTGCAACCGCACTGCTCGCAGCGCTGTCGAACGACGAAGTTGAGGACGCACTGCAGCGCACGGCCCAGATCCGAAGTGCGCGGTTTCCGCGCTGTACGGGCAAAGCCATTCGGCGATTGATCAGGGAGACGCGTGAGAACGGCTACTGCATCAATCCTGGCTTGGTTCTCGAAGATAGTTGGGCCGTAGGTGTTCCCGTCTACGACTTCGAAGGTCGACCTGTCGCTTCGATCAGTATTGCCGCTATCAAATCTCGGATCGACGGCGCCAAAGGCATATACCTGGGAAATCGGCTGATGCAAGCGAGTCAAGAGCTCACACAGCAACAGGCGGCCGAAAAGACGCTATGAATGGCTCCCGCATTGAGGTAGTTAGACGGCCTCGCCGCCGTCCTGCTCAACTGCAAAGCAAAGCCGACGCACAGAGCCCGCGCAGCGTTTTTACGCATCAGGCACTGCAGCGCCAGTGGTTCAGCCTATGCCGTCCGATCGAGAAAGAGGCCCACGCACGACGTACTGCTGGAGATTTGTTGCTGCTCGGACAGCAAACAGCCTTCGCTGACCCTCAGATCATTGTCACGAGCGAATTTCATCACGAAGTCCCAGGCCATCACATTTGCGTCGTGTAAGTCGCTATGCACCACAACACATTTCACACCATGCATCGCGGTCGGCAAGCACCAAGGCGAATAGCTAAGGTGCTTGTCTGGTGCATGCCCGCCAGGTCGGAATGGACTTATCACGCCGGCTAGGCGCTCGGCCCAATCGCTCGGCCGGAAGATGCGCCCGTCACCGGTTACGCCCTGGATGAAGAATCGCTTGGCGGTCGCCGAAGTCATAACGCGAAGGCAGGTGGAGCATGATGCCGCAGCCCACTAGGATCACCTGTAAGCTGCAACGGAAACTCCGCGAGAACAGTTACCTCCGCTAAGCTCACAATTCGTCCGATGTGAGCAATACCTCGAACTCCTCATCGGGGTAGATCGCAACACCACGTGGCCGGACGCCTTCAACCTCCACCTGATAGTCCGCAACGCCAAAGAGCCGAAGCGCCTTATGTCGCGCAGACCTTTCCGAATTCTCCGTGACACGGCCGAGTTCAACTAGCTCGCCTCCTCTCACGACACGCACGCTCCAGTTCTTCGCGTCCATACGGGACCTCGCTTCCGACATCACGAGGCAGCCCGCAGGTCCTCGGGCAGCCACTCCTCAAGCGTGACCTCGAAGGTCATGCAAATCGGGTTCAAGCCGGCAACGAAGGGCCCACCGTAGACCTGCCCTTCAGGGTCAGCGATGACGCCCGACAGCGCTGCACGCACCGACCCGTCGTCCACTGAACGCACCTCGCCCGCGAGACTGACAATTTCCACCGCAGGGCCTTTCACAACAAGGTTCTGCCCATCGCCACCGAGAATGCAACCGTCTACCAGACTACCAAGTGCTCCGCGCACGAAGGCGTTCTTAAAGCCAACAGAGAGGCACATCTTCTCTACGCCATAGAGCAGATCTTCGTTGGGTGCGATGCGTGCATATGCCACGCGGCCCATCGAGCCCTTTTCAACAACGGGCAATTCACTCATGAAAGCTCTCCTTTCCGGCTGGATCCAAAGGCTGAATCAGCGGTATATTGGTTTCTGGATCAAAGGCGACGCGCAACTGGAATCCGTCAAGCGACGTAACGAGAACAGAGATGGGTGTAGGTCCTACGACGCTGGTCTGCGTGATGATGTGTCCACCTTTCAATTCGCCCGATTGCGTACGAACTGCGGCATGGCAATGCACCAAGGGTTCGCCCGTGGAGTTCTTACCAATAGTCGCGTTGCCGAACACCATCCACGTCCGGCCACTTTCAATCGGCCTGGTGTATCGGATGATGGCCTGCCGCGACGGATCAGGGGGCGCCGTGCAGTACTCCAGACGCTCGAACATGCCTCCCAAGATCGTTGTAGAGGCACTTTCAACGCCTAGCGCGGCGAGCGGACGAACCAATGCTTCGAAAAGGTTCTGCCCTGGAGCAAGCAATAGGCGAAAGTGGCGCGCGCGATCCGCGCGCTTCGTCTGAATACGCACTGGGTTGAATGGACCCGGATGGATCAAAGTCCGCGCCCGTGCGTAGCTGGATGGATATCGTTCGTTCATGGCAACTCACTTGGTCGGCACGTCGGTCGGAACTGACGTGCCACGACCTATAAATGTGTCAAGCCGATACCAGATGCTCGTCCGCATAGCGCGCCAATGCATCACTGGCCCCCTTCTCTACCGGCGTGAAGTCGCGGTGCGCGATGAAGTCAGGCCGAGTCGGATTGGTCAGAGCGTTGGAGACTGCTGAGAGCGTCAGGTACACGATGCGCCGCGGATAAGGCGTGATGTTGCCTGCCGAACCGTGCAGGATGTTCGCGTGGAACATGAGCACGCCACCAGCTTTGCCAGTCGGTGCAATGATGCCGTCTTTCTCCACCAGCCGAGAGACCGTTTCGTTGTCGGGGGTCCACAGCGGGTATGAGGTCGTCTTTAGGTCGTGAGCCGATTCAAGTTCCCCGACCCTGTGGCTGCGCGGAACAATCATCAGAGGACCATTGATGGGCATGACCTCGTCCAGAAAGATCGCGATGTTCATTGCCTTCGGCTCGGGCATACCGTCGTCCTTGTGCCACGTGGGGAAGTCCTGGTGCCACTGCCAAACGTCGCCGGTGAATGCTGCCTTGGCGTTGATCTTGAACTGATGGACGTAAGTCCGCTCACCAAACAACTGCTCGAGCGGCTCAATCAGTCGAGCGTCATGCACAAGCAATTCGCAGGCTTCGTTGTACGTGTGGCATGCGAACGCCGTGCGCGGCGTGCCATCCTTTTCGCGCCAGACCTCCTCTCGCTGCTGATTCAGCACGTCAGAAGCGGCTTGTCGAAGAGCCTCGACTTCCTTCTGGGAAAAGCATTCCGGGATGAAGACATAGCCCAGCTCGTCGAAGCGGGCCAATTGTTCGGCATTGAGTTTCATTTAAGTCTCCTTTGACTAAGTTGATGTGATGGATCGCTTGGCGATCCGAGTGAGGAAAAAGGCGAGCAACCTCCTGGGCCGCCTTTTGGGGGCACCCATAAGAAAAAAAGGCAAAAAAACGCCCTACACGCCTTTCGACGCAGTTACGAACAGAGGTGCGCTGAGCGCGCTAGATCAGAGCCGAATGAAGCACTTCGCTACTCGTGCCCTCCGGCAGAGGCTGCGACGATCATCAGCGACTGGCGACCGGTCACAGACTGTGCAACCTGCTTTGAGTCGAGCACCGCTCGAAGTCGTTGATGGCTTTCCGAACCTGCCCTCTGCAGGTGCCGGGTGATGAGATCATGGGCTTCATCGATGTTGCCCGCCAGAACGGCCTGAGCGATCAGCCCATGCTCTTCCCAAGCGCGCTTGGGCCAATCGCCTTCGCCCAGATAGGTGGCCATCATCGAGCGCATCAGATGCGGCCATTGCGCGGACATCATTTGTTCGATCACCGGATTGCCGGAAAGCCGATACAAAGCATTGTGAAAGCGTGCATCAGCCTTCACCAAAGCTGGCAATGTCGGGTTGGCTGCTCCGCAGGCCTCACTCCCGGCTTCCAGCGCCGACCGAAGCTCGTCGGTTTGCACCGCCAACGCCTCGTTGCCCCGAACCCTGGACGTCGCCAGCATCACGGCCATGCCCTCAAGCGCTGTACGCGCCCGATAGAGATGAACGATGTACTCCAAATCAATTGGCGCGACCTCAACTCCTTGCTTGCCTGCCTCCCGCACCAACCCCTGTTGCTTGAGCAACTGCAGAGCATGGCTGACTGGCTGTCGAGACACGCCCAGCCGATCGGCTAACTCGCCCTGGCGAACTCGCTGCCCTGGCTGTAGTTCTCCAAGAACGATCGAGTCGAGCAGCAGGTGAAACACCTGATCGATGTACTGTGGCGTCGCCTCTACGGAATGCTGAATTCTATTTTCCATGCCTGCTATCATGCCTGAACAGAATTCGGAATTCCAGTTTTGGATCGTAGGTACTTTCCCGAGATGCTTCGGCGTGTGTCAACGGCGGGAAGGGCGACGAGCACTGGTGCTGCGACCTCGTGCCTACTCGATACCAAGCAAAAGGCCAATCGTGGGCATCGTCAACTTGGAGCGTCTCAGTCATGGGAAGGTGTACCAGCGTCGCTCCTAGTAAACGCCGGGGCCCGGCGGCAACGCCTACAACACAGCGTCAATCAATCACCAGTCGGAGGTAGGACATGCGAATTGGAATCATCGGAGCGGGAAATGTCGGCTCAACCCTTGCATGCAAGTTCCAAACAGCCGGTCATAAGGTATTCATCGCGAATTCGCGAGGACCAGCCAGCATCAAGGAAAAGGCCCGAGCGATCGGGGCTACCGCCGTTTCAGTCGCGGAGGCCATTAGAGGAATGGATGTCGTCGTTGTGTCGATTCCCCAAGGCAGCATTCCTCAGTTGCCGAAGGAACTGTTCGAAGCGCTTCCGCTTTATGTGCCCGTTGTGGATACCGGTAACTACTTCCCTAGTCTTCGGGACGAGCCAATCGCTCAGATCGAAGCAGGTATGCCGGAGAGCCAATGGGTGGAGGAGCAACTCGGGCATCCAGTTATCAAGGCGTTCAACAGCATCATGGCTCCAAGCTTGGCCGACAAGGGACGCCCAACGGACGCGCCGGACCGGATAGCGCTGCCCGTATCCGGCGACCACGAAGAGGCGATCCGAAAGGTCATCGGGCTAGTGAGCGACGCGGGCTTCGACGGCATCAACGCCGGCAGCCTGGCAGATTCCTGGAGGCAGCAGCCGGGCACACCCGCGTATTGCACTAACTTGGATACCCGCGCGCTGACCCATGCCCTTATGACGGCAGTCAAAGGCGATGCGCAGGTAATGGAAGATCGTTCGGACGGCATTGACACCCAACTCGCCCTCAGCCCGCTCAACGATGTCTTCGTTGGGGTGGGCGACGCTTCCATGGTTGCGAAGGGTGTTGAGCGCATCGAGGACAGATGCAAACGACACCAATATTCTTCCGATCTCTCCGTCGTGCTCCCCCAATGACTGCAGTGCGGGGTGGTGACCACGAAGTGCTTTGTAGGCCTGTGTGAGCGTCGCCCCTTCGGTGAGCGGGATCGCACAGTCCTGGCAAATGGACTTGAGGTATCCATGCATGGCGGTGTGAAGACGGTCAATCGCACTCGGTGCCCCCGATGTAGCAAGCAGGTGATCGGCATCTTGCAGAGCGCGACGCACGACCTCAGAGGCAGAGACTGTCGGCAGAACAGCGGGCACATGTCCCGCCTGGTATCCCAGTTCAATCAGTTTGCCTGCCTGATCCCGTTCAAGATGCGGGCGAATCTTGGAGTGATCGACAACGGCAACTAAGGCCCGGATGTCGTTGTTCGCAAAATACTCAAGGACCTGAAAAACGCAGCCGCCGTAGTCGTCATCCCCAAATCCCAAGCTGCGGAGCAGCCGGGCATGTCCACGAATGTAGTCATGGAGCCCCGTTAGATAGCCAAGCTCATGCCAGTCCGTCGAGTTGAATTCAGCCACGATGGCGCGCTGCATCGCCAGCATAAGAGGACCGCGCCATGCCGAATCCTCCAAAAGTTCATAGTTCATTCCCACCCCTTCGAATTGGCAATTTGGTTCAGCGTAACGGTGATAGCCCCAGGTTCTCTTCGCACGCTCATATCCGATAGCTGACCAAACTGCTGTGCCCCCAGTACAGCAACTCGCGCGGCCTTTTCACGCCCTCCTGCGCCCAAACACGCCCACGCGGGTTTTGCGTTCAGTCCGTCGTCTAGACAATTCGAACACAAGGCCATCACCCTCCCCTACGTCGATGACCTGGTTTGAGCGGAGGTCATCATGGGTAATCCCAGTCAATGGGTACTGGTCAAGCGATTCGCCGAAGTCACCGGCTACAGCGAGAACGCCGTGCGGCACAAGATCAAGGGCGGAATCTGGATCGAAGGCCGCATCTGGCGCAAGGCACCCGACGGACGCATCTTCGTGAACCTGGGCGAGTTCGAGCGCTGGGTCGAAAGCGATGCGCTCGTCAGGGCCTACTAGCCCTTCTTCGACGAAGCAGACGCCGCGAGAACGAATGAAAATTTGACACACTCATTGAGTGTACAATTCAGCCCGTAGTACCTCCCAGTCGCTCCTGCGGATCGGGCTTTCGCTACCGGCGCCATGAACGACCCGAAACCTCACAACCCCACGCCCGACGCCATCCGCAAAGCCCGCCTTACCGTGGGATTCACGCAGACAGAAGCAGCGCACATGGTGCATGCCTCCATGCGTGGATGGCAGCAATGGGAGGCCGGCGAGCGAGCCATGCCCCCTGGGCTGTTCGAGCTGTTCATGCTCAAGACCGGCCAGTGGCCACTCGATGGCATCGCGGAGAACTCAACAGTGAGGTAAGACAGATGGCGAAGACAGCGGAAACCAATACGGGGTACCCCGGCGTCGAAGTACGCGGCAATTCGATCCGCGTCTTCTTCATGTTCAAACGCGCTCGCCATACCCATACGCTTCGCCTGGAGCCGACTCGCAACAACATCAAACACGCCGTCCAGTTACGCAGCGCGGCGCTGTTCGCACTGAGGAGCGGCAGCTACAACGAGTCCGAGTTCTTCCCGCACGCGCGTTCGGCCGCGAGCATGGCGCCCGGCAAGCGTGTGGGCGAACTCTGCGACCGCTACAAGCCGCTCAAAGCAGTGGACATCACGCCGGAAACGCAATCGCGCTACGAGGTAGCGCTCAATATCTGCGTGGATACGCTCGGCCGAAACCGCATGGTCGACTCCCTGCTGCCCGAGGACATCCAGAAACTGCGTGTGGACCTGATCGCCACGCGCGCCGTTTCCACAGTGAACCACTACCTGGCGACCTTCTCCGGCTTCCTCTACTGGTGTGAGAACAACCACTACTGCGGTGAGCTTGGCAAGCATTGCGCCCGCTTCACCAAAAGCATCAAGGACCCGGACCCGCTGACTTACGAGGAATACCTGTCGCTCATCGAGAAAGGTTGCCTGCACCCGATCGACAACGCCGCCGTGACGGTGGCCGTCTACACCGGGCTGCGGCCGGGCGAACTCCTCGCCCTGGCCGTGGAGGACGTGGCGCCGGATTTCAGCAAGATCACCGTGCGTCGCTCCATCACGCAGTCGGTGACGTTCAAGGTGCCCAAGACGAAGAAGGAGCGCACTGTGCTGTTGCAGCCGCCGGCGCGCGATGCCCTGAAGGTGCTGGTCGCCGATGCCGAGAAGCGCGAAGCGGCGGACCTGACCGTCTGGCTGAACCGCCATGAATCGCGCACCGACCGTGTGCGCGTGCTGCTATCGCCGAAGACGCAGGCCCGCAAGGCGGTCGTCAACGACTACTTCGTGCCGAGCGCCTGGAACACCAAATGGGCCAATCTGGTGCGGCGCGCAGAGATCCGCACGCGCCCGGCCTACCAAACCCGGCACACCTATGCCTGCTGGAATCTCACCGCGCGGGGCAACCTGGCCTTCATCGCCAATCAGATGGGGCACAAGGACTACTCCATGCTCGTGACGGTCTACGGCCGATGGATTGACACAGAGTCCTCCAGGGAACTTGAGCGCATCTGGGAGGGCATGCAAAACATGACCCAAATTACACCGAAATTACCCCAAAATCAGATGGCGTAATCGCTAAGCTGTTGATTTTAATGACAAAAATAGACTTCTCCGCGCACACGCCGATGATGGCGCAGTACCTGTCCCTCAAGGCCGGGTACCCCGACACGCTGCTGTTTTACCGCATGGGCGACTTCTACGAGGTCTTCTGGCAAGACGCCGAGAAGGCCGCGCGCCTGCTCGACATCACGCTCACGCAGCGCGGCCAGTCGGGCGGCCAGCCGGTGACGATGGCGGGCGTGCCCTTCCATGCGCTGGAAAACTACCTCGCCCGGCTGATCAAGATGGGCGAGTCGGTGGCCATTGCCGAGCAGGTGGGTGAGGTGGGCGCGGCCAAGGGGCCGGTGGAGCGCAAGGTGGTGCGCGTGGTCACCCCCGGCACGCTGACCGACACCGAGCTGCTGTCCGACAAGTCCGAATCGCTGCTGCTGGCCGTGCACCAGGCGCCGCGCGCGCGCTGTGGCCTGGCGTGGCTGAGCGTGACGCAGGGCCGCGTCTTCCTGGCCGAATGCGCGCACGACGAAGTGGGCGCCTGGCTGGCGCGCATTGCGCCCAGCGAACTGATCTACAGCGCCGGCGTGACCGAGCGGTTTGAACAGCAACTGCAGGTGCTGCGCCAGGGTGGCGCCTTCACCTGCCCCATGAGCCCCCGGCCGGACTGGCAGTTTGACAGTGCTTTGGGTGAGCGCAAGCTGCTCGAACACCTGGGCGCCGCCAGCCTGCAGGCCTGGAGCGCGCAGGAGCTGGCCCAGGCGCATGCCGCCGCCGCCGCCCTGCTGCAATACGCCGAGCACACCCAGGGCCGCACGCTCACGCATGTGCACAGCGTGCAGGTGCAGCGCGGCGACGACCTGATCGACCTGCCCGCCAGCACGCGCCGCAACCTGGAGTTGGTCAAGACCCTGCGTGGCGAGGATGCGCCCACGCTGTTCTCGCTGATCGACACCTGCATGACCGGAATGGGCAGCCGCCTGCTCAAGAGCTGGCTGCTGGAACCGCAACGCGACCGCGCCGAGGCCCGCCAGCGCCTGGCCGCCACCACCGCGCTGCGCGGCGACGGCAGCGCCAACCAGGCGCCCTGGCAGGCACTGCGCGAACAGCTCAAGGGCGTGAGCGACGTGGAACGCATCACCGCCCGCACCGCCCTGCGCCAGGTACGCCCACGCGAACTGGTGGGTCTGGGCAAAACGCTACAGAAAGCAGCGCTTCTGGCGCAGAATGGGTGGGCACCAGAGCCGTATCTGGTTCAGATTTTCAGCCACCTGCAACCGCCCGCAGGCTGCACGGAGCTGCTGCGCCGCGCCATCGACGAGGAACCCGCCGCCCTGGTGCGCGACGGCGGCGTGATCGCCAGCGGCTTCGATGCCGAACTGGACGAACTGCGCGCCATCCAGAGCAACTGCGACGCCTTCCTGCTCGACCTCGAAACGCGCGAGAAGGCCCGCACCGGCATCCCCAATTTGCGCGTGCAGTTCAACAAGGTGCACGGCTTCTATATCGAGGTGACGGGCAGCCACCTCGACAAGGTGCCCGAGGATTACCGCCGCCGCCAGACGCTCAAGAACGCCGAGCGCTTCATCACGCCCGAGCTCAAGGCGTTTGAAGACAAGGCCCTGTCGGCCAACGAGCGCGCCCTGGCGCGCGAAAAATGGCTGTACGAGCAGGTGCTCGACCAGCTCCAGCCGCACATCCCGCAGCTCACCCGCCTGGCCCACGCCCTGGCCGCGCTCGACGTGCTGTGCGCGCTGGCCGAGCGCTCGCTCACGCTGAACTGGTGCACACCACAGTTCGTGCCCGAGCCCTGCATCGAGATCGAGGCCGGCCGCCACCCCGTGGTCGAGGCGCGCCTGGCCGAGACATCGAGCGGCGCCTTCATCGCCAACCACACGCGCCTGAACGCCAACACGCGCATGCAGGTCATCACCGGCCCCAACATGGGCGGCAAATCGACCTACATGCGCCAGGTGGCGCTCATCGTGCTGCTGGCCAGCATGGGCAGCCATGTGCCCGCCGCGAGCTGCCGCCTGGGGCCGATTGACGCCATCCACACGCGCATTGGCGCAGCCGACGATCTGGCCAACGCGCAATCCACCTTCATGCTGGAGATGACCGAGGCCGCGCAGATATTGCATGCCGCAACGCCCCACAGCCTGGTGCTGATGGACGAAATCGGCCGCGGTACCAGCACGTTTGACGGCCTGGCCCTGGCCAGTGGCATTGCCACGCACCTGCACGACAAGACCCGCGCCTTCACGCTGTTTGCCACGCACTACTTCGAGCTGACCGAACTGCCCGCCAAGGCCCGCCACGCCGTCAACATGCATGTGGCCGCCGCCGAGGCCGGCACCGACATCGTGTTTCTGCACGAACTGCAACCCGGCCCCGCCAGCCGCAGCTACGGCATCCAGGTGGCCAAACTGGCCGGCGTACCCGCCCCCGTGCTGCACCACGCCCGCCACGCCCTGGCCGCGCTGGAAGAGCGCGCGGGCGAAGACGAGCTGCAGGTGGACCTGTTCGCCACGCCCGAAGTGCCCGAGAGCGCGGGCGCCAGCCCCGTCGAAGCCGCCCTGGCGGCCATCCACCCCGACCAGCTCAGCCCGCGCGAGGCACTGGATGCGCTGTACCAGCTTAAAAAGCTGGCAGGGCAGTGATGCCGGGCGCAAGCGATCAGAGTCTTCTGCAAAGACGGATAGATATCGCCCCGCAGCGCTTGCAGGGCATACGCCATCAGCCATACAGTAGCTGCGTCTTTTCGTCATCTTTCCGTTGGCGGCAACTGCGCTTCAGGCGCGTTGCGGCGCGGCACTACACTCGGTGCCTTTCCCTCTCTCTCGCACTCCCATGACGTATTGCGTCGCCATCAAACTCAATGCCGGGCTGGTGTTCCTGTCCGATTCGCGCACCAACGCCGGGCTGGACCAGATCAGCTCTTTTCGCAAGATGATGGTCTATGAAAAGGCGGGGGAGCGCTTCATGGTGCTGCTGTCGGCGGGCAACCTGAGCATTTCGCAGTCGGTGCGCGAGATCTTGCAAACCACGCAGATCAAGGATGACGCGGACGGCGAGCCCGTCACCATCTGGAACGCCAAGAGCATGTTCGACGCCGCCCGCGTGCTGGGCGCCGCCGTGCGCCATGTGCACGAGCGCGATGGCGCGGCGCTCAAGCGCTCGGGGGTGGATTTCAATGTGTCGATGGTGTTTGGCGGCCAGATCCAGGGCGAGGGCATGCGCCTGTTTCAGGTGTATTCGGCGGGCAATTTCATCGAATCGACCGCCGAGACACCGTATTTCCAGGTGGGCGAGTCGAAATACGGCAAGCCGGTGCTCGACCGCGTGCTGACGCCCGAAACGCCGCTGGACGAAGCCGCCAAGTGCGCGCTGGTGTCGATGGACAGCACGCTCAAGTCCAACCTCTCGGTGGGCCTGCCCATGGACCTGGTGGTGTACGAGGCCGACCGGCTCACCACCGACAAGATCGTGTGCATTGACGAGCACAACCCCTACTTTCGCATGCTGCATGACAGCTGGGGGCAGAAGCTGCGCGCGGTGTTCGACAGCATCGAGGACCCGGCCTGGGACGGCCGCTCGACCGATACGCCCATTCTGGTGAACCCGGCGCGCAGCAGGCCGCTCAAGAAGATCACCAACTTCCGCGAAAAGCTGATCTGACCCACCGCACCCGGATTGATCGATGACCAAGATCGTTTTTTCGCATGGCAACAGTTTTCCGGCGGGCACCTACAACGTACTTTTCGAACACCTGCGCCAGCGCGGTTTCGAGGTAGCCGCCATCGACCGCTTTGGCCACGATGAGAAATACCCGGTCACCAGCAACTGGCCGCACCTGGTGCGGCAGCTGGGCGACTTTGCGGCGCAGCAGGTGGAGGCCGCTGGCGAGCCGGTGTACCTGGTGGGGCATTCGCTGGGCGGCATCCTGAGCGTGATGGCGGCGGCCCAGTACCCCACGTTGGCACGTGGCGTGCTGATGCTCGACTCCCCGCTGATCAGCGGCTGGCGTGCCACCACCGTGGGCATGGCCAAGCGCACCCAGGTCGTGGGTGCTGTGTCGCCTGGCCGTGTGAGCCGACAGCGCCGCATGAGCTGGGCCAGCACCGAAGAGGCGCTGGAGCACTTTCGCAAGAAAAAGGTGTTTGCGCAGTGGAACCCGCAGGTGCTGCAAGACTATGTCACCCACGGCCTGCACGACGCGGACGGACGCCGGGTGCTGGGCTTTGACCGCGCGGTGGAAACCGCCATCTACAACACCCTGCCACACAACCTGGATCGCCTGCTGCGCCGCCACCCGCTGAGCTGCCCGGCCGCCTTCATTGGCGGGCGCGCATCGGTGGAGATGCGCCAGGTGGGCATGGCGCTGACGCAGCGCGTGACGCACGGGCGCATCATGATGCTGGACGGCAGCCACCTGTTTCCGATGGAGCAGCCGCTGGCCACCGCCGCCGCCATCGAGGCGGCCTTGTTGAACCTGGCGGCGCTGCCGGCTGCAGGACGCTAAGAGCCTTGTACCCGGCTGGCCAAGGGCCATGAATGCGGGACGGGCGTGACGCGGTAAAAATCTGCGCTTCGCCAGTGCAGGCGCAGGCCGCTTTTTACCAGCTGCTCCGGGGCGAGAAAGTTACACTGCGATACAAAACAATGGCCATCTTGCCCCAGCCTTGTTCGCCATGCCGCCCTGCCCCGCCCCCCAACCACCAGGGTCCATCTTGCGCTGGGCCCTGTTCCTGCTGTGGCTGTGCGTTGGCACCTGGGTGAACGCCGCGCCCGCCATGCTCGTGCTGCGGGAAGCAGCCGCCACGGTGCAGGCCTGGCCCGCCGTGACGGTGCTGGCCGATGCCACCCGGCAGCAAACGCTGGCGGACATGCAGGCGCAGGTGTCGCGCTTCGAAGCCCCTGCCGGCGCTGGCGGCACGCTCGGTGTACGGCCCGAAGCCATGTGGCTGCGCATGGAACTGATGGCCGAACATTTGTCCGATGGCCGCTGGGCGCTGGACATCGACTACCCGCCACTGAACCGCATTGACATGTTCCTTACCCTGGGCGGGCAAGTCGTGCAGCACGCCACCCTGGGCAATCTGCAGCCTTACTCCCAGCGCCCCTTGCGCACGCGCTCGCACACCGTAGCGATGAACCTGGTGCCAGGGCAACCGTATGAACTGTGGCTGCGCGTGGAGACCACCGGGGCCATGGTCTTGCCCATCACCCTCAACAAGCCAGCCGCACAACTGAGCCGCGCCGTGCATGAGCAGATGCTGCAGGGCGTGCTGACCGGGCTGGCGCTGTGCCTGCTGGTGTACAGCCTGGCGCAATGGGCCAGCCTGCGGGACCCGCTGTTTGTGCAATATGCGCTGCTGCTGGCGGGCAGCCTGCTGTTTTCGCTGCACTTCTTCGGGGTAGGCCAGCAGTACCTGTGGGCCGACAACCCGTGGTTTGAAGTGCATGGCGCCTCGCTGGCCGCGCTCATGGCCACCTGTGGCTCGTTTCTGTTCATCAGCCAGGCCCTGGTTGGCCATTTGCCGCGCAGCCGGCTGCTGTGGGCGATGCGCTCCGGTGCCGCGCTGTGCGTGGTGCTGGCGCTGGTTTACACGCTCGACGGGGTCTCTACGCACACCATCGCACGCATTGTCAGCATTCTGGGGCTGGTGCCCGCCCTGATGGGGATTCCCGGTGCGGTGCAGCGCGCGCGCAGTGGCGACAGCATCGGCACCACCTTCTTGCTGGCCTGGCTGGTGTACTTTGGGTCCACGGCCGTGATCGTCGGGGTGATACGCGGCTGGCTGCCGGTGAACTTCTGGACGCTGCACTCGTTCCAGTTCGGAGCCACCATCGACATGCTGCTGTTCATGCGGGTGCTGGGCGAGCAGGCGCGCCGGCTGCGCAAGGCGGCGCAGGTTGCCAGCCAGGAGCGCGATGCCATGCGCTCGCTGGCGCATACCGATCCGCTCACCGGCCTGGTCAACCGCCGGGGGCTGCACGCTGCGCTGTCATCGGCCCTTGCGCGCTGCGATGCGCAGTCCTTGCTGGCGGTGTATGTGATGGACCTGGATGGATTCAAGCCCGTCAATGACCAGCATGGCCACGACGTGGGAGATGCCTTGCTGGTGGCCGCTACGCGCCGCCTGCTGGCCCAGGTGCGGCACAACGATGTGGTGGCGCGCGTGGGGGGCGATGAGTTCGTGGTGATGACCAGTGGCCTGGCCACGCCAGGGCAGGCCCAGGACCTGGGGTTTGAGCTGCTGGAGGCGTTTCGCAGCCCGTTTGCGCTGGGCGACCTCCAGGTGAGTGTGGGCCTCACGATCGGCTATGCCATCGCGCCTCTCGACGGCCAGGACGCCAGCGCCCTGCTCAAGCAGGCCGACGCCGCCATGTACAGCGGCAAGCAGGCGGGCAAGTTCTGCCTGCGGCGCAACAGGGATGATCTCGCGCCGGCTTCCGCCTGAGGCAAGAACCAGCGTGCCTCCCGCGCCGCCAGGCTTCGATCAGCGGCAGCAGCGGTAGGCCAGCCCCAGCGAAGCGCTGTAGCCGGTGGGCCGCACGGTGAGGGGGCTGCGGCGGGCGTCGGACTGCACTTGCGAGACACCCACGCCACCCCACAGCACCCAATGGCGATTGAGCGCCGTCATCACATCCACGCCCAGATCCACGCTGTAGAGGCCGCCACCGAGCTCGTACGCGGGCAGCCGGGCGACCCCGGCGCCACCCGCCACGGCAGGCACACCAAACCGGGAGTGCATGTAGGTGCGGTCGCCAAAACTGGCGCCAGCACCAAAAACCACCCGGGTCTGCTGCGTGACGGGCAGGGTGTAGGAGACGCTGGTGTTCAGTTGCGCCCCGCCGGAGCGCCCCAGGATGTCTTGCGACAAGCCGGCACCCACCGACCACCGGGGCGTGATGGCATAGCCCGCGCTGAGACGGGCGCGCACGGTGGAACGCACCTCGGGCAAGCCGGCCAGCAGCGGCGAGTCGCTGCCTTTGCGGCCACTGTCCAGGCGCAGCGATGCACTCAGGCTGAACCGGTCGCTTTCGGTCAGGATGGCGGTGGCACCCGATTCGCGCTGCTCCAGCCCATGGCCCATGAGCGTGCTGCCGCGCGAGGTGCTCAGGCGAAACCGCCCATATTCCAGCGCCCAGGCCGGGCGCAGATGGGTCGAGCGCTCGCTGCTACCGGCATAGTCCGGGCTGTTGCCCACGATGGCGCCCAGCACGTAGTTGAACTTGGGGGATCCATCCGCATGGACGGAGGGTGGCGCCTCCTCGGCAAGGGCAGGCAGGCCTGCGCCCAGGCCCCACAACAACACAGTGCAGCCCCCAAGGCCCCGAAGAATGCGCGGCAGATAAGTCATGGCGCCATTATCAGCCGGCCCACTGCGCTAAGCCAGTCCATGCCGAAATCAGCACCACCACGCCAAACGCGATGCGGTAATACGCAAACGGCACAAAACTATGGGTGCTGATGTAGCGCAGCAGCCAGCGCACGCACAGCCAGGCGCTGAAGAAGGAAAACACCAGGCCCACGGCAAACATCGGGATGTCGGCCACCGACAGCACGGCGCGTTCCTTGTACAGGCTGTACGCCCCCGCGCCGATCAGCGTGGGAATGGCCAGAAAAAACGAGAAATCCGTGGCGGCCTTGCGCGACAGTCCCAGCAGCATGCCACCGATGATGGTGGCGCCGCTGCGGCTGGTGCCCGGCACCATGGCCAGGCACTGCACCAGGCCCACCTTCACGGCGTCCCACGCCGTCATGTCATCCACCGCATGGATGCGGGTGGCCGCAGCGGGGCGGCGTTCGGCCCACAGGATGATGAAGCCGCCAATGATGAAGGCGCTGGCCACCACCACAGGGGTGAACAGATGGGCCTTGATGGCCTTGCCAAACAGCAGCCCCAGCACCACCGCCGGCACAAAGGCAATCAGCACATTGAGCGCAAACCGTTGCGCCTGCCGCTCGGAGGGCAGGGCCGCCAGCG
Organism: Acidovorax sp. JHL-9; assembly: GCF_000426205.1. Taxonomy (NCBI): domain Bacteria; kingdom Pseudomonadati; phylum Pseudomonadota; class Betaproteobacteria; order Burkholderiales; family Comamonadaceae; genus Acidovorax; species Acidovorax sp. JHL-9. The sequence goes on from NZ_AUEX01000001.1 coordinate 18,413, forward strand.
TGGCGCGGATTTTTTGCCAGTACACCAGGATGACCGCGAAGATGGCCCCCGTCTGGATGGCGATGTCGAACACCTTGGCCTTGGCGTCGTCAAAGCCCAGCAGCGACCCCGCAAGAATCAGGTGGCCGGTGGAGGAGATGGGAAGAAACTCGGTCAGTCCTTCGACCACGCCCATGATGGCGGCCTTGACCAGCAAAACAATGTCCACGCGTGCGTCCTTCAAGCCCTGGGGGCTGGCAAAAGGGCGAATTATCCTCTGACGGCGCGCTGCCACCGGCACGGGTGAAGCGGCATTCCGTGCCCCGCAGAGGAATTTCTTCGTCCCACGGCGCTGCCTGCGGATTCCCAGAATTAACCTGCCAAAGCGGCCTGCAGCGCTTTTCCCAGATAGGCTGATAAGCTACTTCTTGACGCAATCATGGCGTCCCGTTTTGCCACCTGTTGGCCCCAGGCGCCGCTGGTAAGATGGTGGCGGGTGTATGCGCCAGCAGGCGCGACAGGTTCATGCGCTGGTCGGGCCGCCACGCGGTTTTTTTGCGACCGCAAACACATGATCCCCACCATCCTTCAATGGATTGCCGCCGCCCTGTTCGGCATTGCCCTGCTCCACACCTTTAGCGTCAAGCATTTCGAGCGGCTATCGCACCGCTTTCCGCGCCACGCAGGCCTGTTCCATCTGCTGGGCGAGGTGGAGGTGGTGTTTGGTTTCTGGGCCATGGTGCTGATCGTCGCCATGGCGCTGGTGGATGGTGGCGGGCAGGCCCTGCAATATGCCGAGTCGCGCAACTACACCGAGCCCCTGTTCGTCTTCGTGGTGATGGTGATTGCCGCCTCGCGCCCGGTATTGCGCACCGTGGTGGCCCTGGTGGATGCCATGGCCCGCGTCCTGCCCCTGCCCACCCCCATGGCCACCGCCTGGCTGGGGCTCTCCGCCGTGCCACTGCTGGGTTCGCTCATCACCGAACCGGCCGCCATGACCATTGCCGCCCTGATGCTGGCGCCACAGATTTTTCGCACCTCGGTGCCCGAAGGCCACAAATACCTGGCGCTGGGGGTGCTGTTCGTGAATGTGTCGATCGGCGGCACGCTCACCTCGTACGCCGCACCGCCGGTGCTGATGGTGGCCGCCACCTGGCAATGGGACAGCACCTTCATGCTGGCCACCTTCGGCTGGAAGGCCGCGCTGGCGGTACTGCTCAACGCCACGGTCTGCACTTTCTTGCTGCGCAAGCACCTGCCCCACCCCAGTTCTCTGGCAGCCGGCCAGCAGGCCCGCGCACCCGTTTCCGCCACGGTGGCGGCCGTGCACCTGGCATTGCTGGCCGGCGTGGTGCTGTTCGCGCACCACCCGGTGGTTTTCCTGGCGCTTTTTCTGCTGTTCCTGGCCTTCACGCAGGCCTATGAACGCCACCAGAGCCCGCTCATTCTGAAGGAAGCACTGCTGGTGGGCTTCTTCCTGGCGGGTCTGGTGGTGCTGGGCGGCATGCAGCAGTGGTGGCTGCAACCCATCGTCTCCAGCCTGCAGCCGCTGGCCCTGTTCGCTGGCGCCCTCGGCCTGACAGCCATCACCGACAACGCAGCGCTGACCTACCTGGGCTCGCTGATCGAGGGCATTTCCGACCCTGCCAAATACATGCTGGTGGCTGGGGCCGTGGCCGGTGGCGGCCTGACGGTGATTGCCAACGCACCCAATCCGGCCGGCATCGCCCTGCTCAAGCGCGGCTTTGCCGATGAAACCATTGGCGCGGGCGGGTTGCTGCTGGGAGCGCTGGGGCCCACCGCCGTTGCAGCGCTGGCCTTTCTGGTGCTCTGAGCTTGCCAGGGGGCCGCCCCGCGCAGAAGACGTGGCGGGCCCTTGCGCGCGTGGCTCAACGCACCATGCAAGGCATTTTGTTGTTGAACTTCCAGCCCGGGATCAGGTGCTGCATGGCTGCGGCGTCGTCCCGGGCACCCAGGCCGTGCTGCAGGTACAGCTGATGGGCCTTGTGCACGGCATCCCTGTCCAGCTCGATGCCCAGACCGGGTTTGGCGGGCACGTCCACGTAGCCGTCCCGGATCTGCAGGGGCTCCTTGGTAAGAAACTGGCCGTCCTGCCAGATCCAGTGGGTGTCGATGGCCGTGACCTTGCCCGGCGCGGCGGCGGCGCAATGGGTGAACATCGCCAGCGACACGTCGAAATGGTTGTTGGAGTGCGAGCCCCAGGTCAGGTCATACATCTGGCACAGCTGCGCCACGCGCACCGAGCCCTGCAGCGTCCAGAAATGCGGGTCGGCCAGCGGAATGTCGACCGACTGCAGCTGGATGCTGTGGGCCATCTCGCGCCAGTCGGTAGCGACCATGTTGGTGGCGGTGGGCAGGCCGGTGGCACGGCGGAATTCGGCCATCACCTCGCGGCCCGAAAACACGCCTTCACCGCCGCAGGGGTCTTCGGCATAGGCAACCACGTCGTGCATGTTGCGCATCAGGCGCACCGCATCCTTGAGCAGCCAGCCGCCGTTGGGGTCCAGCGTGATGCGCGCTTGCGGAAACCGCTCGTGCAGGGCCGTGACGGCCTCGATCTCGTCTTCGCCGCGCAGCACACCGCCCTTGAGCTTGAAATCCTGGAACCCATAACGCGCCTGGGCCGCCTCGGCCAGCCGCACCACGGCCTCGGGGGTCATGGCCTCTTCGTGGCGCAGGCGCAGCCAGTCGTCGTCGGCGTCGGGCTCGCTGCGGTAGTCCAGGCCGGTCTTGCGCCGATCGGCGATGTAGAACAGGTAGCCCAGCATCTGCACGCGCTCGCGCTGCTGCCCTTCGCCCAGGAGCGCCGCCACCGGCACATTCAGGTGCTGGCCCAGCAGGTCCAGCAAGGCACTCTCGACCGCCGTGACCGCATGGATGGTGATCCGCAGGTCGAAGGTCTGCAGGCCACGCCCGCCGCTGTCGCGGTCGGCAAAGCGCTTGCGCATGGCGTTGAGCAGCCGGTTGTAGTCGCCGACAGGCTGCCCTTCGATCAGGGCGCGGGCATCTTCCAGGGTTTGCCGGATCTTTTCGCCACCGGGCACCTCCCCCACGCCGGTGTGGCCGCTGGAGTCCGTCAGGATCACCAGGTTGCGCGTGAAGAAGGGGCCATGGGCGCCGCTGAGGTTGAGCAGCATGCTGTCGCGGCCCGCGACGGGGACCACCTGCATGTGGGTCACGATAGGGGTTGGGTGGGGTGTGGGCATGGGGTAAAACAAAAAAACAGCGCCAAATGTCAACAGACATCGTACAACTATATTTCCAATCAACACCAAGGGAAAACCCTTGAAATCCCCTCCAGGCCTGTTCAGCGGCTCCCGGCCTCGCTGCGCCGGTGCCGATCCCGGCTGTTGGACAGATGGGTACGCATCGCCGCGCGTGCCGCCTCAAAATCCTGCGCTGCAATCGCGTTGTAAATGCTCTCGTGCTCCTGGTGGACGCCGCGCAGATAAGCCACGCGCTCAGGCTGCACCATGGCGGGCGCTTCCAGCCGGGTGCGCGGTATGACCCCCAGCCCGAGGGACTTCATCAGGTCCAGAAAATGGTGGTTCTGGGTGGCGCGGGCGATTTCCTGGTGGAACTGCAGGTCGGCGCTGGCCGCATCGCGCCCCTCTTCCATGGCCGCCGTGAAAGCCGAGAGCGCACCGCGCATCTCGCGCAGGTTGTCGTCGCTGCGCCGTATGGCCGCCAGGGCCGCGGCTTCGGTCTCGACACTGATGCGAAATTCCAGCAGGGCAATGACGTCGCGCAAGGTTCCCAACTGATCGGGGCTGACACGAAATGACGGCCCGCTGTCCTGGGACAGCACGAAAGTGCCAATGCCGTGGCGGGTCTCGACCAGCCCGGCCGCCTGCAGGCGCGAGATGGCTTCGCGCACCACGGTGCGGCTCACACCGAAGGCTTCCATGAAGGAGGCCTCGGTAGGGAGTTTGCTGCCGGCGGGCAGTCCCCCGGCCCGAATGTCCTGGGTGAGCTTTTCCACCACCTCGATGGCGAGGCTGCGCGGCTTGCGGCGGGGCAGGAGAGGAAGATTCATAGGGTATTCCCTAGATTCATGGATACCGTGACCACGTAATAATTCGATCCAACTTGTACGACAACTGATAACGTATATCAATGTCAGGTTTGACTGTAACACGCAGGCCCGTCGAAATGGCGCTCCTGCAACAGACCGCCCCCCCCAAGCCGCTTTCACCCGTTACTGAGCCCTTCCACAGGAACCGCCCCGATGAATCCCCAAGACCTCAAGCAAATCATGTCCAGCGGCCTGCTGTCGTTCCCGCTGACGGACTTCGACGCCAACGGCGACTTCAACCCCAAGGGCTATGCCGCACGGCTTGAATGGCTGAAACCCTATGGCGCATCCGCCCTCTTTGCCGCAGGCGGTACGGGCGAATTCTTTTCCCTGACGGGCAGCGAATATGCGGAGGTCATCAAGACCGCGGTACAGACCTGCCGTGGCAAGGTGCCCATCATTGCAGGCGCGGGCGGCCCCACGCGCTTTGCGATTGCCTGTGCCCAGGAAGCCGAGCGCCAGGGCGCGCATGGCGTCCTGCTGCTACCCCACTACCTGACCGAAGCCAGCCAGGAAGGCCTGATCAACCATGTCGAGCAGGTCTGCAAGAGCGTGAAGTTCGGTGTCATCGTCTACAACCGCAGCGTCAGCAAGCTGACCCCCGAGTCCCTGGCCATTTTGGCCGACCGCTGTCCCAACCTGGTCGGTTTCAAGGATGGTGTGGGCAACATCGAACTGATGAGCGCCATTTATTCGAAGATGGGCGACCGCTTCTCCTATCTGGGCGGGTTGCCGACCGCCGAGGTGTATGCCGCCGCCTACAAGGCGCTGGGCACGCCGGTGTACTCGTCGGCGGTCTTCAACTTCATCCCCCGCACCGCCATGCAGTTCTATGAAGCAGTGCGCACCGACGACATGGGCACCCAGCACCGCCTGCTGCGCGAATTCTTCCATCCGCTGCTCAATATCCGCAACCGCAAGCAGGGCTACGCCGTCTCGATGATCAAGGCAGGCGCCCGCATCGTCGGCCACGATGCCGGGCCGGTGCGCGCGCCGCTGTCGGAACTGACGCCCTCCGAGTGTGAAGAACTCGCGGCACTCATCGCCAAGCTGGGCCCCCAGTAAAGCACCCTTTCCATCCAGAGGAGACACACGATGATCAGGAAAATTCTTTGCACATTCGCATTGGGCGCGCTCGCATCCACGAGCGCCCTCGCATGGCCGACCAAGCCGATCACGCTGCTGGTGCCCTTCCCGCCAGGGGGCTCCACCGACATGATCGCCCGCACCCTGTCGAGCAAGCTGCCCGACAAACTGGGCGGCACGGTGATCATCGAGAACAAGCCCGGGGCCACCGGAACCATCGGCGCAGCGCAGGTGGCACGCAGCCCGGCCGACGGCCACACCTTGCTGGTGGCATCGCTGGGCCCGTTCGTGATTGCACCGCACCTGATCAAGGTGCCCTATGACGCACTCAAGGACCTGGACCCCATCACCGTGGCGGTGCAGGCCCCGAATGTGCTGGTGGTGCCGGCAGCATCCAGGCACAACACGCTGAGCGATGTGATTGCCTTCATCAAGGCCAATCCGGGCAAGATGACCTTTGCGTCCTCGGGCAATGGCAGCAGCGACCACCTGACGGCCGAACTGTTCTGGCAGCAGACCGGCACCAGCGGCATCCATGTGCCCTACCGCGGCGGCGGTCCCGTGATGACCGATCTGCTGGGCAACCAGGTGGATGCTTCGTTCATGAACATCAATACCGCCATGCCACAAATCCAGGCGGGCAAGCTCAAGGCACTGGCCATCACCAGCGCCAAGCGGTCCACCTTGCTGCCCAACGTGCCCACGCTGGAAGAAAGCGGCATCAAGGACGCGAACGTGTATTCATGGCAGGCCATCGCCGGCCCCAAAGGCCTGCCTGTCGACGTCAAGACGAAGCTCAACACCGCCATCGCCTCGATCCTGAACGAGCCGCAAACCAAGGCCAGGCTGCTGGAACTGGGCTTCGAAATGGTGCTGAACACGCCCGAGCAGTTCGCCAGCTTCCAGGCGGCGGAATACGCCCGCTGGGCAAAGCTCATCGTGGCCCGCAAGATCACTGCGGACTGACGACCTGGCCCCCCGGATCGCGGCACCCATCGCCTGGGTGCTTGGCGGTTCGGCGATTCACCCTCGGCTTGCCCGCACAAGACTCCCCCTTACCCATCCAACCCCAATGACCTTCCAGGACACCTCCGCCAGCCAGCTGGACGCCATCGTCAGCGCTGCCAGCCATGCGTTCGCCACCTTCGGCGCCTCGCCTGCGGCCACCCGCGCCACCTTGCTGCGCGGCTTGGCCGACGCACTGGAGTCCGAGCGCGAAACGCTGGTGGCACTGGCCGACCAGGAGACCCACCTCGGCACGGCCCGGCTCAATGGCGAGCTCGATCGCACGGCATTCCAGCTGCGCGGCTTCGCCACCCAGGTCGAACAGGGCGCGGCATTTGCCTTTACCGATGATCCGGCCGTGGCGGGTGCACCGCCGGTCGGCCACCCGCACCTGATGCGCGTGCGCGTGCCGCTGGGTCCGGTGGCCATGTTCAGCGCCAGCAACTTCCCCTTTGCCTTTTCGGTGCTGGGCGGTGATACCGCTGCGGCACTGGCGGCCGGTTGCCCGGTCGTGGTCAAGGCACACCGCGGGCATCGCGCCCTGTCGCATGCCGTGGCCAAGCTGGCACGGGGCGTGGTCGCGGCGCAGGGCCTGCCATCCGGCGTGCTGGACATGGTGGACGGCCGTGGCACGGAAACAGGCGTGGCGCTCGTGCAGCATCCGCTGATCGCGGCCGCCGCCTTCACCGGCTCGGTGCGCGGTGGCCTGGCGCTGGAGAAGGCGGCACAGTCGCGGCCGCGGCCGATTCCGTTCTTCGGCGAGCTGGGTTCGGTCAACCCGCTGATCGCCCTGCCTGCGGCCCTGGCCGCCAAGGGGGCCCAACTGGCCCAGGGCCTGGCCGGCTCCATCACCATGGGCTGCGGCCAGTTTTGTACCAGCCCCGGCGTCATCGTCGTGCCGCAGGGCGCGCAAGGCGACGCCTTCGTCGCTCAGCTGACTGGTGCACTGAAAGCCAGCACCCCGCACCACATGCTCACAGCGCAGATGCGTGCGGGTTTCGACGCCGGCCGCACCGCCTGGGCCGCGCAGCCCGGTCTGGCCGTCGTGCTGGGCGAGACGGCCGCCGAAGGGCAGCCGCCGCGCCCCTTCCTGGCGCAGATCGACGCCGCCGGTTTCCTCGCCAACCCGGCCTTGCATGAGGAAGTGTTTGGCCCCGCTGCCCTGGTCGTGCGCGTGGCCGGCACGGCGCAGGCAATCGAGGTGCTGCAGGCCATTGGCGGCTCGCTCACGGTGACGGTCTGGGGTGCCGACGAACCCTCCGACGAAGTGCTTGCACTGGTGCGCGCCGCCTCGCAGGTGGCCGGGCGGGTCCTGTTCTCGGGCTACCCCACCGGTGTGGCCGTCTCGGCCGGCCAGCAGCATGGCGGCCCCTTCCCCTCCTCCACCCAGCCGGGCAGCACATCGGTGGGCTGGGCCGCGATGGACCGTTTCCTGCGCCCGGTGGCGCTGCAGGATGCGCCGGGCTGGCTGGCCGCGCGGCAGGGCCAGCCCTGCTGACCTGGCGCCACGGCGCGGTCTGGGAGCGCGCCGTCCTTTTTTTGAGACCCCTCAGGAGACAACGATGTTCAACAAGCACCCGCTGCGCACCCTGTGCGTCCTTGCGCTGGCCGCCACGGCCACATTCACCCAGGCCCAGACCTGGCCAGCCAAGCCCCTCAAGATCGTGGTACCGTTTCCCGCCGGCGGCACCTCGGACGTGCTGGCCCGCCTGATCGGGCTGAAGCTGTCCGAATCCCTGGGGCAGCCCGTGGTGGTGGACAACAAGCCTGGCTCCAGCGGCAACCTGGGCGCCGACGCGGTGGCCAAGGCGGCCCCCGATGGCTACACCCTGCTGCTGACGGATGTGGGCAACCTCTCCATCGCCCCATCGCTGTACAAGCTGCCGTTCAACCTGGAAAGCGACTTCGCGCCGGTGACCATGGTCGCCTACTCCCCCCACCTGCTGGTCACCAGCAGCCAGGTGCCCGCCAACACCACCAAGGAGCTCATTGCCTGGGCCAAGTCCCAGAAGGGCAAGGTGAACTTTGCCGCCGCAGCGGGCATGGGCTCGGCCACGCACCTGGCCGGCGTGGTGTTTGCGCAGCGTGCCGGCCTGGACTGGGGCTATGTGCCCTACAAGGGCGGCGCCCAGGCCATGACCGACCTGATCGGCGGACAGGTGGACGTGACCTTCAACGGCATGGTGGCCACCTATCCGCATGTGAAGTCCGGCAAGATCAAGCTGATCGCCGTATCGAGCGCCAAGCGCAACACGGTACTGGGCGAGGTGCCCACCGTCGGTGAAACGCTGCCGGGCTTCCTGACGGGCAGCTGGCAAGGCCTTCTGGCGCCCGCCGGAACGCCGCAGCCCGTGGTGGACAGGCTCCATGAGGAGGTCCAGCGCATCCTGGCCATTCCCGAGGTCCGGGGCCGTCTGCAAGTGCTGGGCGCCGATCCCTACGACATGCCGCCTTCCCGGTTCAAGACCTGGCTGGGGTCCGAGGTCAAATCCATGGCCAAGGTGGTCAAGGACGGCAAGGTGACGCTGGAGTGACGCGTGCGGGCCGGCTCGCCACCGGCCCCGCCCGAATGAAACAAGCCAGCGCGCCGCCTGCCCCTCTGCCAGCGCGGCATCACATCCCACGGACAGCCCCTCTGCCAGCGCGGCATCACATCCCACGGACAGCCCCTCCGCCAGCGCGGCATCACATCCCACGGACAGCCCCTCCGCCATGAAACACCGCATCCTCCAGGCCGGACGCCTGCTGCCAGCGCTCGAAGCGCAGCTGGCCGCCGACCATGACCTGCACCGCCTCGCCGACGAGGCCGATCCCGACGCCTTCCTGGCGCGCCACGGCGCCGAATTCACCGGCCTGGTGACCTCGGCCGGCGGCGCCGGCGCCCCGACCGCGCTGATCGCCGCGCTGCCGCAGCTGCGCGTGATCTCCAGCTTCGGCGTCGGCCTGGACAAGATCGATCTGGCGGCGGCGCGTGCGCGCGCCATCGCCGTCGGCTACACACCCGACGTGCTCAACGACTGCGTGGCCGACACCGCTTTCGCGCTGATGCTCGACGTGGCGCGCCGCACCGCCGAGGCGGACCGCTTCGTGCGCGCCGGACGCTGGGCCGCCGGCGCCACCTTCGGCCTGGGCCGCAAGGTCAGCGGAGCGCGCCTGGGCATCGTCGGCCTGGGGCGCATCGGCCAGACCATCGCGCGCCGCGCCAGCGGTTTCGACATGGACGTGCGCTACCACAGCCGCCGCGCGGTGGCCGGCGTGCCCTGGGCGCACGAGCCGGCACTGGTGGAACTGGCACGCTGGGCTGACTACCTGGTCGTCATCACCGCCGGTGGCCCCGAAACCCGGCACCTGATCGATGCGGCCGTGCTCGACGCGCTGGGGCCGCGCGGCTACCTCATCAACGTGGCGCGCGGCTCCGTAGTCGACGAGGCGGCGCTGGTGCGCGCCCTGGCCGAGCGGCGCATCGCGGGTGCTGGCCTGGACGTCTTCGAGCACGAACCGCAGGTGCCGGCCGCGCTGCTGGCGCTGGACAACGTGGTGCTGCTGCCGCACATCGCCAGCGCCACCGAAGAGACCCGTCAGGCGATGGCCCGGCGCGTGCTGGACAACCTGGCCAGCTTTTATGCCACGGGGCAGCTGATCTCCGCAGCGGCCTGAGCCCCCCCTTTCCCACCGCCCCATGAACACTCCAGACTCCCACCCGCCGGCGCCCCACCCGGTGCTGATCCGCATGCACGCTGCGGACAACGTGGCCATCGTCGCCACCGACGGCGGCCTGCCCGCCGGCACCGCCCTGCCAGAAGGCCTGGTCCTGCGCGACAAGGTTCCCCAGGGCCACAAGGTGGCGCTGCACGACCTGGCCCCGGGCGATGCGGTGGTCCGCTACAACGTGCCGGTCGGCTACGCCCGGCAGGCCATCCCGGCCGGCAGCTGGGTGCATGAGCGGTTGCTCGACATTCCCGAGGCCCGCGCGCTGCAGGGCCTGCCCATGGCCACCCGGCCGGCCCCGGCGTGGGAGCCCCTCACTGGCCTCACCTTCGAGGGCTATGTGAATGCCGATGGCTCGGTGGGCACGCGCAACCTGCTGGCCATCACCACCACGGTGCAGTGCGTGGCCGGCGTGGTGGACGTGGCCACCCAGCGCATCCGCGACGAACTGCTGCCCCTGTACCCCCACGTTGACGGCGTGGTGGCGCTGGAGCACACCTATGGCTGCGGCGTGGCCATCGACGCGCCAGGCGCCGAGATCCCGATCCGCACGCTGCGCCACATCAGCCTGAACCCCAACTTCGGCGGCGAGGTGCTGGTGGTCAGCCTGGGCTGCGAGAAGCTGCAGCCCGAGCGCCTGCTGCCGCCGGGCAGCATTCCGGTGCAGGGCGACCGCAAGGCCGGCCCCGATGTCGTCTGCCTGCAGCACGAAGCGCATGTGGGCTTCATGTCGATGGTCGACGACATCGTGGCCCGTGCCCGCCCCCACCTGGAACGGCTGAATGCCCGCAAGCGCCAGACCGTGCCCGCCAGCGCGCTGGTGGTGGGCGTGCAGTGCGGCGGCAGCGACGCGTTCTCGGGCGTCACCGCCAACCCGGCGGTGGGCCACATGGCCGACCTGCTGGTGCGCGCGGGCGCGACGGTGATGTTCTCCGAAAACACCGAGGTACGCGACGCCGTCGAGCAGCTCACCGCCCGGGCGGCCTCGCCCCAGGTGGCCGAGGACATCGTGCGCGAGCTGGCCTGGTACGACGCCTACCTCGACCGCGGCCGCGTGGACCGCATCGCCAACACCACGCCGGGCAACAAGGCCGGCGGCTTGTCCAACATCGCCGAGAAGGCCATGGGCTCGATCATCAAGAGCGGCACGGCGGCCATCGCCAGCGTGCTGGCACCCGGCGACAAGCTGCGGCCCGACCAGAAGGGCCTGGTCTTCGCGGCCACGCCCGCCAGCGATTTCATCTGCGGCACGCTGCAGCTGGCCGCGGGCATGAACCTGCATGTATTCACCACGGGGCGCGGCACGCCGTATGGCCTGGCGGCCTGCCCGGTGGTGAAGGTGGCCACGCGCACCGACCTGGCGCGCCGCTGGCACGACCTGATGGACCTGAACGCGGGCCGCATCGCCGACGGCGAGATCACCATCGAGGAAGCCGGCTGGGAGCTGCTGCGCCTGCTGCTCGACGTGGCCAGCGGCCGCCGCACCTGGGCCGAGCACTGGAAGCTGCAGAACGCGCTGGTACTGTTCAACCCGGCACCGGTCACCTGACCAGCGAATTTGCGCATCCCGGCGCATTCCCACACAGAAGGCAGCGCATTCGCCACGAACAGATCCCCGGCAATCCCGGAAAAAGCCGTTGGAGAGGCCTGCCGCTACCCTACTTGCGCGCTAGCCACACCCCAAACACCGCCAGTCCCATGCCCACCAGCGCCAGGCCCGTGAGCGTCTCACCAAACAACGCCCAGGCAATCAGCGCCGTGGTGGGGGGCGTAAGGTAGAACAGGCTGGCCACGTTTACCGCGCTGCCTTGCCGAATCAGCACATTCAGCAAACTGACGGCCCCCAGCGACAGCACCAGCACCAGCCAGGCCAGCGCAAAGACAAAGGCACCCGTCCAGTGCACCTGCATGGTTTCGGTCTGGCTGGCCAGCAGCCAGGTGGCCGCCAGGCTTGGCACGAACTGAATGACCGAGCCGGTGCGCAAGTCAAACGTTGGACAGAACCGTTTCTGGTACAGCGTGCCCGCCGTGATGCCCAGCAGCGCCAATACGGCGGGCACCAGCATGGCCCACAGCGCACCGCCGGTGGTGACCGAAATGACCTTGTGCGCCACCACGAGCCCCACGCCCGCAAACCCGGTTGCCAGGCCAGCCCACTGGGTCGCACGCACCCGCTCACCCAAAAATGCCCCGGCGCCCAAGGCGGTCAGCACTGGCTGCAAACCCACCACCAGCGCCGTGACCCCCGCAGGCAAGCCGTGGCCGATAGCGATAAAGACGCCCCCCAGATACACCGCGTGGACCAGCAGGCCCGACATGCCAATGTGCAGCCATTGGCGGGGAGAGCGGGGCCAGGGGGCACGGGTCAGCAGGGCCAGTGCGCCCATGAGCACCAGCACCGCCCCATAGCGCAGGGAGAGAAAGGTGAGCGGCTCGGCATCGGGCAAGCCAAATTTGGCACCGATGAAGCCCGTGCTCCACAGCACGACAAAAAACAGGGGATACAGCGGGGTGAACCAACGGGCGGTGGTGGCAGAGGGCGTGGTGTTCATAAAGCGGGATTTTCAGGGGCTCAGGGCTGCAGTCCCATGGGCGGGGCTGGCACCTTCCTTCAGCCGTGGTGCAGCGCGCGTCACGCCTTCAACCTGGCAACGGCCGTTGAACGCGCTTGCCAGTGCGGTGATCGGTGTGCAAGGCGTGAGGACGCGGCGGGTCACTGCCATTTCTAGGTTTTTTCACACATTGCCCGATTCAGCCCGCACCCGTTGCTGCCAGCCCCCAGCTCCCCGCCACATTCTTGAGCAGCGCGTTCACTGCGGCGAGCCGCCGGTTGCGCACGTCGATCAGGCTGCGCTGGGCCGCCAGGACCGTGGTCTGAGCGCTCAGCACGTTCAGATAGCCCACGGTGCCTGCGCGGTACTGGTTGCCCACCACGTCGAGCGCGCGCTGGGCCGCCGCCACGGCCTCGGTCTGCCATTGCTGTTCCTGCGCCAGCGCGGCGGCTGCGGCCAGGTTGTCTTCCACCTCCTGCAGGGCCGTGAGCACGGTCTGGCGGTAGCTGGCGGCGGCCTGCTCGTTGGCGGCACGGGCCGCCTCCACCGCCGCGCTGCGGGCGCCACCATCGAACAGCGAAACGGCCAGGGCCGGTCCGAGCGACCAGAACAGGCTGGGGGCGCTGAGCAGGCTGGACAGCTCCGCGCCGCGGTAGCCCGCCGTGCCCGACAGCGTGAGCGCCGGAAAGAACGCCGCGCGCGCCACGCCGATCTGGGCATTGGCTGCGGCCACGCGGCGCTCGGCCGCGGCAATGTCGGGGCGGCGTTCCAACAGCTGTGACGGCAGCTGTGCGGGTACCACCGGGGGCGCCGGCAACGTGGCCGTGACGGGCAGGTTGAACGCCGCCGGCGCCTGCCCCACCAGCGCGGCCAGGGCGTGCTCCAGCTGGGCGCGGCTGGTTTCGGCTTCAAGCCGCTGCACCTGGGTGGATTTGTATTGCGCCTCGGCCTGGGCCACATCGGCGGTCGAGGCCACGCCGGCCTTCTGGCGGTTGCGTGTCAGCGCCCAGCTGCGCTCGTAGGCGGCCAGGGTCTCGCCCAGCAGTTGCGTCTGCAGCTCGGCGGCGCGCAGCGCGAAATAGGTCTGCGCGACGGTGGCCTGCACCGACAGGCGCATGGCGGCCAGGTCGTCGGCACTGGCCTGGGCGCTGGCGCGCGCCGCATCCACACTGGCAGCCACGCGGCCCCACAGGTCCAGCTCCCAGCTGGCGTTCAGGCCCAGGGCATGGCTGGTGCTGACGCGGGCGGTGCTGCTGCCGTCGGCCGCAGTGCTGCCGCTGCGCGCACGCCCGCTGCTGGCACTGGCGCCCAGCGCGGGCCACTGGCCGGCACTGCTGCCGGCCAGTGCGGCCTGTGCGGCGCGCAGGCGGGCCACGGACAAGGCAATGTTCTGGTTGCCGGCGGCGGCCTGCTGCTGCAAGGCATTGAGGGCGCTGTCGCCATACAGCGTCCACCACGCATCGGGCACGGCGCCACCAGGCTGCGCGGGCTGCCAGACACCGCCCTCGCTGGCGCTGGCAGCCTGCTTGTAGGCGGCTGGCACCGGCAGCGTGGGGCGTTCGTAGGGCGGCTGGGTGCTGCAGGCCGTGAGCAGTGCAGCGCTTACCAGCAACAATGCCTTCCAGCGCTTGCTGGAAATGCGCGAGCAGCTATCCAAACAGTAGTTATCAGGGGACATCAGGAATCTCCTTGCAGCGCGGGCGCCGGGCCGGCAGCCGGGTGGCGGCGCCAGCGTGCCCCGCCTTGCACGCGGCCGCTCAGCCGGTCCAGCGCCACATAGACCACGGGCGTGGTGTACAGCGTGAGCAACTGGCTCAGCAGCAGCCCGCCCACCACGGCAATGCCCAGGGGCTGGCGCAGTTCGGCGCCATCGGCCCGGTTCAACGCCAGCGGCAACGCACCAAAAATGGCGGCCAGCGTGGTCATGAGGATGGGCCGCAGGCGCAGGCTGCAGGCGCGGTAGATGGACTGGGCGGCCGTGATGTGCCCGGTGCGCTGCCGCACCAGGGCAAAGTCGATCATCATGATGGCGTTCTTCTTGACGATGCCGATCAGCAGGATCACGCCGATCAGCGCGATCAGCGAGAACTCGGTCTTGAACAGCATCAGCGCCAGCAGCGCCCCCACACCGGCCGAGGGCAGAGTGGAAAGGATGGTGAACGGGTGCACCAGGTCTTCGTACAGCATGCCCAGCACCAGGTAGATGGTGATGATGGCCGCCAGGATCAGCAGCGGCTGGCCCGCCAGCGCATCCTGGAACGCCCCCGCCGTGCCGCCAAAGGTGCCGCGCAGGCCCACCGGCACGCCCAGCTCGGCCACCGCGTTGTGCACCGCATCGGTGGCCTGCGACAGCGACACCCCCGGCGCCAGGCTGAAACTCACGGTGCTGGCCGGCGTGCCGCGCTCGTGGCTGACCGACAGCGGCGTATGGGTGGTGGTGATGCGCGCAAACGCGCTCAAGGGCACCTGCTGGCCCGCACTGTTCACAAAGAAGAAGCCGCGCAGCGTTTCGGGGCTTTGCAGGTAGCGCGGCGCGGCTTCCATCACCACCCGGTACTGGTTGAGCGGGTTGTAGATCACGCCCACCTGGCGCTGGCCAAAGGCATCGTTCAAGGTGGCGTCGATCTGCGCCATGGTCAGGCCCGCGCGCGTGGCGGCATCGCGGTCGATCACCAGCGTGGTCTGCAGGCCAAAGTCGGACACGTCGCTGTTCACGTCTTCCAGCTCGGGCAGCTGGGCCAGGGCCTGGCGGATGCGTGGCTCCCAGGTGCGCAGCTCGGCGATGTCGTCGGCCTGCAGGGTGTAGTCGTAAGAGGCGCTGCTTTGCCGCCCGCCGATGCGGATGTCGCGCTGCGGCACCATGAACAGGCGCGCGCCGGGCTCGTCCTTGAGCTGGGCGCGCAGGCGGGTGATGACGGCCTCGGAGGTTTCCCGCCCCGGCCCGCGATGGAGCGTCATGAACATCTGCGCGGCATTGCGCTGCCAGCCACCGGTGAACCCGGTGACATGCTCCACCGCCGGGTCGGCCTGCACGATGGCCAGAAAGCGCTGCAGCCGCTGCTCCATGGCCTGGTAGGACGTGGCCTGATCGGCCCGGATGAAGCCCGAGATGCGTCCCGTGTCCTGCTCGGGCATGAAGCCCTTGTCGATGGCGGTGTAGAGGGTCACGTTGAGCCCCACCACCCCCGCCAGCACCAGCAGCACCAGCGGCTGGTGGCGCAGGCACCAGGCCAGGCTGCGCCGGTAACCGCGCAGGCCCCGGGCCTCCAGGCCGTCCAGCCAGTGCGAGAACCATGCCCAACGGGACGCAACGGGTGTGCGAGCCACCGCGCTGTGCGGCCTGAGCAGCGCAGCGCACATCATGGGCGTGGTGGTGAGCGACACCAGCAGCGACACCAGGATGGCCGCTGCCATGACGATGGAAAACTCGCGGAAAAACCGCCCCACGATGCCGCCCATGAACACGATGGGCACGAACACGGCGATCAGCGACAGGCTCATCGACACCACGGTGAAACCGATCTCGCGCGCGCCGTCGAGCGCGGCCTGCAGCGCCGTCTTGCCGCGCTCCATGTGGCGCATGATGTTTTCCAGCACCACGATGGCGTCGTCCACCACGAAGCCGGTGGCGATGGTCAGCGCCATGAGCGAGAGGTTGTCGAGCGTGTAGCCCGCCAGGTACATCACGCCGAACGTGCCCGCCAGCGACACCGGCACGGCCACGGCGGGGATGATCGTGGCGCGCCCGTTGCGCAGGAACAGGAACACCACCAGGACCACCAGCGCCACGGCAATCAGCAGGGCGCGCTCCACTTCCTTGACCGAGGCGCGCAGCGTGGGCGTGCGGTCGGAAACGATCTGCACGTCAATCGCGGCCGGGATCGACGCCTTGAGCTGCGGCAGCAGTGCACGCACGCGGTCCACCGCCTCCAGGATGTTGGCGCCCGGCTGCTTGTACACCTGTAGCAGCACCGCCGGCTTGCCGTTGGCCACGCCAAAGTTGCGCACGTCCTGCACCGAGTCGGTCACCTCGGCCACATCGGCCAGGCGGATGGCATTGCCGTTCTGCCAGCGCAGCACCAGCGGCGCATAGTCGGCGGCCACGCGCGCCTGGTCGTTGGCGCCGACTTGCCAGTAATGGTCTTCGCGCTCCACCGCGCCCAGCGGGCGGTTGGCGTTGGTGCTGCTGATGGCGCCACGCACCTGCTCCAGCGACACGCCATTGGCCGCCAGCCGCACGGGATCGAGCGACACGCGCACGGCGGGCAGCGCCCCGCCACTCACGGTGGCCTGGCCCACGCCCTCGACCTGCGAGAGCTTTTGCGCCAGCACGGTGGAGGCCGCGTCGTACATCTGCCCGCGCGTGTGCGCGCTGGACGTGAGCGCCAGGATCATGATGGGCGCGTCGGCCGGGTTCACCTTGCGGTAGGTCGGGTTGCTGGGCATGCCCGTGGGCAGCAGCGTGCGCGCGGCGTTGATGGCGGCCTGCACGTCACGCGCGGCGCTGTCCACGTCGCGGCTCAGGTCGAACTGCAGCGTGATGCTGGTGCTGCCCAGGATGGAGCGCGAGGTGATCTCGTTGACCCCGGCGATGGCGCCCAGCGAACGCTCCAGCGGTGTGGCCACGGTGGCAGCCATGGTGTCGGGACTGGCGCCGGGCAGGCTGGCGCTGACCGAGATGGTGGGGTAGTCCACCTGCGGCAGCGGGGCGACGGGCAGGAGGAAGTAGGACACCGCGCCCACCAGGGCCAGGCCCAGGGTGAGGAGTGTGGTGGCGATGGGGCGGTGGATGAAGGGGGTGGAGAGGCTCATTTTGTGCCTCTCTTGAAGTGTTTTTTGGCTCTGGTGCTTTTTGTGCTTGCGCTAGAAGCTATGTTTTTGGAAGCTTGCTGTGTGCTTGTGCGTGGGGTGGAGGCCGGGGTGTGCGCCCGGCGGCGCAGTAACTTTCTTTTGCTTCGCCAAAAGAAAGTCACCAAAGAAAAGGCGACCCTGCTGTGCGTGTCCCCTTCGCTGCGCTGCGGGGCAACCTGTGGTGCTCGGTCATGGGGCGTGCCGCAGAACTCACTGCGCGCCTGTGGCGCTCCGTTCAAACAACTGCGGCAAGTCAGTTCACGAAGGCGTGTGTCCTTCGGCACACGCCCGCCCCACGCCCTGCGCTCCTCGGCACGCACAGAAGGGAACCCGGGGGGCGGAGATCCACACGGGCCATCGCTGCGCTCGGCCCCACCTCGCGGGCGCAAGCGCCTCGCGCTGCGCAACCTGGGCCGAGCGCAGCGATGGCCCGAATGGCTGTTTGGATGTTCGGCCATCCACCCCATCTGGCTGCGCCTGCGGCGGGGCGGTTGCGGGGTGGCATGCGCGCCAGTGCGCGCATGCTTCGTCAACTGACTCGCCGTGGTTGTCCGAGCGGCGCGCGCAGCGCAAAGCGAGTTCCACGGCGCACCCCGCAACCGCACCGACGCAGGTTTGCCCCCACGCACCGCGTGGGGGTCGCAGACTGTGGGTCGCCTTTCTTTTGGGCACTTTTCTTTGGCGAAGCAAAGAAAAGTACCTCGCCCGCCGGGGCGAGACCCGGCCTCCGCCCCCTGCACAAGCACACAACCCGCTTCCAAAGTAATAACTGTCAGCGCAGATAAAACAAACGCTTCAGGCACTTTTCACCCCAACCCGATTACGCCACCGCCCCGCCCACCCCTCGAACGTCAGATAAATCACCGGCGTGGTAAACAAAGTGAGCAACTGGCTCACGATCAGCCCCCCCACCATCGTCACCCCCAGCGGATGCCGCAACTCACTGCCCACCCCGCCGCCCAGCATCAACGGCAAAGCCCCCAGCAAGGCCGCCAGCGTCGTCATCACAATCGGCCGGAACCGCAGCAGGCAGGCCTGGTAGATCGCCTCGCGCGCGGGCAGCCCCTGCTCGCGCTGCGCCTCCAGCGCAAAGTCGATCATCATGATGGCGTTCTTCTTGACGATGCCGATCAGCAGCACGATGCCGATCACCGCCACGATGTCGATATCCAGCCCCGCCAGCCCCAGCGCCAGCAGCGCCCCCACGCCCGCCGACGGCAGGGTGGAGAGGATGGTGACCGGGTGGATCGTGCTCTCGTACAGCACCCCCAGCACGATGTACATCGTCACCACCGCCGCCAGGATCAGCAGCAGCGTGGAAGGCAGCGAAGCCTGGAACGCCAGCGCCGCGCCCTGGAAGTTGGTGTCCACCGACAGCGGCAGCGAGCCCGCCGCGCGCGCCGCTGCCTGCTCGGCCTGGATGGCCTTCACGGCATCGCCCAGCGCCACGCCCGGCGCGGTGTTGAACGAGAGGGTGGCCGCGGGCAGCTGCCCCACATGGTTCACGGCCAGCGGCATGGGGCGCTCTTCGATGCGGGCCACCGACGACAGCGCCACCGGCTTGCCCGCGCTCGAGGTGACGTAAATGCTGCTGAGCGCCTCGGGCCCCAGCTTGAACTGCGGCGCCACCTCCAGCACCACGCGGTACTGGTTGGACTGCGTGAAGATGGTGGAAATGAGGCGCTGGCCAAAGGCGTTGTAGAGCGCCGTGTCGATGCCCGCCACCGTCACCCCCAGGCGGCTGGCCTGGGCGCGGTCGATCTGCACAAAGGCCTGCAGGCCCTGGCTTTGCAGGTCGCTGGCCACGTCGGCCAGCTGCGGCAGCGCGCGCAGGCGCTGCACCAGGTCGGCGGTGCTGGCCTGCAGCTGGGCCCGGTCGGGTGACGAGACCAGCAACTGGTACTGCGTGCGCGCCACGCGGTCTTCGATGGTGAGGTCCTGCACGGGCTGGGCATACAGGCGGATGCCGGGCAGGTCGCGCGTGGCATCGGCCAGGCGGCGCAGCACCACGGGGGCGCGGTCGCGCTCGGCGTGGGGTTTCAGGTCGATGAGCAGGCGGCCCGTGTTCAGCGTGGCGTTGGTGCCATCCACGCCGATGAAGGACGACACGCTTTTCACGGCCGGGTCGTGGAGGATGCGCCCGGCCAGTTGCTGCTGGCGCTCGGCCATGGCGGCGAACGAGACGGACTGGTCGGCCTCGGTGGTGGCCTGCAGGGTGCCGGTGTCCTGCACTGGAAAGAAGCCCTTGGGCACCAGCACATACAGCGCCACGGTGAGAGCGAGCGTGGCCGCAAACACCAGCCAGGTCAGCCCGCGGTGGTTCAGCACCCACTGGAGCGCACGGCCATACAGGGCAATGGTGCGGTCAAAGAACCGGCCCGTGGCCTGGTAAATGCGGCCATGGCTTTCTTCGGGCGTGTGCCGCAGCAGGCGCGCGCACAGCATGGGCGTGAGGGTGAGCGACACCACGGCCGACAGCAGGATGGCCACGGCCATGGTGATGGCGAATTCATGGAACAGCCGTCCCACCACGTCGCCCATGAACAGCAGCGGAATCAGCACCGCAATCAGCGAAATGGTCAGCGAGATGATGGTGAAGCCGATCTGCCTGGCGCCCTGGAGTGCGGCCTGCAGCGGTGGCTCGCCCTGTTCCACATGGCGGGCGATGTTCTCGATCATCACGATGGCGTCGTCCACCACGAAGCCGGTGGAGATCGTCAGCGCCATCAGCGTGAGGTTGTTGATGGAAAAGCCCGCCAGGTACATCACGCCAAACGTGCCCACCAGCGACAGCGGCACCGCAAGGCTGGGGATGAGCGTGGCCGAGGCGCTGCGCAAGAAGACAAAGATCACCGCCACCACCAGGCCGATGGCCAGGGCCAGCTCGACCTGCATGTCTTTCACCGAGGCGCGGATGGTGGTGGTGCGGTCGGTCAGCACTTGCACATCCAGCGATGCGGGCAGCGTGCCCTGCAGCTGGGGCAGCAGCGCCTTGAGGCGGTCCACCGTCTCGATGACGTTGGCGCCGGGCTGGCGGCGGATGTTGAGGATGACACCGGCCCTGGAACCCGTCTCGGGCGTGCCCGCCCAGGCGGCCAGGCGGGTGTTCTCGGCCTCGTCCACCGCCTGCGCCACGTCGCTCAGGCGGATGGGGTTGCCGTTCTTGAAGGCCAGGACCAGATCGCGGTATTCCTGCGCCGACTGCAACTGGTCGTTGGCATCGATGGTCGAGGCCCGCGCCGGGCCATCAAAGCCCCCCTTGGCCTGCTTGACGTTGGCCGCCGCGATCACGGTGCGCACATCCTCCAGCGTAAGGCCCAGGCTGGCCAGCGCCGTGGGGTTGGCCTGGATGCGCACGGCCGGCCGGCGCCCGCCCGCGATCGCCACCAGCCCCACGCCCTTGACCTGCGAGAGCTTGGGCGCCAGGCGGTTTTCCACCAGGTCATTCAGGCGGATGACTGACAGCGAGGGCGAGGTGATGGCCAGCGTGAGCACGGGCGCATCGGCCGGGTTGACCTTGCTGTAAAGCGGCGGCATGGGCAGGTCATTCGGCAGCAGGTTGCTGCCTGCGTTGATGGCGGCCTGCACCTGCTGCTCGGCCACATCCATGGACATGTCGAGTGCAAAGCGCAGCGTGATGACCGAGGCCCCACCCGAGCTGGTGGACGACATCTGGGCCAGGCCCGGCATCTGGCCCAGCTGGCGCTCCAGCGGCGCGGTAACGTTGGAGGTCATCACATCGGGGCTGGCACCGGGGTACAGCGTGGTGACCTGGATGGTGGGGTAGTCCACCTCGGGCAGGGCCGAGATAGGCAACTGCCGGTAGGCCAGCAAGCCAGCAATCAGCAAGGCCACCATCAGCAGCGAGGTGGCGATGGGGCGCAGGATGAAGATGCGCGAGAGATTCATGGCAGCGTTGCCCGCAAGGCGCGGTGCATGGTCTTAGCGCGAAGCAGCGGGAGCGGGAACGGGAGCAGATGCGGTGGCCGCAGCGCCAGAAGCGGCCGATGCCGGCGGCGCAGCCCCGCCGGCCTGCTGGCGGCGGGCACGCAGGAAAGCACGGCGCTCGTCGGGCGACATGGTGGCCAGCTTGTCGCGCTCGGCCGGCGTGAGGCTGCGCAACAGGGCTGCACGGCGCGCGCCAGCGTCCTGCGCGGCCTCGTCGGCGCGGGCGGCCACACCGGCATCGATCACGGCCACCTTGGCACCTTCGCGCAGGCGATCGATGCCGTCGGTCACGACCTGGTCGCCGTCGTTCAGCTCGCCCTCGACGCTGACCCGGCCGCCATCGGCCACACCCACGCGGATGCGCCGCTGCGTCACGGTGCCATCCGGCTGCACCAGATAGACGTAGTTGTTCTGCACCGCCGTGCCGGGCACGGTGAGCACGTTCGGCAGCACATCGAGCTGCAGGCGCACATTGACGAACTGGTTGGGAAACAGCCCGCCGTCCTCGTTGGCGAACGACGCCTTCACCTTGATGGTGCCGGTGGTGGGGTCGATGGCGTTGTCGAGCGCGCTCAGGCGCCCGCTTGCCAGGCGCCGCTTTTGCTCGCGGTCCCACAGCTCCACGGGCAGATCGGCACCTTCGGCCAGGCGCCGGGTGATGGACGCCAGGTGCGCCTCGGGCACCGCAAAGGCCGCATCGATGGGCTGCACGAGGTTGATGGTGGCGATGCCATTGGCATCCGACGGGCCGACCACGTTGCCCCGGTCGGCCTGGCGCAGGCCCAGGCGCCCGGCAATGGGCGCGGTAATGCGCGTGTAGCCCAGCTGCAGGCGCGCGGCATCCACCTGCGCCTGGCCGGCGGCCACGGCGCCTTCGAGCTGGCGCACCAGGGCCGCCTGCGTGTCCACCTGCTGGGTGGCGATCGAATCCTGGGCCAGCAGGTCCTTGTAGCGCTGCAGATCGAGCTGCGCGTTGCGCAGCAGGGCCTGGTCGCGCTGCAGGCTGCCTTGCACCTGGCCCAGCGCGGCCTGGTAGCTGCGCGAATCGATCTCGGCCAGCAACTGGCCCACCTTGACCTGCTGGCCTTCCTTGAAGTGCAACGCCATCAGCTCGCCACCAACCTTGGCCCGCACCACCGCCGTGGCACGCGCGCTCATGGTGCCGATGGCCTGGACCATCACGCGCACATCCTGGCGCCGCACCACGCCCACCGACACCGGCTGCACCTGCCCGCCGGCGCTGAAGCGCCCCGGCGCACGCGCAGCAGGCGCGGCCCCATCGGTGGCCGTGTTGCGCTGCTGCCACCACCAGCCGCCGCCCGCGGCCAGGGCGATCACGATCAACAGCAGTCCCCACCACAGTGCGCGGCCACTCTGGCGCAGGGTAGGCCGCAGGGGAAGGCAGTGGGAACGGTGGGGCAGCATGGGACGGCGCAGAGTGAAGTCGGGCTATGGTAGCCACGCCCCGCCGTCTCTGCCCGGAATTTACGGTGGCTTTACCTTGGTATTACCGGCCATCGCTGGCCAGGCCACCAGGCGCTGGCGCGCCAGGTTAGCGGTTGGTGGCCAGCAACAGGCCGCCCGCCCCCATGAAGAACCCGCCCGTGGCCTTGTTCAGGCGCACCACCCCGCGCGAGCTGCGAATGAACCGGCGAATCTGCCGCCCGCCCGTCGCATACACGGCGGTCGCGACAAACTCGCTGGCCAGGTAGATCGAGCCCAACACGAAAAACTGCCGCGCAGCAGGCTGCGCCGGATCGATGAACTGCGGAAAGATGGCCGCAAACAAAATGATGGCCTTGGGGTTGGTGATGCCCAGCAGGAACTCCTGTGCAATCAGCGCGCGCAACTTCACGGGCGCGCCGCTGGTTACCGCCCCCTCGCCCTCGACCACGGCCAGCCCGCTGAACTCGCGGCTGCGCCAGGCCCGCCAGCCCAGCCAGAAAAGATAGCAGGCCCCCACCCATTTGACCGCCGTGAAGGCGGCCTCGGAGGCCAGCAGCATGGCGCCCAGACCCACCGCGGACACCGCAAGAAAAATGGCGAAAGCCGCGACCCGCCCCAGGGTGGCGACCAGAGCCGCGCCCACGCCCGCACGAATGCCATTGTTCAACCCGCAGAAATTGTTGGGCCCGGGCGTCAGTGAAATGGCCACGGCCACCGGCACAAAGAGAAGAGCGTCCATGGCGGATCCTGGGAGATGAAGACGAAAAAGCGCAAGTCTATCCCTGTCGCGCCAGAACATCACGCAGCGGGCAGATCCACCACCAGCCCCCACGGCACACCCGCCAGCGCTTCGTGGTGGGCCACCACGACGATGCGGGTTGTCTGTGCAGCCAACCGGGCCAGCACCTGCGTGAGGTAAGCCACCGAGGGCTTGTCCAGACCGGCGACGGGCTCATCGATGAGCGTGAGCAGCGCGCCCGATGCGAACGCCCCCGCCATGAGCACCTTGCGCCGGCTGCCTGCGGAGAGCGCATACAGCGGTTTGTCCAGGTGGGGGTGCAGCAAAAAACCGGCGATATGCGCCTCCAGCGTGGCAGCATCCCAGGCCGCATGCTGCTGCAGCAAACGGGCATACCACCCGCGCGCCGTCAGTTCATTGAGCGCATCCGAGCGCGGATCGGCCCAGAACACCTGCGCTCGACAGGCGTCAGGGGCGGTCTGCCGGTCCAGCCCCGCCAGCACCAGCCGGCCCGCCTGCGGCGCAAGCTCGCCGGCCAGCAGCCGCAGCAGCGTGGTCTTGCCGCAGCTTTCGTCCCCGCGCACCAGCGTGAGCCCTGCAGACAGGGTGGCGTGAAAATGGTCCAGCAAGGCGCGGTGTGGGTAGCCAAAAGACAGGCCCTGGATCTGCAAGACAAGCGGTGAGTGGGTCATGGCAATGGGCGAGGACATCCCGGGAGGGTACCAGCGCTCCATCGGAAAGTGGCCACGCCGGGCATCTTGCCGCGGTGCACGACAATCCGGCAACGTTCCCTGCCCTTTCATCGCCATGCCCCTGCGCTACCTCGATTTCGATTTCAGTGAAGACGCCGAAGGCACCGGCAGCTTCGATGCCATGGCCAGCGTTCTACCCACGCAAGTGTCCGCTTTGCAGGCCGAAATCAGCGCCGTGCTGGCCTGGGCGCACCGGCACTGGCCCGATGCCTGCGGCCCCGCGGAAGACGGGGGTGCATGGCAATACGACCTGCAAGGTGCACAGGAGGTCAGCACGCCGCTGGTGCTGGAGTTTGATGTGGCCTCCAGCCAACTGCGCACGGTGGCGGGCAACCCGGTGCCACCGCGGACCACCATCACCCTGACGATCAGCGGACATGCCGACTTCTGTACGGCCTTGCGCGCAGCCTTCGAAATCGATTAGCCAGCGGACGAAGCACCAGAAAACACAGGGTTAACACCGGTTATCGACCAAAGACCCCAGATTGCCAACAGGTTCGCGCACGGAACACCTTTGATCGTGCCGGTGGCGCTACATTTTCGACTCACTGGTTCAACCCAATACTGGAGAGTTTCATGCTGTCACGCCGCCACTTCCTGGGCGCAAGCCTGGCCACCACCGTTTACGCAGCGGGCTCTTTTGTCCCTGTCTGGGCCCAGAACGCGCCTGATTTCGGCACGCCCACCCTGCCCGGCCCCGGCTTTCGCCGCATGAAGGTGGGCGATGTGGAGGTGATTGCGCTGAACGACGGTGTCACGCGCCGCCCGCTGAGGGAAGAGTTTGTCAAGAACGCGCCCCTGGCCGGAGTGCGCTCCCTGCTGGCATCCCAGGGCCTGCCTACGGACTACATCGACGTGCCCTACACACCCTTCCTCGTGGTGGCGGGTGCACGCAAGATCCTTATCGATACCGGCCTGGGCGAGTTTGGCGGCCCCACCACGGGCAAGCTGCTGGCAAACCTGCGGGCAGCAGGCCTGCAGGCGGCCGACATTGACACGGTGCTGATCAGCCATTTCCATGGCGACCACATCAACGGCCTGCGCAACAAGGCGGGTGAATGGACCTTTCCCAAGGCCAAGGTGCTGGTGCCCGCCGCCGAGCACGCCTTCTGGATGGACGATGCCCGCATGGCCGCAGCTCCCGCAGGCATGAAGGGCGCGTTCGAGAACGTGCGCCGCACCTTTGCCACCATGCCCGCCGACACGCTGGTGCAGTTTGCTGCGGGGGCCGAAGTGGCACCCGGCATCCAATCGGTGGCGGCCTATGGCCACACGCCCGGACACACCTTGTTCGAACTGAACTCGGCCGGCCAGAGTTTCTTTTATGTGGCGGACCTGACCAATGTGCCGGCCCTGTTCGCCCGCAATCCCGACTGGGCCGTGGCCTTTGACATGGATGCCGAAGCCGCCCGCAAGGTGCGCCGCGAGATGTTCCAGCACATCACGGCCCGCAATGCCATGCTGGGCGGCTTCCATTTCCCGTTCCCGGCGTTGGGGCGCATGGCGGCCTCGGGCAATGGCTATGCCTTCCAGCCTGCGGCCTGAAGCGCAGCCCAGCCGTTCCGGCATCGCCCTGCTCCTGTGGTGGTCCAACGCAGGTCCGCCGAAGAGCCCCGATTTCGGCTGTGGCCTAATATCCCCCTTTTTCCACTCCCTCAGAGACCTACCATGGGCAACAAGATCGTCACCGAAGCAGACCGCAAGCACACCCCCCAACCCAAGCCCATGCCCGGCGTGAGCCTGCCCACGTCTGGCCGTGGTCAGCGCGTCAGCCTGGAGCGTGGCGTGGCTACGCGCAGCAAGAAGAACCCCGGCAAGCGCTCCAAGAAGGGCGGCTGATCGGCCCAATGGCCCCACGGGGCCACTGCGAAAACAAGCCCTCTTCGGAGGGCTTTTTTCTGGGCGCCACGCAGTGCAGCTCTGCGCATGGCCCCTGGCACACCCGCAATGCCTAGCGCACACCGCAGATCAACGCCCCAGGGTCGTTGGGCTGCACCTCGCGGGCCTGCTTGGCCTGGGCTACCGCCATGTCGCGCGGCAGGGTCACGCCGTTCTTGACCGCCAGGATTTCCGCCATCACGCTCACGGCGATCTCGGGAGGGGTCTTGCTGCCGATGTAGATACCGATGGGGCCACGCAAGCGCGCAAGGCTCTGCGGCGTCTGGTCAAAGTGTTCGATCATGCGGGCCCGGCGCGCCTCGTTGTTGCGGCGCGAGCCGATGCCGCCCACATAGAACGCATCGGTGTTCAATGCCTCCAGCAGCGCCAGGTCGTCGAGCTTGGGATCATGCGTGAGTGCCACCACGCAGCTGCGGCGATCGGGCTTGAAGGCCAGCACCACATCGTCGGGCATGTCGCTCAGCACGGTGGCGCCGGGCACACCCCAGCTGCCCCGGTATTCCTCGCGCGGATCACACACCGTCACCGCAAAGCCGTTGAACAGGGCCATGGTCGCCAGGTACTCGGCCAGCTGGCCCGCGCCGATCAGCAGCATGCGGTATTCGGGCCCGAAGGTGTTGGTGAGCTGCACCGCATCCACCACCAGGTCGCCGGGGGCATCGGCCAACGACAGGGTGACGCCGCCATCGGCCAGGCGCACGCTGCGCCGCATCAGCCGGCCCGCTCCGAGCGCCGCGACCAGCTCGGCCAGGCTGGCCGGATCGGGGTCGTACTCCAGCAGCAACTCCAGCGTGCCGCCGCAGGGCAGGCCGAAGCGGTGCGCCTCGTCGGCAGAAACGCCATATTTGACGAAGGACGGCGGGCCGCTGGGAATGCGGTGGTCCGCATCGGGGGGCGCATCGGCGGACGGCGCAGCCTGCGCATAGGCCCGCGTGTGCCGGTCCATCAGGTCGTCCTCGATGCAGCCGCCCGACACCGAGCCCACCACCGCGCCGTCTTCGCACAGCGCCATGATGGAACCCACCGGCCGGGGCGACGAGCCCCAGGTGCGCACCACCGTAGCCAGGAGCGCACGCCGCCCCGCCGCCCGCCAGTCCTGCAGCGTGCGCAGCACCATCACATCCAGGTTTTCCATGGTTCACCCATCCATCAAGATTGCTAGCGGCGTGAAACACTGCACTCAATTCAAGGCCCTGCAAACGGGTACACCCCAGGCCAGCCTGGAAGTCAAGTCAGCCACCACGCTAACAGCACCAGCACCACCGCGCCAGCCACCCACACCCAAACCGGGATGCCCGCGGGGGGATGGCCATCACCCGCCCTTGCATCGCGCAATTGGTCGTATTCCGACGGCACCGTTTCCGCCGCATCGTCACGCGGGTAGCGCCGCTGCATCTCGTCGTCAAAACGCTGGAAGAAGTCTTCGGCCATGCCCTTGGCGGCGCCGTCGATCAGGCGCTGGCCCAGCTGGGCAATCTTGCCGCCCACGCTGGCTTGCACGGTGTAGTTCAGCTCGCAATTCTCCTGTCCTGCGCCATCGGCTGGCAATGGCACCAGCAAGACCCGCGCATGGCCCTTGCCAAAGCCGGCCACGCCGCCCGAACCATCAAAGGCGATGGTGTAGCTCTCGGGCGGCACGATGTCGGCCAGCGTGATCTTGCCCGTGAATCTGGCCGACACGGGGCCGATCTTGACGGCCATGGCCACGGCGTACCGGTGCTCCCCCGTGGGCTCGACCTTGTCACAGCCGGGGATGCACCGCTTGAGCACCTCGGGGTCGTTGAGCGCATCCCAGGCCTGTTGCTGGCTGACGGCAAGGGTGCGGGTGGCTTGCATTTCCATGGCGGGTTCCTCTCGTGTTTTTCGTTTCTCTGAAATCGGTCATTGCCGGAGCAAGGTGGCCAGGCTGGCCGCCAGGCCCTGCAAGCGGCTGAGGTTGTGCACGGCCACCATGCCATGGGCCTGGCGGTGCAGCTCGGCCGCACCCCGCGCCGTGGGTGCGTAGCCCTCAAAGCGCAGCAGCGGGTTGAGCCATAGCAGCCGGCCTGCGTGGCGGCGCAGCCAGCCCAGCTCCTGCGCCAGCACCTCGGGCGTGCCCGTATCCAGCCCGTCGCTGATGAGCAGCACCAGCGTGCGCCGCCCCACCAGCCGCCGGGCATGCTGCGCGCGCAGCTGGGCCAGGCTCTCGCCCATGCGGGTGCCACCGGCAAAGTCGTGGATGGCATGGCTGGCCGCCTGCAGCATGGCATCGGTGTCGGCCAGGCGAAAGGCGGGCGTGAGGTCGGTCAGGCCCGTGCCAAAGGCAAACACATCGCGGCGCACGACGGCACCCGTGTGGCGCGGCGCGGTGGCAGCGTGCAAGAAGGCCAGCAGCAGGCGCGCATAGCGCTCCATGGAACCGGACACATCCACCAGCACCAGCAGCGGCAGGGCTTGCTGGCGCCGCTGCAGCCAGGGCACACGCAGCACCTCGCCACCGCTGCGGGCGGCCAGGTGCATGGCGCCCGGCCAGTGCGGGCGGCTGCCGCGCAGGCCCGGGCGGGTGCGGCGGGCGGCGTAGCGCGGCAAAGGCAGGGGGATGTCGCGCGCCAGGCGCTCCACCAGCAGGTACTCGCTGGCCGAGAGCTGGTTGAAGTCGGCCTGGCGCAGGCGTTGCAGGTCGCTGGACGTCATGGCGGCGTCGAAATCCACCTTGTCGTCCTCGCGCGGCGGTGGTGCGTTGCGGGCGGCATGCACGGGTGCCAGGGCTTCGCTGACGCGGGGGCGGCGCCTGGCGGGCTCGGCCCTGGATTCGGCACTGGGCAGCATCTGCGCGAGCAGCTTTTGCGCCACGTCGGGGTTCTTGAAGTAGGCGTCGAACAGCTCGCGGAACACCATGCGATCCTGCTCGCGGCTGACCAGCACGGCCTCCAGCGCGGCGCTGAAATCCTCGCGCCGCAGGCCCACCAGCATCACCGCCTGCTGGGCCAGGGCCATGCGCGCGGCGTCCACGCGCACACCGGCGCGGCGCAGGGTGCGGCCAAAGCCGCTCAGGTTGTCGGCCAGCTTGCCGGTACGGGCATCGCCCAGCTGCGATATCGGGGAGATCGTTGCGCCCTGCGCCATGGCCAGGCCTTCATGCATCGGCGGGCTGCAGCAACAGCACCGCCATGTCGCGCGTGAGCGCCGCCACGTCCTCGCGCTGCTTGAACAAGATGCCGGCGGTGTCCGACACCACCTCCGGGTCTACCACGATGGTGTCCAGCGCCACCAGCGCCTTGGCCCATTCCACGCTCTCGGCTATGCCGGGGGCGCGCTGAAAAGCGTTGGCAAAGGGCTGGCTGCGCAGGCGGCCCACAAACTCGGCCACCTGGGTGGCCAGCGCTTCGCTGGCGCCCGGCACCTGGGCACGCACGATGGCCAGCTCGCGCTCGCGCTCGGGGTAGTCGAGCCAGTGGTAAAGGCAGCGGCGCTTGACGGCGTCGTGCAGGTCGCGCGTGCGGTTGCTGGTGAGAATGGTGACCGGCGTGGCCGTGGCGCGCACGGTGCCGATCTCGGGGATGCTGACCTGGTACTCGCCCAGGTATTCGAGCAAGAAGGCCTCGAAGGGCTCGTCGGCGCGGTCCACCTCGTCAATGAGCAGCACGGCGCCGGGCGCTGGGGCCTGCAGCGCCTGCAGCAGGGGGCGGCGGATAAGGTAGCGGTCCTGGTACACCTCTGCCTCGATATCGCGCAAGGCGCCAGCTGTGGTGACTGCCGAGCCGCCGCCGGGCCGCCCCAAGGCGGCGAGCGCCCCCTCGGGGGGCAGCGAGGACACGCCAGTGCCGAGCGTGGGGGGCGACAGTTCAGCCGCGCGCATGTGCAGCAACTGGGCGGCGTAGTTCCACTCGTACAGCGCCTCGCGCTGCTCCAGGCCGTCGTAGCACTGCAGGCGGATCAGGCTGCGCGCCAGCACCTTGGAGAGCGCCTGCGCCAGCGCCGTCTTGCCCACGCCGGGCTCGCCCTCCAGCAACAAGGGCCGCTGCAGCCTGAGCGCCAGGAACACCGCCGTGGCCAGGCGCCGGTCGGCAAAGTAGCCCACGCCCTGCAAGGCATGCACCAGGGCGTCGATGGAAACCGGGACTGGTGCGGCGATAGACGAATTCATTGCTACTTCATTAATAGCTTTTAGTGCTTATTTCATAAGCACCAGAGGTCAATTTGATCCAACTTACCGCGAAGAAAAAGCACAGGCTATCGATATTGGCACAGCCTGCGCCAGCGACCGCCGCGCAAGGGCCGCCCCGCCGCGCTGGCGGTGTCCCCCCTCCCGAATTGCGCTGCAATTCGAGAGAAGGGGGAAGGCGCAAAGCGACTCAGGGGGTTGCCATCAATTTTTCCACGGCCCGCTGGGTTTGCACGCTGATCAGGTTGGCGCGGTAGGCAGCGCTGGCGTGGATGTCCGCGTTGAGTTCGCTCGCATCGATCGTCACTGCCGCTGCCGATGCGGGCGTGAAGCTCTGGTTCAGCGCCGCCTCCAGCCCCGCATGGCGAAACACGCAGCTGGCCGCGCCCGTGACGGCCACGCGCACACCGCTGTCGGTCTGCGCCACGAACACGCCCACCAGCGAAAACCGCGAAGCCGCCTGCTTGAACTTGAGATAGGCCGCGCGCTTGGGGATGGGAAAGCGGATGGCCGTGATGAGCTCGCCCTCATCCAGCGCCGTGGTGAACATGCCCCCAAAGAAATCGTCGGCCGCGATCTCGCGCCGGTGGGTGACCACCGTGGCACCCAGGCCCAGCACGGCGCTGGGGTAACAGGCGGCGGGATCGTTGTTGGCCACCGATCCGCCGAGCGTGCCGCGCGCCCGCACCTGGCGGTCGCCGATGTGGGCAGCCAGGTCGGCCAGTGCAGGAATGGCGGCTTTTACATCGGCATTGCTGGCCACGTCGGCGTGGCGCGTCATGGCGCCGATGACCAGCGCATTGCCCTCGCGGCGGATGCCCGCCAGTTCGGTAATCTGGTTCAGATCGACGATCTTCTCGGGGTTGGCCAGGCGCAGGCGCATGGAGGGCAGCAGGCTTTGCCCGCCGGCCAGCAGCTTGCCGCCCTGGGCGATCAGTTGCGCAGCAGCAGCGGTGGAGGTGGGCGCTTCAAAGGTGAATGCGTACATAGGGAACTCCTGTCAGTTTTCATGCTGCGACAGCAAAGGCTCGCAACCGGTGAAAAACGCGCGGCAAAGGCCAGCGGCCGCCGCGCAAGGGCCGCCCCGCCGCGCTGGCGGCGTCCCCCTGGAGGGGGAAGGCGCGAAGCGACTCAGGGGGTGCTTCATGTTTTGGCGCTTTGGATGGCTTCCCACACACGGTGCGGCGATGCGGGCATGTCAAAGTCGCGCACACCCAGCGGGCGCAAGGCGTCGAGCACGGCGTTGATCACGGCAGGCGGCGAGCCGATGGCCCCGGCCTCGCCGCAGCCCTTGGTGCCCAGCGGGTTGTGCGTGCAGGGCGTGCACACATGGCCGAGCTGGAAGGTGGGGAAGTCGTCGGCGCGCGGCATGGCGTAGTCCATGAAGCTGCCGGTGAGCAGCTGGCCCGTTTCATGGTCGTACACGCAGTTTTCCAGCAGCGCCTGGCCAATGCCCTGCACCAGGCCACCGTGCACCTGGCCCTCGACGATCATGGGGTTGATGATGGTGCCGAAGTCGTCCACCGCAGTGAACCGGTCCACGCGGGTCAAGCCCGTGGCCGGGTCCACTTCCACCTCGCAGATGTAGGTGCCCGCAGGAAAGGTGAAGTTGGTCGGGTCGTAGAACGCGGTTTCGTTCAAACCCGGTTCGAGCTTGTCGAGCGGGTAGTTGTGCGGCACGTAGGCCGTGAGCGCCACCTGGCCGAAGGGGATCTTCTTGTCGGTGCCGCGCACGGTGAACTCGCCGCCGCTGAAGTCGATGTCGGCATCGCTGGCTTCCATGAGGTGCGCGGCGATCTTCTTGGCCTTGGCCTCGATCTTGTCCAGCGCCTTCATGATGGCCGCACCGCCCACGCTGATGGAGCGCGAGCCGTAGGTGCCCATGCCAAACGGCACGCGGCCCGTATCGCCGTGCACGATGTCCACGTTTTCCACCGGGATGCCCAGGCGCGCGGCCACCACCTGCGCAAAGGTGGTCTCGTGCCCCTGGCCGTGGCTGTGCGAGCCGGTGAACACCGTCACGCTGCCCGTGGGGTGCACGCGCACCTCGCCGCATTCGAACAGCCCGGCCCGCGCGCCCAGAGCGCCCGCGATGTTCGACGGCGCAATGCCGCAGGCCTCGATGTAGCTGCTGTAGCCGATGCCACGCTTGAAGCCCTTGGCCTCGCTGGCCACCCGGCGTGCGGCAAAGCCTGCCACGTCGGCCAGCTGCTCGGCCTGTGCCATGCACGCGTGGTAGTCGCCAATGTCGTACTGCAGCGCCACCGGCGTCTGGTAGGGAAAGCTGGTGATGAAGTTGCGCTTGCGGATCTCGTCTTGCGCAAGCCCCATATCCCAGGCGCAGCGCGAAACCAGGCGCTCCAGCAGGTAGGTGGCCTCGGGCCGGCCCGCACCGCGGTAGGCATCCACCGGGGCCGTGTTGGTGAACCAGGCATCCACTTCCACATGGACCTGCGGTGTGCTGTATTGCCCGGCCAGCAGCGTGGCATACAGGATGGTGGGCACCGCGCTGGCAAAGGTGGAGAGGTAGGCGCCCAGGTTGGCGTCGGTGTGCACGCGCAGGGCCAGGAACTTGCCGTTGGCATCCATGGCCATTTCGGCGTGGCTGACATGGTCGCGGCCATGCGCATCCGAGAGGAAGGACTCGCTGCGGTCGGCCACCCACTTGATGTTGCGGTTGAGCTTCTTGGCGGCCCAGGTCAGGCACACGTCTTCGGCATACAGGAAGATCTTGGAGCCGAAGCCGCCACCCACATCCGGGGCGATCACGCGCACCTTGTGCTCGGGCAGGCCCATCACAAAGGCCGTCATCAAGAGGCGCTCGACATGCGGGTTCTGGTTGCTCACATAGAGCGTGTATTCGTCGTTCGCGCGGCTGTAGCTGCCAATGGCGGAGCGCGGCTCCATGGCGTTGGGGATCAGGCGGTTGTTGACCAGGTCGAGCTTCGTCACATGCGCGGCGCCGGCGAACACGGCGTCCACCGCGCCCTTGTCGCCAATCGCCCATTGGAAGCAATGGTTGTCGGGAGCCATGTCGTGCACCACCGCCCCGGCCACCTTGCCGGCGGCGGCATCGGCCACGTTGACCACGGCGGGCAGCACGTCGTAATCCACCTCCACCAGCTCGGCGGCGTCGCGCGCCTGCTGCTGGGTTTGCGCCACCACCATGGCCACATGGTCGCCCACGTAGCGCACCTTGCCCTGCGCCAGGATGGGGTGCGGCGGCTCCTTCATGGGCTCGCCGTTGGTGCTGGTGATGAGCCAGCCGCAGGGCAGGCCGTTGATGCTGTCGGCGGCCACGTCGGCGCCGGTGAACACGCCCAGCACGCCCGGCGCGGCCTGGGCGGCGCTGGCGTTGATGCGGTTGATTTTGGCGTGCGCGTGCGGCGAGCGCACGAACACCGCGTGGCTTTGCGCGGCCAGCACCACGTCGTCGGTGTACTGGCCCGCACCGGTGAGGAAGCGGTAGTCTTCCTTGCGCTTGAGCGGCTCACCGATGTGCGGCAGCTTGGAAAAGTCGGATGCACCCATGGTTGTTCTCCCCTGTGTTTATGCCGACGCCATGGCCTTCTGGCCGACCTGCACCGCGCGCACGATGTTCTGGTAGCCCGTGCAGCGGCAGATGTTGCCTTCGAGCAGCTCGCGGATCTCGCCCTCGCTCGCGTGGGGGTGGTGCTGGCACAGGTCCACCGCGCTCATCACCATGCCGGGGGTGCAGAAGCCGCACTGCAGGCCGTGGCACTCCTTGAACGCCGCCTGCATGGGGTGCATGGTGCCGTCGGGTGCAGCCAGGCCTTCGATGGTCTGCACCTCGGCGCCCTGCGCCTGCACGGCCAGCATGGCGCAGGATTTGACGGCACGGCCGTTGGCGATCACGGTGCAGGCGCCGCACTGGCTGGTATCGCAGCCCACATGGGTGCCGGTGAGCAGCAGGTGCTCGCGCAGCGCGTGGACCAGCAGGGTGTTGGGAGGAACGTCAACACGGGCGGCACGCCCGTTGACCGTGAACTGGACTTGCATCTGGCTGTCTCCTGAATCGGTGTTGGCTGGAACTGCAAACCGCATCTTGGGCTGCGCGCACTTCGCGATCCCTAGGGAGAACCCTCGGTTCCTGGAGGGCTGCACGGGATATTCTCAAAATGAAACATGTTGCAGTGCACATGCGGACTGCATCCAAAGGGCCGCGCCACATCTGCCGCGCACCCAGCGCCACCCCCTCTACCGGAGGTTCCATGCTTGCCGTTGCCCCGCCCATGCCCGCCGAGCGCCAGCACCTGATTTCCCAGGCGCGCAGCGCCATGCTCAGCCAGGGGCCCTTGCCCGCCGCGCTGGCCATCGAGCCCTGGATCGTGCGCTCGTGGCAGCGCTGCCTGGCCAGCGGGCACCGGCCCGCGCAGGCGCTGGTGTTCAACGTCGTCAGTGCCCGCGCCGTCCAGCGCACCGCCGAGCTGCACGCCGCGCTGCTGCAAGCAGCCCGGCCCGTGCTGGCGCAACTCACCCGCGCCATTGCAGGCATGCACTATTTCGCCCTGCTGACCGACGCGCGCGGCATGGTGATCGAGGTGCAGGGCGCGGTGGACCGCCATGACCCCCGCGCCCACGCCATCGGCCGCGTGGGCATCGATCTGTCCGAGGCCGCCGTGGGCACCACCGCCATCGGCGCTGCACTGGCCGAGCTGCAGCCGGTGTGGCTGCACCGGGGCGAACATTTCTTTGACGCCAACAGCGGCTACAGCTGCGCCGGCGCCCCCCTGTTCGGGCCCCAGGGCCAGTGCGTGGGCATGCTCGACCTGACCGGCGTGGAGGTGCCCGAGCGGCCCGAACTGCGCCACCTGGTCGCCCGCTCGGCCCGCGCCATCGAAGACGCCCTGCTGCTGCAACTGCCGCACGCGCTGCTGCTGCGCATCAACTGGCCGGGCAGCACGCTGGGTGGCGACGGCGACGGCCTGATGGCGCTGGACGCCGACGGCGCCGTGGTGGGCACCAACACCATGGCACGCCAGCTGCTGCCGCAGCCGCTGCGCGAGCCCGACACGCCAGTGCATTGCGGCGATCTGCTGGCCCTGCCGTGGCCCCTGCTGTTCGATGCGGGGCAACGCCAACCGGCCGTGCCGCTGGACCTGCCCCTGTGGTCGGGCCTGCGCCTGCAGGGCCTGGCCCTGCGATCCCGTCCGGCCCGCACGCCATCCCGCCTGGCGCACACCGTCCCGGTGGTGGCCGGCGCCAGCAGCCTGGCGCCGCTGCGCGCGGCCGAAGCCGCCCTCATTCGCCAGGCTGTGCAGGATGCGCGCGGCAACGTGGCCGAAGCCGCCCGCGCACTGGGCATCAGCCGCGCCACGGTGTACCGCAAGCTCGGGGCCGTCAAAAGACAAGGTCCGCGCGAATTTTGGTAAAAAGTGGCCATGGCGCCTTACTACAAAGCGCCATAAGCTATACTTTTAATAGCAATCTTGTTTCTCTTCTTGATTCTTGCGACTGTCCGCAAGGTCTCCGGCCTGCGCACGGCAGGCTGGGCTGCGGCGACAATCCTCAGGGCAAGCCCTGCACCACACCGAACAACCCATGTCCCACGAAAATCCATCAGGCTTCAACGCCCGCCTGTGGCGCCGTTTCGTGCAGATTGCACGGCCCTACTGGCAATCCGAGGAGCGCTGGCGCTCGCGCGGTCTGCTGGCGCTGCTGGTGTTGCTGCTGCTGGGGCAGACCGCCTTCAACGTGTGGTTCAACCACGAAACCGGCGAATTCACGTCCGCACTGGCGGCGCACGATGCGGACCGCTTCTGGGCTTCCATCCGGCGCTACACACTCATCCTGGTGGCGGCCGTGCCGATTTACGCGCTGTATTACTACGTGCGCGACACCCTGGGCCTGCGCTGGCGGCGCTGGCTCACGCAGCATTTTCTGGCGCGCTATTTCGACCAGCGGTCCTATTACCGGCTGAATGCCATTGTGGGCATCGACAACCCCGACCAGCGCATCGCGGAAGACATCAACGCGTTCACACAGCAGTCGCTGTATTTTTCGATGATCGCGCTGGGCGCGGTGATCCAGCTGATTGCGTTTGCCAGTGTGCTGTGGGCCATTTCGCAGGGGCTGGTCTATTTTCTGATCGGTTACGCCATCTTCAGCACCGTGTTCACCGCCAAGGTCTTTGGCCAACGCCTGATCGGGCTGAACTACCGCCAGCTGCAGCGCGAGGCCGATTTCCGCTTCAGCCTGGTGCGGGTGCGCGAGCATGCCGAGCCCATCGCCTTTCACGGTGGCGAGCAGCGTGAAATGTCCACCCTGCGGCGCATTTTTGACGCCCTGTATGCCAACTACCAGCAGGTGCTGCGCTGGCAGTTCAAGCTCAACCTGTTCCAGTACACCCACAGCTTCCTGACCATCGTGCTGCCCAGCGTGATCATTGCCAACCAGGTGCTCTCGGGCGACCTGGAGGTGGGGCGGGCCATTCAGGCCGCGGGCGCCTTTGCGGCCATCCTGAGCGCGCTGACAGTGATCGTCGAGCATTTCGAAAGCCTGAGCCGCTTCTCGGCCGGCGTGGACCGGCTGCATGCATTTGCCACCACCCTCGAAGGCCAGGCATTGCCCCCCGCACCGCAGGGCACCAGCGAGCCCAGCCTCGAACCAGCGGTCCATATCCATACCGTGCCCGGCTTCGAACTGGGGGTCACGCAGCTGACGGTGCTCACCCCCAACCGCGAACACCTGCTGCTGCGCGACCTCACGCTCCGCGTGCACCCTGGCCGGGGCCTGCTGATCGTGGGGCCCAGCGGCGCAGGCAAAAGCTCGCTGTTGCGCGTGGTGGCCGGGCTGTGGGCCACCGGGTCTGGCGAAGTGGTGCGCCCCGCCGACCCCGACATGCTTTTTCTGCCCCAGAACCCCTACCTGCCCCTGGGCGACCTGCGCTGCCAGCTGCTCTACCCCCAGACGGAACGCGAAATCACGGACGCGGAGCTGCAGCAATGGCTGGAGCGGGTGAACCTGCCCACACTGGCCGAGCGCTTCGGCGGGCTCAGCGCCCACCTCGATTGGGCCAAGGTGCTGTCGGTCGGCGAGCAGCAGCGCCTGGCCTTTGCCCGTGCGCTGCTGGCCAAGCCCCGCTACCTGCTGCTGGACGAAGCCACCAGTGCGCTCGACTCTGCCAATGAGGCGCTGCTGTACGGACAGCTGGCGGGCCTGTCGATCACGCCAGTGAGTGTGAGCCACCACCGGAGCGTGCTGGAATACCACCACCAGGTACTGGAACTGGCGGGCGACGGCCGCTGGGCGTTGCATGCCGCGGGCCACTACCACTGGACCTGAATACCCGGCAGCGGGCCCGCGCAGCCGCTAGGCGGCATGGCCCTGCAGGGGGCCATTGAAAGCACCGGACTATCATCGCCCCATGCTGATCGAGACCCTGGACACCGCGCGCGACCTGGGGCGCCTGAAGGAGATTCTGGGCGTGATGGTGCGCCACGGATTTGGCGACACCGTGCGCCGCCTCGGCCTGGCCGACAAGCTGGAGCGCGCCGGCCAGGCACTCCACTGGAACCTGGCGGGCGACCTGGCCCGCGTCGAGCCGCCCGTGCAGGTACGGCTGGCACTGGAAGAGCTGGGCCCCACCTTCGTCAAGTTCGGGCAGCTCCTGGCGGGCCGTGCCGATCTGTTCGGCCCCGACTGGATTGCCGAGTTCGAGAAACTCCACAGCCATGTCCCGGCCGTGCCCCTGGAGGTGCTGCGCCCCCAGTTGCGCCAGGACCTGGGGGATGAGCCCGAGGCAGTTTTTGCGCGCTTTGACACCGAGCCGCTGGCCGCGGCCTCGATTGCACAGGTGCACCGCGCACAGCTGCCCGACGGTAGCGAGGTGGTGGTCAAGATACGCCGGCCTGGCATCAGCGAGGTGATCGAGGCCGACCTGCGCCTGCTGGAGCGGCTGGCCGCGCTGGCCGAAGCCGAACTGGCCGCCCTCAAGCCCTACCGCCCGCAGCAGCTGGTGCGCGAGTTCGCCCGCTCACTGCGGCGCGAACTCAACCTGGCGGGCGAATGCCGCAGCGCCGAGCGCATTGCCGGCAACCTCACCAGCCTGCCCCACATCGTGGTGCCGCGCGTTTACTGGGAGCACACCAGCGAGCGCATCAACGTGCAGGAATTCATCGAGGGCGTGTCCGGCGGGCAGCTGGATGTGCTGACACCCGAAGCCGGCTTTGACCGCGCCTTACTGGCCCGGCGCGGCGCCCAGGCCGTACTGAAAATGATTGTGCAGGACGGCATCTTCCACGCCGATCCGCACCCCGGCAATGTGTTCTACCTGGAAGGCAACCGCATCGCCTTCATCGACTTCGGCATGGTGGGACGCCTGTCGCAGCGGCGGCGCGACGAGCTGCTGCAGATGCTGCTGGGCCTGGTCGAGCGCCAGCCACAGGCAGTGGCCGAGGTGCTGCTGGACTGGGCGGGCGACGCCCACGGCGTGGACCTGGGGCAACTGGAGGTGGAGGTGGAGGCCTTTGTCGACCAGTACCACGGCGTGCCCCTGGCCCAACTGCAGCTGGGCCAGATGCTGGCCGATGTGACCTCCATCCTGCGCGAGCACCACCTGGGCCTGCCACCCGACCTGGCCCTGCTCATCAAGGCCTTCATTTCGCTGGAAGGCATGGGCCGCAACCTGGACCCGGACTTTCACATGGCGACCGAGGCCCTGCCGCTGCTGCGCCAGGTGGTGCGCACACGCTATGAACCGCGCGCACTGGCCGGCCGTGCCTGGCAAGCCTTGCGCCGGGCGCTGGCCACCGCCGAGCAATTGCCCGACGACCTGGCGCGCCTGCTGCGCAACGCGCGCCGGGGCCGCCTGCAGGTGGGCATCGAGTTGGCCCATCTCAAGCGGGTGGGCGACCAGATCGACCGCTCTGCCAACCGGCTGTCGATGGCGCTCATCATCGCGGCCCTCATCATCGGCTCATCCATCGTGATGACCGTGCAGGGCGGGCCCACGCTGTTCGGGCTGCCGGCCTTTGGTTTCCTGGGCTTTTTTGGTGCCGTGGTCTGCGGGCTGTGGCTGGTGCGCGCCATCTGGCGCAGCAGCCACCATAGAGACGACGATTAAGGGGGCATGACCCTCGCGCGTCGGTGCCAATGCGGATCGGGACGCAAGGCGTTTTTTTGCGGCCTGCAGCCAGGCCATTGGCAAAAATGCGGCGCATCGCCAGAGGCCGCACTGCCACAGACCGCAGGGAGTTATACCGGATGGCGCGACACAGCCCAGGGGGTCACTTCGCTGCGTTCGGAAAGAACAACTGCTCGCCACCGATCCTGTAGTTGGCGATTGCCGTCTGGCCCGCGGGCGAAACCACCCAGTCCACGAATTTCTGCGCAGCCTGCGCCTTCACATGCGGGTGCCTGGCGGGATTCACCACCATCACGCCGTACTGGTTGAACAGGCGCGTGTCGCCCTCCACCAGCACGGCCAGGTCAGCACGGTTCTTGAAGTTGAGCCAGGTACCCCGGTCGGCCAGCACATAGGCGCCGCTGGAGGCGGCAATGTTGAGCGCCGGGCCCATGCCGCAGCCGCACTCCTTGTAGCCGCGGCCCTTGGCGGCATCGGCGCCCGCCAGCTTCCAGTAGCGCTGTTCGGCGGCGTGGGTGCCGCTCTTGTCACCACGCGAGACAAATTCACCGTTGCCAGCGGCCAGCTTTTTCAACGCTTCCACGATATCCTTGCCCTGGATACCGGCGGGATCGTTCCTGGGGCCGACCAGGATGAAGTCGTTGTACATCACGGGATAGCGCTTCACGCCCCAGCCATCGGCCACAAACTTTTCCTCGGCCACCTGGTCGTGCACGAACAGCACATCAGCGTCACCGCGGCGCGCCGTGTCCAGCGCCTGGCCCGTCCCCAGGGCCACCACCTTCACGTCCAGGCCACTGGCCTTCTTGAACTCGGGCAGCAGATAGCCGAACAGGCCCGACTGCTCGGTGGAGGTGGTGGACGCCATGGTGATGGACTGCGCGTTGGCAACTCCACAAACGGCCAAAACAATGGCTGCAAGCGCCTGACAAGTCAGCGTCAAAGACCCCAAAGACCGCATGTTCCTCATCCCATTTCTCCTTTGACAAACAATCGGGCGGCGTCGGGCAGAGGGCCGTTGAAAAAATCGTGCACTGGCAAATCGGCCAGCACAGCGCCGTGTTCGAGATAAATCACCCGGCTGGCCAGTCGCTTGACCTGGCCCAGGTTGTGGCTGCTAAAGACCATGGTCACGGGGTGGGTCGGGCCCGCCTGGCCGTGGCTGGCGGCCAGGCCGGCCATCAGCAGCTCGACCTCGCGCTTGGCGTGCGGGTCGAGGCTGGCGGTGGGTTCGTCGAGCAGCAGCACATCGGGCCGCAGCGCCCAGGCCCGCGCCAGCGCCACCCGCTGCTGCTGCCCGCCCGAAAGCGTGCGCGCGCCTTGCGCCGCAATGCCCTCCAGCCCCACGCGCTGCAATGCCAGCAACGCCTGCGCGCGCGCGTCACGCCAGCGCACACCCTGCAGCCACAGGCCCAGCGCCACGTTGTGCTGGGCGCTGGCGCGCAGCATGTGCGGGCGCTGGAACAGCATGGCCTGGCGGCGGCCATCGCCCCGCAGCAGCTGGCCGCTGCTGGGTTTCGCCAGGCCGTGCAGCACGCGCAGCAGCGTGCTCTTGCCACAGCCATTGGCACCGATCAACGCCACGCGCTCGCCCGGAGCCACCGACAGATTCACCCCCAGGAGCGCCTGCACGCGGCCATAGCGCACACCCACGCCGTGCAGGGAGAAAACGGGGGGATGATCGGGTGGGCGCAACGACGCCCGCGCCACCGTCACACCATCAGGCCAGGACAGAGCCGCGCCCACGGCAGGCACTGCGCTCATGCCAGCACCCTCGGCATGGTGCCCTGCGAGGTACCGTCCACGCCTTCCCGCCAGCGCCGCAGCACGGCAATCAGTACGTTGAGTGCCAGCACCACGGCCAGCAGCACCAGGCCCAGGGCCAGGGCCAGCGGCAGATCGCCCTTGCTGGTTTCCAGGGCGATGGCGGTGGTCATGACGCGCGTGAAACCGTCGATGTTGCCGCCCACGATCATCACGGCGCCCACCTCGGAAATGGCGCGCCCGAACGATGCGATCAGCACCGTCAGGAGGGCATAGCGCTCGTCCCAGGCCAGCAACAGGCTGCGCATCACGGGGCCCGCGCCAAGCGATTGCAACTGCTCGCCATGGCTGCGCTCGGCATCGGCCACCGACTGGCAGGTCAGGGCGGTGACGACCGGCAGCACCAGCAGGGTCTGGGCAATGACCATGGCCTTGAAGGTGAAGAGCCACCCCAAGGCGCCAAAGGGACCGCTGCGCGACAGCAGCAGATAGACCACGAGTCCGACGACCACCGAAGGCACTGCCAGCAGGGTGTTGAGCCAGGCCAGCACGGCCCCCCGGCCCGCAAACCGCGCCACGCCCAGCCACGCGCCCAGCACCAGACCGCCGCAGCAGGCCAGCAGGCAGGCCATCCCGCTGACCGCAAGGGAGCGGCCCACGATGGCCCACAAAACAGGGTCGGCCGAAACCGTGAGATGCAGCGCCGTGAAGACGCTTTCAGAGAGAGTGGACATGGATTCGACTATCGTATGCACCGAATCAATCTCCAGCGATATGAACAGCTGTGCATAGGGTCCAACTCCACTACACGCTCAGCCGCGATGCCGGCGACGCCCTGATCCGCAACCCCTTGCCCGAGATGCTGCAGGCCGTGGCGCAGCAAGGCTCGATTTCGGCCGCCGCGCGCGCGCTGGGGCTGTCCTATCGCCATGTGTGGGGGGCCCTCAAGCGCTGGGAAGACCAGCTCGGTGGGGAACTCGTCACCTGGGGCAAGGGCCAGTCGGCCCAGTTGAGCGAATTCGGCACCAAGCTGCTGTGGGCCGAGCGCCAGGCCCAGGCCCGCCTGGCGCCGCAGATCGCCGCCCTGCACGCCGACCTGGAGCGCGCCTTTGCCGTGGCCTTCGACCCCGACGCCCATGTGCTCACCCTGTACGCCAGCCACGACGATGCCCTGGTGGCGCTGCGTGCCCATGCGGCCACGCAGGCCGATGCCGGAGCGCTGCACCTCGATATCCGTTTCACCGGCAGTGTGGACGCGATCCGCGCACTCAACGAGGGGCGCTGCACGCTGGCCGGCTTTCACACGGTGGATCAGCCCGCCGCCGACTCGGTGGCAGCGCGCTCCTACAAGCCCCTGCTGCAACCCGGGCTGCACAAGATCATCGGCTTTGCCCAGCGCACGCAAGGCCTCATCGTGGCCCCGGGCAATCCGATCGGCCTCCGAAGCCTGGCGGATGTGGTGCGCACCGGCGCCCGCTTCATCAACCGGCCACTCGGCACCGGCACGCGCGTGTTGCTCGATGACCTGCTGGCCCAGGCGGGTGTGGACGCCCAGGCCATCCCGGGCTACACGCGCAACGAACCGTCGCACACCGCCATTGCCCAGGCGGTGGCGGCCGGTGCGGCCGATGTGGGCATGGGCATCGAGGTGGTTGCGCGCGCCCGGGGGCTGGATTTCGTGCCGCTGGTGCAGGAGCGCTACCACCTGGCCTGCCTGAAGGCCAGCCTGGACCAACCCGCCACGCAGGCCTTGCGCCGCCTGCTGCAAACACCCGAGTGGCGGGCGCACATGAAGGCACTGCCGGGCTACACCCCCCTGCACTGCGGCGAAGTGCTGGCCATGAGCACGGTGCTTCCATGGTGGCAATTTGCAAGCAAGAAACGCGCTTCGCCGCCCCGGAAGCAGCCCTGATTGCTATATATATAAGAGCACAAAAGCCAAGTCGGAGCAAAGGGATTACACCGTCACACTCCCGTCAGGCTCCCACTATAGTGCTACGTAGAATCGCGCCTTTGTAAAAATGTGTCCCGCCATCCCGCCCACCCGCGGGGCGGAAGGGATGTCGCACGCACAGCCTTTCCAATGGAGACACCATGCAGGCTCTTCTCAAATTTTCACGCGCCATCGACGGGCTCAATGCCTTTGTCGGCAAATACGTCATCTGGCTGATCTTCGCCGCCACCGCTGTCAGCGCCGTCAACGCGCTGGTGCGCAAGGTTTTCGGGGTCAGCTCCAATGCGTTCCTGGAAGCACAGTGGTACCTGTTTGCCTGGTCTTTCCTGGTGGCTGCCGGGTTCACGCTGCTGCACCGTGAGCATGTGCGCATCGACGTGGTCAACAGCCGCCTGCCCAAGCGCGTGCAGGTATGGATCGACATCGTGGGCTTTGCACTCTTTCTCACCCCTTTGTGCATCGTGGTGCTGTACCTGAGCTGGCCCATGGTCGTGCAGATGTACCAGACCGGCGAAATGTCGGGCAACCCCGGTGGCCTGATCCGCTGGCCCGTGTGGGTGGCCCTGCCGGTCGGCTTCGCGCTGCTGATGCTGCAGGGCTGGTCTGAACTCATCAAGCGCATCGCCTTCCTGCGCGGCCAGGGCCCCGACCCCATGGGCCGCCTCGTCGACAAGTCCTCCGAGGAAGAACTGGTCGAAATCCTGCGCCAGCAGCAAGACGCCGCGGTTGCCGCCAGTGCCGCGGGCACCACCCCACCTGCCACGCCCGCACGCTGAGCCCACGGAGCATCTTCATCATGGAATTCTTCGCTGCCAATTTCGCCCCCTTCATGTTTGCGGGGCTGATCA
The DNA here is from genome assembly GCF_000426205.1 of Acidovorax sp. JHL-9. Classification (NCBI taxonomy): domain Bacteria; kingdom Pseudomonadati; phylum Pseudomonadota; class Betaproteobacteria; order Burkholderiales; family Comamonadaceae; genus Acidovorax; species Acidovorax sp. JHL-9. The sequence goes on from NZ_AUEX01000001.1 coordinate 62,290, forward strand.
TGTTCCTGCTGCTGGGTTTCCCCGTGGCCTTCAGCCTCGGCGCCTGCGGCCTGTTCTTCGGCTTCGTGGGCATCGAGATGGGCATTTTCCCCAGCTCGGTGCTGGCCTGGCTCCCCCAGCGCCTGATTGGCATCATGGCCAACGACACCTTGCTGGCGGTCCCGTTTTTCACGCTCATGGGTTTGATTCTTGAGCGCAGCGGCATGGCGGAGGACCTGCTCGATACCGTGGGCCAGGTGTTTGGCCCCATGCGTGGTGGCCTGGCCCTGGCTGTGATTTTTGTCGGCGCCCTGCTCGCTGCAACGACAGGGGTGGTTGCCGCGTCGGTGATCTCGATGGGCCTGATCTCGCTGCCCATCATGCTGCGCTACGGCTACGACCGCCGGCTGACCAGCGGTGTGATTGCAGCGTCCGGCACGCTGGCACAGATCATTCCGCCATCGCTGGTGCTGATCCTGATGGCCGACCAGCTGGGCAGGAGCGTGGGCGACATGTACAAGGGCGCCTTCCTCCCCGGTTTCCTCCTCATGGGCATGTACGTGGCCTACGTGATGTTTCTGGCGATTTTCAAGCCCCACCAGGTGCCCGCCCTGCCGCCGGAAGCCCGCACCTACCGCGAACCCGATGGCAGTGGTGGCTACACCTCGCTGACCGTTCTGGCCGCGCTGTCGGCCACCGTGTCGGTCTTCCTGGCACGCCACATGGCCGAGGTGCACAGCTGGTGGCAAGGCAAGCTGGTCACCTCCGTGGCCACCGACGAAAAAATCGTGGTGGCCATGTGCGGTGGCACGGCGGTGGCACTGGTCATTGCGCTGATCAACAAGGGCTTCAAGCTGGGCCTGCTCTCGCGCCTGGCGGAACGTGTGACCTTTGTGCTGATCCCGCCCCTGCTGCTGATCTTCCTGGTGCTGGGCACCATCTTCCTGGGCATCGCCACCCCCACCGAAGGGGGCGCCATGGGTGCCATGGGCGCCTTGATCATGGGCTGGAGCCGCAAGCGCCTGGACATGAAGCTGCTCAAGCAGGCCCTCGCCTCCACCACCAAGCTGTCGAGCTTCGTGATGTTCATCCTGATTGGCGCCACCACGTTCAGCCTGGTGTTCCAGGCCGCCGACGGCCCGGTCTGGGTGGAGCATCTGCTCACCAACCTGCCCGGCGGCCAGGTCGGCTTCCTGATCGCCGTGAACATCATGGTGTTCTTCCTGGCGTTCTTCCTCGATTACTTCGAGCTGTCGTTCATCGTGGTGCCCCTGCTGGCGCCCGTGGCCGACAAGCTGGGCATCGACCTGATCTGGTTCGGCGTGTTGCTGGCCGTGAACATGCAGACCTCGTTCATGCACCCGCCGTTCGGCTTTGCGCTGTTCTTCCTGCGCTCGGTGGCGCCCGACAAGCCCTACGTCGACCGCGTGACGCGCAAGACCATGGAACCCGTCACGACGATGCAGATCTACCGTGGCGCCATCCCGTTCCTGCTGATCCAGCTGACCATGGTGGGCGTGTTGATCGCCTTCCCACAGATCGTCACGGGCGCCTTGGATGCGAAGGTGAAATACAACATGGAAAGCATTGGCGACCAGATGCGTGATGCACTGGGCCAACCGGAAGGCAGCAGCGAGAGCTACGGCGAAGAACCGTTTGGCGCCAGCGAGGAACCTGCGGCACCGGCCCCTGACACCGCAGCCGATGCACCCGCCCCGACCGCACCGGCCGCAGAAGCCCCCGCAGACGATCCGATGAAGGCGATGCAGGATGCGCTGAAAAAACCGGCGAAATGACCAGGCTTGCGCGCGCAACGGCGCACCTCTCTCAAAGGCCCTTCGGGGCCTTTTTCTTTGGCTGCAGCCATCCCCCCGATGGATCCCAAAGGGATCACCGCCGCCAGCCGCCTTTTGTGCGTCTGGCAGAGCAGATGTGCCCAGGCGCAAAAAAGCCGCGACATGCGCGGCTTCTTGAATGACTGTGGCGACCCTTGCGGGCCACCTGCAGCAACAGCTCTCAGATCTTGACGCCGTTCATGTACTGGTTGTATGGATACTCCGAGAAGCGGTTCCAGAGAATCTGGTCACGCTGGAAGGCACGCATGTCGTCATAGATCTTCTTGAACTCGGGCGACTTGGAGGTGTGCTCTTCGTACACCTCCATGCAGGCCTTGAAACCGGCATCGATCACTGCCTTGGGGAAAGCGGTGAGCTTGGTTTTCTCTGCCACGAGCTTCTTCAGTGCAATCGGGTTGTAGGCATCGTACTTGGCCGTCATGTCGGTGGCGGACACCGTCATGGCGGCGTTCAGGATGGCCTTGTTTTCGTCCGACAGGGCAGCGAACTTCTTGTTGTTGACGAAGAATTCCAGGTCGGCGCCGCCTTCCCACCAGCCGGGGTAGTAGTAGAAAGGTGCCACCTTGTTGATGCCCAGCTTGGAATCATCGTAGGGGCCCACGAACTCGGCGGCATCCAGCGTGCCTTTTTCGAGGGCCTGGTACACGTCGCCGGCGGGCATGTTCTGCGCCACCACGCCCAACTTGGCCATGGCCTCACCGAAAACGCCGCCGCCCATGCGCATCTTCAAGCCCTTGAGATCCGCAACGGTCTTGATTTCCTTGCGGTACCAGCCGCCCATCTGGGTGCCGGTATTGCCCGCGCTGGCGGTGCGGAAGTTGTATTTCTCGAAAAAGGCATCCAGCAGCTTGCTGCCATTGCCGTACTTCTTCCAGGAGGTGTTCTGGCGCGCGGTCAGGCCGAACGGCACGGCGCAACTGAAAGCAAAGACAGGGTCCTTGCCGGTGAAGTAATAAGCCGCCGACTGGGCCATTTCGATGGTGTCTGATTGCAGCGCATCGACCACGCCGAAAGCGGGCATCAGTTCACCCGCAGGGTGCACGGAGATTTCAAATTTGCCACCCGACATGGCCTTGACCGTCTTGGAGAGCAATTCAGCGCTGCCGAAGATGGTGTCCAGTGACTTGGGGAAGCTCGAAGCGAGACGCCAGCGGACCGCTGCCTGCGCGTGTACCGCAGGTGCGGCACCTGCCGCCAGAACGCCAGCAATGCCGGCGTGCTTGATGATGGAACGACGATCCATGAGGGTTATCTCCGAAATATTGATTGCGAAACTCAGTTGCGCCCGTTGTGCGGACGTGCTCCAGGGGCTCTTTCAGCCATCGATCATTGTAGAAATACCCCCCCCCGCTATTCTTGCGGGTTTTCCCGCGCAAGACCGCGATGAGGCCATGTATTCAGGCTTTTGCAAGCATCGGCGGCATGGCGGCCAGCAACGGACGGGCTTCAGATTTTCTGGGCCGACATGAAGCTGTCGTACCGCGCCTCCGCAAAGCGGAACCAGAGGATCTGGTCGCGCTGGAAATTGCGCATGTCTGCATGGATTTTTTTCCACTCGGGGCTTCTGGCATCGTTGCCGGCAAAGACCTCCATCGAAGCCTTGAATGCGGCATCCATGATGCCTTGCGAGAACGGTGACACCTTGGTCTTGGCCACCACCAGCTGCTTGAGCGCCGCGGGGTTCAGTGCGTCGTACTTCGCCAGCATGTCGGTGTGCGCCAGAGCTGCGGCGGCCTCTACGATGCCCCGGTAATCGGCCGAGAGTGCGTTGAAGGCTTTGAGGTTGATGTAGAAGTCCATTTCCGGGCCGCCCTCCCACCAACCAGGGTAGTAGTAGTACGGTGCCACCTTGTGGAGCCCCAGCTTCTGGTCGTCGTAGGGGCCGACCCATTCCGCGGCATCGAGCTCCCTTTTCTGCAATGCCTGGTAGATATCGCCCCCCGGCAGATTGGAGGGGATCACCCCCAGCCGGGCCAGGACATCGCCCACCAGCCCACCGCCCAGGCGCATCTTCAGGCCTTTGAAATCCGACGGGCTGCGGACCTCCTGGAGGAACCACCCCCCCATCTGCGTGCCCGTGTTGCCCCCTGCAAAGCTGCGCATGTTGTAGCCCGCATAGAACTCATCCATGAGCTTGCGGCCATTGCCATGCAGCATCCAGGCATTCATTTGCCGGGCATTGAAGCCAAACGGTATGGCAGAACCCAGCGCGAAAGCGGGACTCTTGCCATAGAAGTAATACGGCGCCGTGTGCGCAGCCTCGACCGCGGCGGACTGCACGGCATCCACCACACCGAATGCCGGCACGAGTTCGCCATCAGCGTGCACCGAGATCTGGAACTTCCCGTTGGACATCACCCGCACCGCTTGTGCAAAGACCTCCGCCACACCGTAGATGGTGTTGAGCGAGCGCGGAAAGCTCGACACCAGCCTCCAGCGCAGGACCGGCTGTGCGTGAATCGCAGGCGCAGCACCTGCAGCCAGCACGCCAGCCATGCCTGCATGCTGGATGAGTTTGCGGCGATCCATGGGATTCATGAAGTTGTCTCCGGAGGAAAGGAACAAGACGCCTCAATCGGCCACGTACCAGGGGCCCAGCGCAGGCCCATGGTCTTGCCATCGCCAGCATTGTAGGAATGGCGGCTCCCCCGCTGCGGGATCAACCCCGCGAGCGCCGCCGCGCGGGTCTTACCCAGGTGCGCCGTTCAAGCGAGAAACCGCCGTGCAATCGACGCCTGGATACCGGCCGCGTCCAGCCCCTGCAGCGACAGCAGCTTGCCCGGATCACCATGCTCGATGAAGGCATCGGGCAAACCCAGCTGCAACACGGGCAGCACCACCTTGGCGGCGGCCAGCGCCTCCAGCACGGCACTGCCCGCGCCGCCCATGATGGCGCCCTCCTCCAGCGTCACGAGGGCATCGTGGCGTGCCGCCACCTCCAGCAGCAGCTCGGTATCGAGCGGCTTGGCCCAGCGCATGTTGACCACGGTGGCATCCAATGCCTCGGCGGCCTGCAGCGCGGGATACAGCAAGGTGCCAAAGGCCAGAATGGCAATGCGCGGCGCACCGGGAACAGCCTCGCCGGCCTTGCGCTCGCGGCGGATCTCGCCCTTGCCGAACGGCAGGCCTTCCAGTCCGCGCAGGGTGGGCACGCCCGCGCCACTGCCGCGCGGGTAGCGCACGGCCACAGGGTGATCCTGTTCGAACGCAGTGCTCAGCAGCTGGCGGCATTCACGCTCGTCGGCCGGGCAGGCCATGCTCATGTGGGGAATGCAGCGCACAAAAGGGATGTCGTAGGCGCCCGCATGGGTGGCGCCGTCGGCGCCCACCAGGCCGGCGCGGTCCAGCGCAAACACCACCGGCAGGTTCTGCAGCGCCACGTCGTGGATCATCTGGTCATAGCCGCGCTGCAGGAAGGTGGAGTAGATCGCCACCACCGGCTTGACACCTTCGCAGGCCATGCCGGCAGCGAAGGTGATGGCATGCTGCTCGGCAATGCCCACGTCGTAGTAACGGCCGGGAAAGCGCTTTTCAAACTCGACCATGCCCGAGCCCTCGCGCATGGCGGGGGTGATACCCACCAGCCGGTCGTCCTGCGCGGCCATGTCGCACAGCCACTCGCCGAACACCTGCGTGAAGGTCTGCTTGGGCACCGCCGTGCTTTTGACCAGGCCCACGGCCGGGTCGAACTTGCCGGGGCCGTGGTAGGCCACGGGATCGGCCTCGGCCAGCTTGTAGCCCTGGCCTTTCTTGGTGACCACATGCAGGAACTGCGGGCCCTTGAGGCCCTTGATGTTTTCCAGCGTGGGGATGAGCGAATCGAGGTCGTGTCCGTCGATGGGTCCGATGTAGTTGAAGCCGAATTTCTCGAACAGGGTGGCCGGCACCACCATGCCCTTGGCCTGCTGCTCCAGTCGCTTGGCCAGCTCCAGCAGCGGTGGCGCGTTCTTGAGCACGCTCTTGCCCACGTTCTTGGCGGCCGCATAGAACTGGCCGCTCATGAGCTGGGCCAGGTAGCGGTTGAGCGCGCCCACGGGCGGGCTGATGCTCATGTCGTTGTCGTTCAGGATGACGAGCAGGTTGGCATCGGCCACGCCGGCGTTGTTCAAGGCCTCGAAGGCCATGCCGGCCGTCATGGCGCCGTCGCCGATGATGGCCACGGCATGCCGCTCTTCGCCCTTGCGCTGCGCAGCCAGCGCCATGCCCAGTGCTGCCGAAATACTGGTGCTCGAATGCGCCGTGCCAAAGGTGTCATAGACGCTTTCAGCACGCTGTGGAAAGCCCGAGATACCGCCCAGCTGGCGCAGCGTGTGCATGCGGTCGCGCCGCCCGGTCAGGATCTTGTGCGGATAGGTCTGGTGGCCCACATCCCACACCAGCCGGTCTTCGGGCGTGTGAAACACATGGTGCAGCGCCACGGTGAGCTCGACGGTGCCCAGGTTGGAGCTGAGGTGCCCCCCCGTCCGGGACACGCTGTCGATCACGAACGCGCGCAGCTCGGTGGCCAGCTGCTTGAGGTCGGCGCGGGACAGCTTGCGCAGGTCAGCGGGGTCGTTGATGGTCTGCAGCAGGGGAAAGGATGTCATGGACATTTACTATTTATGGAATAGCTGCTGACGCTTTATACAAAAGCACCAGAGGCCAATTTGACATTCAAAGCATGGGATTCGGACAAGAACAGGGCGTCAGTACGACCGGTTCACCACCATGTCGGCCAGCGCCGCCAGCGCATGCGTGTCGGCCAGGCCCGAGGCGGCCAGCGCGGCTTGCGCCTGCGCCAGCAGCTCTTGCGCATGGGCCTGCGCAGGGGCCAGCCCCAGCAGGGAGACATAGGTGGGCTTGTCGCTGGCTGCATCCTTGCCGGCGGTCTTGCCCAAGGTGGCCGAGTCGGCAACCACATCCAGGATATCGTCCACCACCTGAAATGCCAGGCCGAGCGCCGCGCCGTAATCCGCCAGCGCCTTGTGCGCTGCGGCACCTGACACACCACAGGCCGCACCCATCATCACGCTGGCCTGGAGCAGCGCACCGGTCTTGAGGCGGTGCATCTGGCGCAACTGGTCCTGCGTCAGGGCCAGCCCCACGCTGGCCAGATCGATCGCCTGCCCGCCCGCCATACCCGCCGATCCGGCAGCCCGCGCCAGCTGGCGGCACAGCGTGGCCTGCACGGCCGGAGCAATGCGTTCGTCGTCGGGTGTCAGCAATTCAAAGGCAAACGCCTGCAGCGCGTCGCCCGCCAGCAAGGCCTGCGCCTCGCCAAACTGCACATGCACCGTGGGCTTGCCGCGGCGCAGCACATCGTTGTCCATGCAGGGCATGTCGTCGTGCACCAGCGAATAGGCATGGATCAGCTCGACGGCGCACGCGGCACGCAGGGCGGCCTGGTCCATGCCGGCACGCAGGGCCGCCTGGTCCATGCCGGCGCATGGGGCCGCTTCGCCCGCCCCGCTTTGCACGGCCTCATAGGCCGCCAGCACCAGCAGCGGCCGCAGGCGCTTGCCACCGTCGAGCACCGCATAGCGCATGGCCTCGCCCAGGCCGGCGGGCGCATCACGGCCCACCCACTGCCCCAGGGCCTGCTCGACACGACCGAGGTGCTGGCCGCTCCAGCCGGCCAGATCAAAAGCCGTGGAGATGCCGTGCACCGCCATCATTCCTGCGCCCATGGCTGCAGCGTGCCTTCATCGAGCACCTTGATCTGGTCCTGCACCGCTTCGAGCCGCTGGCGGCAAAACGCCAGCAATACCGCACCGCGCTGGTAGCCGGCCAGCATCTGATCGAGCGGCAGCTGGCCCGACTCGATGCGGCCGACGAGCTGCTCCAGCTCTTCCAGCGCCGCTTCATAGCTGGCAGGTTCGGCGGGTGGGGCGGTGGAGGCAGAGGCCTTGGGCATGGGCAGGACGGCAGAAGTTGCGCAGATAAAACAAACGATTTTAGGCCTACCCATGAGACGGCGCTGCCACACGTCCGCGACAGGCCCTGGCACCCCGCCGGAGACCAAGCTGCCAGCACGTCCCGCCCCCTCCCGGACCATGCAGCCGCCACATGCGCTAACGCGATTGGCAATACACGTAAGGGGGGTGCGGGAATAACCCCACCGCCTATAATCCCATTCCTTTCGAGCCGGCTAGTCACCTAGCCGGTTTTCTTTTTCCAGATGCGCCCCGGCGCACCTCCCACAACCTCCCTGTGGGGAGTCTTTAGGTCAGGTCACCCATGTCTGATTTAAGTCTTCGACTGCAGCAGGCCGCAAGCCAACTACCAGTTTCAAGCTACTTTGACGAGGCGCTGTTCCAGCGCGAATTGGAAACCATCTTCCAGCGCGGGCCCCGCTATGTGGGGCACCAGCTTTCCGTGCCCCATCCGGGCGACTACCACGCCCTGCCCCAGGAGGGCGAAGGCCGTGCGCTGGTGCGCAACGCCCAGGGCGGCGTGGAGCTGATCTCCAACGTCTGCCGCCACCGCCAGGCGGTCATGCTCAAGGGCCGCGGTTCGCTGAACACCCAGCAAAAAGGCAGCGCGGGCGGCAACATCGTGTGCCCCCTGCACCGCTGGACCTACAAGGCCAGCGGCGAATTGCTGGGCGCGCCCCATTTCGCGCACGACCCCTGCCTGAATCTCAACAACTACCAGCTGCGCGAGTGGAACGGCCTGCTCTTCGAGGACAACGGCCGCGACATCGGGGCCGACCTCGCAGGCATGGGCCCGCGTGCCGAGCTCTCGTTCGAGGGCTATGCGCTCGACCGCATCGAGCTGCACGAGTGCAATTACAACTGGAAGACCTTCATCGAGGTCTACCTGGAGGACTACCACGTCGGCCCCTTCCACCCGGGCCTGGGCCATTTCGTCACCTGTGACGACCTGAGCTGGGAATTCCAGAAGCAATACTCGGTGCAGACCGTGGGGGTGTCGTCGGCCTTCGGCCAGCCCGGCTCCGACGTGTACAAGAAGTGGCATGAGGTGCTGCTGAACTACCGCGGCGGCAAGATGCCCGAGCGCGGTGCCATCTGGCTCACCTACTACCCGCACATCATGGTCGAGTGGTATCCGCATGTGCTCACCGTCTCCACGCTGCACCCGGTCAGCCCCACCAAGACGCTGAACATGGTGGAGTTCTACTACCCCGAGGAAATCGCCGCCTTCGAGCGCGAGTTTGTCGAGGCCCAGCAGGCCGCCTACATGGAGACCTGCATCGAGGACGACGAGATCGGCGAGCGCATGGACGCTGGCCGCAAGGCCCTGCTGGCGCGCGGGGACAATGAGGTGGGCCCTTACCAGAGCCCCATGGAAGACGGCATGCAGCACTTTCACGAGTGGTACCGCGAGGCCATGGGTCCGGCGACGCCAAAGGCCTGACCATGGCGGGCCAACCCACCCAATAAGCCCGACAGCCCACAGGCGCTCTCATTACAATAGCTGCCAGTGCTCTTTCCAAGCACTGGCAGCTATTTTTGTTGCTCAACCCACTTTTCCCCGACTGATCCCATGCAAGCCCTCTGGATGGTGCTGGCCGCGTTCCTGTTTGCGAGCATGGGCGTGTGCGTCAAGATCGCCTCGGCCCATTTCAACGCCGCCGAGCTGGTCTGCTACCGCGGCCTGATCGGCATCGCGATCCTCTGGCTGCTGGCGCGCTCCCAGCGCGTGGCACTGGCCACGCGCTACCCCGGCATGCACGCATGGCGCAGCCTGGTCGGCGTGGCATCGCTGGGCGCCTGGTTCTATGCCATTGCCCACCTGCCCCTGGCCACGGCCATGACGCTCAACTACATGAGCAGCGTGTGGATTGCCGCCTTTCTGGTGGGCGGCGCGCTGCTGGCCTGGCGCCCGTCGGCGGCGTCGCCACGTCCGGCATTCCAGGGTCCGCTGGTGCTGACGGTGCTGACCGGCTTTGTCGGGGTGGTGATGATGCTGCGCCCCAGCCTCGACCAGAACCAGGCATTTGCCGGACTGATCGGCCTCATGTCGGGCATGACGGCCGCCTTTGCCTACATGCAGGTGGTGACCCTGTCGCGGCTGGGCGAGCCCGAATCGCGCACGGTGTTCTATTTCGCCGTGGGTTCGGCCGTGGCTGGCGGCGCCGCCCTGCTGCTGACCGGCACCTCGCCCTGGCCGGGCTGGCCCGCACTGTGGCTGCTGCCCATCGGGGTGCTGGCGGCGGGCGGGCAACTGTGCATGACCCGCGCCTACGCCAGCGCCAAGACCCAGCGCGGCACCCTGGTGGTGGCCAACCTGCAGTATTCGGGCATCGTGTTTGCGGCCATCTACAGCGTGGCGCTGTTTGGCGACCAGATTCCGCCCATGGGCTGGATCGGCATGGTGCTGATCGTGGGCAGCGGCATCGTGGCCACCGTGCTGCGCACCCGCGCCGCGCCCGGGGCACCGGCCGAGGAACATTGACACAATGGAGGCACTCCACTGCCCTCCACCTTCGCCCGGTGCCTGCGCGTACCCGACAGCCCATGACCTACACCACCCTGGTATCCGCCCCCGACCTGCAATCCCTGATCGCCAGCGGCGCGCCGCTGATGGTGTTTGACTGCAGCTTTGACCTGACGCAACCAACGGCCGGTGCACAGCAGTACGCACAGGCCCACATCCCGGGCGCCGTATACGTCCACCTCGACAACGACCTGAGCGCCAAACACGGCGCACCCGGTACGCACGGCACCGTCACCGCGCAGGAAGCCGACCAGCCCGCATCGGGTGGCCGCCACCCGCTGCCCAGCCGGGAGCGCTTTGCCATCTGGCTCTCCAGCGTGGGCTTTGCCAACGGCATGCAGGCCGTGGTGTACGACCGCAACGGCGCCAACTACTGTGGCCGCCTGTGGTGGATGCTCCAATGGGCGGGGCACGATGCCGTGGCGGTGCTCGATGGCGGCCTGCAGGCCTGGCAGGCAGCGGGCGGCGCGGTCGCCAGCGGTGCGGAACCCGCGCACTTCCAGTCCAACTTTCAGCTGGGCACCCCCTTGCGCCAGCTGGCCACGGCCAGCGACGTGCTGGCACGCCTGGGGCAACCCGGCCAGACCATCATCGACGCCCGCGCAGGCGCCCGCTACCGCGGAGAGGTGGAACCGCTGGACCCCGTGGCGGGCCACATTCCGGGCGCCCTCAACCGTCCGTTCGCCGACAACATCGGCACCGATGGCCGCTTCAAGCCTGCGGCCGTGCTGCGTGCAGAGTTTGACGCACTGCTCGCTGGTCGCCACCCGGCCACCGTGGTGCACCAGTGCGGCAGTGGCGTGAGTGCCGTGCCCAACCTGCTGGCCATGGAAGTTGCGGGCCTGGGCACCACCGCACTGTTTGCCGGCAGCTGGAGCGAATGGTGCTCCGACCCCGCCCGCCCCGTCGAAAAAGGCTGAAAAGGCGAGATTCGGCAACCTGGGTTGCCAAAGCGCAAGAAAGAGGGTTTGTAGCCGCTGTCAAAACCCGGCGCAGAATGCAGGGGGCAACGCCTGGGAGCCTGCTGACCCAGCACTCGGCCAGGAAGGTCGGCAACGAGGATTTTGGCGTGCACTTTGCCCCCGCCGACAAGCGATGGCCGCCTACAGGGCAGGGGTTGCGGCTGCCGCACAATCCGCGCATGACCGAGCCCACAGAGCCCATCCCGCCCCCACCGCAGGCTTCGCCGGTGCCGCCTGCCTCGTCGCCCCATCCCGCCGATGCACAGCCCACCGCCGCCAGCGAGCCCGCGCCCACACTGGCTGCACCCGCGCAGCCCGCCGCCACCGCACCCCGCCAGCGGGCGCCGGTGATGCTGCAGATGCCGGTGGATGTGCGCAACCTGTCGCTGGTGCTGCTGGCGCTGTTTGCCAGCGTGGCACTGCTGCACTGGGCCAGCGCGGTGTTCATTCCCATCATGCTCAGCCTGCTGCTGACCACCGCCCTCAGGCCCACGGTGGAAGCCCTGTGGCGCTGGCATGTGCCGCGCTGGCTGGGGGCGGGCGTGCTGCTGATTGCCATTGTCTCGGGCCTGGCAGCCACGGCCTGGTCGCTCAGCGACGGTGCAGCGCAGCTGGTGGACTCGCTGCCCGTTGCGGCCAAGAAAGTGCGCGACAGCCTCAAGAGCCGCACGGGCGCCAGCAGCCCCCTGGACACCGTGCAAAAGGCTGCAACGCAGATCGAGCAGGCCACCACTGACACGGGCGCCAGCACCCCGGCGCGCCGCGGCGTGCAACGGGTCATCATCGAACGCCCGCCCTTCAATATCCGCGACTACCTCTGGAGCGGAACCATGGGGCTCATGTCGGCGCTGGGGCAGCTCATGGTGGTGATTTTTCTCACGTACTTTGCGCTGGCATCGGGCAACCTGTTGCGCGACAAGCTGGTGCGCATCGCGGGCACCAGCCTGGAGCGGCGCAAGATCACCATCCATGTGCTCGCAGACATCACCAGCCAGATCCAGCGCTACCTGCTGGTCCAGGTCTTCACGAGTGTGCTGGTGGGGCTGGCAACCGGTGCGGCCTACTGGGCGCTGGGCCTGGAGAACGCCGCGGTGTGGGGCGTGGTGGCTGCGGTGCTCAACCTGGCGCCCTACATCGGCTCGGCGCTGGTCACGGGGGCGTCGGGGCTGGTGGCCTTTTTGCAGTTCGGCACGCTGGACATGGCCCTGGCGATCGGCGGCGCCTCGCTCGTCATCCACACCATCGTCGGCAACCTGCTCACCCCCTGGCTCACCAGCCGTGCCAGCAGCATGAGCCCCGTGGCGGTGTTCGTCAGCGTGCTCGCCTGGGGCTGGCTGTGGGGCCTGTGGGGGCTGCTGCTGGGCATCCCGGTGATGATGGCCGTAAAAGCCGTGTGTGACCGGGTGGAAGACCTGAAGGCAATCGGGGAGCTGCTGGGCGACTGAACTGCCACGCTCCCCGTGGGGGACCCATCCACGTCAGCCGGTGTTGCGCAACCCCGCCGCGATCCCGTTGATGGAAATGTGGATACCCGTCTGCACCCGCTCGTCGCCCTGGCCTGCGCGCCAGCGGCGCACCAGTTCCACCTGCAGGTGGTGCAGCGGGTCAATGTACGGAAAGCGGTGCTTGATGGAGCGCGCCAGTGCCGTGTTGTGCGTGAGGCGCTGCTTGTCGCCGGTGATGCGGGTCAGCGCGTCGGCCGTGCGGTGCCACTCGGCCTCGATGGCGCTGAACACCTTCTTGCGCAAGCGGGCGTCGGTGACGAGTTCGCTGTAGCGCGAGGCCAGCGCCAGGTCGCTCTTGGCCAGCACCATGTCCATGTTGGACAGCAGGGTGCGAAAGAACGGCCACTGGCGGTACATCCGCTGCAGCAAAGCCATCTGGATTTTGGGGTCCTTGCCTTCCAGATGGACGAACGCTTCCACCGCAGCGCCAAAGCCGTACCAGCCGGGCAGCGTGAGGCGGCACTGGCCCCAGCTGAAGCCCCAGGGAATGGCGCGCAGGTCTTCGATCTTCTGGCTGGCCTTGCGCGATGCCGGGCGCGAGCCGATGTTGAGCTCGGCAATCTCGCGGATGGGCGTGGAATTGAAGAAATAGTCGGTGAAACCCGGGGTTTCATACACCAGCGCGCGGTAGGCGTCCATGCTGGCCTTTGACAGCTGCGCGGCGGCGTCCAGAAACGCCTTGGTGGCCGACTTGGTGGGCTGCAGCAGCGTGGCTTCGAGCGTGGCGGCGACCAGGGTTTCGAGGTTGCGCCGGCCAATCTCGGGGTTGGCGTACTTCGAGGCAATCACCTCGCCCTGCTCCGTCAGGCGGATCTGGCCGCGCACGGTGCCCGGGGGCTGCGCCAGGATGGCCTGGTAGCTCGGGCCGCCGCCCCGCCCCACGGTGCCGCCGCGGCCATGGAACATGCGCAGCTGGATGCCGTGGCTGGTGGCCAGTTCGTCGAACAGTTCCACCAGCGCGATCTCGGCGCGGTACAGCTCCCAGTTGCTGGTGAAGATGCCGCCATCCTTGTTGCTGTCGCTGTAGCCCAGCATGATGTCCTGTTCGCCACCACTGCGCTGCACCAGCGCAGCCACGCCCGGCAAGGCATAGAACTCGCGCATGATGGGCGCGGACTGCGCCAGGTCTTCGATGGTCTCGAACAAGGGCACCACGATGAGGTGGTTGCGCGACTCGGCATCGAGCGTGCCGTCCATCAGGCCCACTTCCTTTTGCAGCAGCAGCACTTCCAGCAGGTCGCTCACCGTTTCGGTGTGGCTGATGATGTAGTGGCGAATCGCCTCGTGGCCAAAGCGCTGGCGCAGCGTACGGGCCGTTTCAAAGATGGCCAGCTCGCCTTGTGTGTGGGCGGAATACTGGGCGCCCACCACACGCAGCGGACGCGCGTCGTTGAGCAGCTTGATCAGCAGCGCGCGCTTGGCGGCCTCCTGCAGGCTGCTGTAGCTGGGCTCGATGCGGGCCGTGGCCAGCAATTCGGCCACCACCTCTTCGTGCTTGTCGGAGCTCTGGCGCAGGTCCACCGTGGCCAGGTGAAAGCCGAACACCTCCACCGCCCGGATCAGCGGGTGCAGGCGCTCTGCAGCCATGGCTGCGCCGTGGTGGGATTGGAGCGAGGCTTCGATCACGCGCAGGTCGGCCAGGAACTCTTGCGCACTGGCATAGGCATTCTGCGGCGCCACCGCATGGCGCGCGGCCTCGCCGCCGGTCAGGTCCTTGAGCGACGCCGCCAGGCGCGCGTAGATGCCGGTCAGGGCGCGGCGATAGGGCTCGTCCTGGCGGTGCTCATTGGTGTCGGGCGAGCGCTGGGCCAGCGCCTGCATTTCGGGCGACACCGCCACCAGGCGCGCCGACAGCGACAGCTCGCCGCCCAGAAAATGCACCTCGGTGAGGTAGTGGCGCAGCGCCATGTCCGACTGGCTGCGCAAGGCATATTGCAGGGTTTGCGCCGTCACGTTGGGATTGCCATCGCGGTCGCCGCCGATCCACTGGCCCATGCGCAAGAAGCTGTGCACGGGATACTGGCCCAGCTCGCGCTCCAGGTCTGCGTAGATCTTGGGGATCTCGCGCAGGAAAGTGGCTTCGTAATACGACAGTGCGTTCTCGATCTCGTCGGCCACCGTGAGCTTGCTGTAGCGCAACAGCCGCGTTTGCCACAGCTGGGCCACGCGGGCGCGCAGCAGGGCTTCGTTGGCCGCCAGCTCGCGCGGGGTGAGCGCGTCCTTGGCGCTGTTGTACAGCTGCGCGCGCACCTGGATATCGTCGCGCACGGCCAGCAGCTGGGCGATGTCGCGTTCGGCATCCAGGATGCTTTTGCGCTGCACCTCGGTGGGGTGGGCCGTGAGCACCGGCGCCACGTAGCTGCTGGCCAGCGTCTGCGCAATGGTCTTGGGCGCAATGCCGGCCCAGCGCAGGCGCGACAGGGCCACCTCGATGCTGCCCTCCTGCGTGTCGCCCGCGCGCTCGTGCACGGCGCGGCGGCGGATGTGGTGGCGGTCCTCGGCCAGATTGGCCAGGTGGCTGAAGTAGGTGAAGGCGCGGATCACGCTGACCGTCTGGTCGCCCGACAGCGACTTGAGCAGTTTCTTCAGGGCACGGTCGGCCTCCTGGTCGGCATCGCGCCGGAAAGCCACCGAAAGCTTGCGCACCTGCTCGACCAGTTCGTAGGCATCCACGCCCTCCTGCTCGCGGATCACGTCGCCCAGAATGCGCCCCAGCAGGCGGATGTCGTCTATCAGGGGCTGGTCCTTGTCGGATCGTTTCATGCAGGTGTCTCCGGATTGAGGGGGCAGCCGGCCGCTGCCGGCCTGCTGCGCAGGCCTGTGCGGACACCAGCCACCGGTGCGGCGCGATGCTAGCATTGCTGCTTGCCCGATGATTACAAATAGGTTACGAAATTGAGCCCGACACAACCCCTCTCCCTGGTGATCGCCACGCGCGAAAGCCGCCTGGCCCTGTGGCAAGCCGAACATGTGCAGGCCCTGCTGCGCGCACGCGGCCACTCCGTATCGCTGCTGGGCATGACCACCCAGGGCGACCAGATCCTGGACCGCAGCCTCTCCAAGGTGGGCGGCAAGGGCCTGTTCGTCAAGGAACTGGAGGTGGCGCTCGAAGAAGGCCGTGCCCATATCGCCGTGCACTCGCTCAAGGACGTCCCCATGGATTTGCCCGCAGGCTTTGCCCTGGCCTGCGTGATGGAGCGCGAAGACCCGCGCGATGCCTTTGTCTCACCCCGCTATGCATCGCTCGACGCCCTGCCCCAGGGCGCGGTGGTCGGCACCTCCAGCCTGCGCCGCCAGGTGCTGCTGCAGGCCCTGCGGCCCGACCTCAGGATCGAGCCCCTGCGCGGCAACCTCGACACGCGCCTGCGCAAGCTCGATGAAGGCCATTACGACGCCATCGTGCTGGCGGCCGCGGGCCTCAAGCGCCTGGGCCTGCAGGATCGCATCCGCACCGAATTCGCCACCACCGACATGCTGCCCGCCGCAGGCCAGGGCGCCCTGGGCATCGAGATCCGCAGCGACCGCCAGGACCTGATGGCGGCGCTGGCGCCGCTGGCGCACCAGGAATCCTGGCTCACCGTGACGGCCGAACGTGCCGTCAGCCGCTCCATGGGCGGCAGCTGCTCGATGCCGCTGGCCGCGCATGGCCGGCTGGAGCAGGGCACCCTGCACCTGGACGCCGCCTGGGGCGACCCCGACGGCCGCACGCCGCTGGTGCGCGCCAGCGCCAGCGCCCCGGTGGCCACGCTGGCGGCGGCCGATGCCCTGGGCGTCGAGATCGCCGCCCGCCTGCGCGCCGGTGGTGCCCGGGGCGTGGACCCGGTGGCCGGCTGATATTGCGGTGGCCGGCGCCCGCATCATCGTCACCCGACCGGCGCGCGAGGCAGTGCGCTGGGTGGAGCAACTGGGCGCGCGCGGCCATGCCGCCGCGGCGCTGCCCCTGATTGCCATTGGGCCCTGTGCCGACCCCGCTGCCCGGGCCGCGCTGGCCCAGGCCCGCGCACAGCTCGACCGCTACCGCGCCGCCATGTTTGTCAGCGGCAATGCCGCGGACTATTTCTTTGCACAACAAGAGCCTCTGGCGCCTGATGCGATTGCGCCATCGGCCATCAAAACAAGAGCATGGGCACCTGGCCCCGGAACCGTGCAGGCGCTGGTGCATGCGGGGGTTCCGCGCGAGCGCATCGACAGCCCTGCGCCCGATGCCCTGCAGTTTGATTCGGAAGCACTGTGGCAGCGGGTGGCGCCGCAGGTGCGCGCAGGCGACCGCATTCTCATTGTGCGCGGCTGCTCCGAGGGCTCGGCTCCCGGTCCGGGCCAGGGCCGGGACTGGCTGGCACGCCAGATCGAGCAGGCCGGTGCCACGGTGGATTTTGTGGTGGCCTACACCCGCGGCGCCCCGCACCTCACGCCCGAGCAGACCGCGCTGGCCCATGCGGCCGCGAGCGACGGATCGTGGTGGCTGCTCAGCAGCTCGGAAGCCCTCACGCACCTGGCCAGCGCCGTGCCAGGCCTGGCTCTGCAGGCAGCGCGCGCCCTGGCCACGCACCCGCGCATTGCGCAAGCGGCACGCGCCGCCGGTTTTGGCCAGGTACAGGAATGCCGGCCCGCACTGGACGACGTGATGGCCTCGATAGAATCGGCGGCATGAGCCCCGAGCCCTCCATCGATCCGTCCACCCCAGCCGCCCCCGGCACCCCGGTGAGCGCCGCATCCGGCGCGGGCCCGGCGGGGGGCGTCGCCCCGGTCGCCACGCCGCGACACACCGGCGTCGGCACCTACCTGCTGGGCGCGGTGGCCATCGCGGCCCTGGTCAGCAGCGGGCTGCTGTGGCAAAAGCTCAACACCATCCAGGAGCAGCTGGCGCGCCAGTCGGCCGATGCAGGCGCCCAGGCCGTCGAAGCGCGGACCGTGGCCCGCCAGGCCGAAGAACTGGTGCGCGACACGGCCGCCCGCCTCTCGGTGACCGAAGCCCGGGTGGGCGAGGTGGCACTGCAGCGCAGCCAGCTCGAAGAACTCATGCAAAGCCTGTCGCGATCGCGCGACGAAAACCTCGTGGTCGATATTGAATCGGCCATCCGCCTGGCGCAACAGCAGGCCCAGCTCACGGGCAGCCTCGAACCCCTGGTGGCCACGCTCAAGAGCGCAAACCAGCGCATCGAGCGCGCGGCACAGCCCCGCCTGGCCCCGGTGCAGCGCGCCATCGGCCGTGACCTCGACCGGCTCACCCGCGCCACCGTCACCGACACCGCCGGCCTGCTGGTCCGCCTCGACGACCTGGTGCGCCAGGTGGATGAACTGCCCGTGCAGAACGCCGTGGCACAGGCCGCCGCCACGCGCCGCCTGGCAGCCGCAGCCCCCGGCCCGGCAAACGCGGGGGCAGCCCCGCAGGGTGACCAAGCCTGGTGGCAGACCACGCTGCGGCGCAGCTGGGAGGTCGTGCGCGACGAGGCCCGCAACCTGGTGCGCGTGAGCCGCATCGACCAGCCCGAGGCCATTTTGCTGGCCCCCGAGCAGACTTTCTTCCTGCGCGAGAACCTCAAGCTCAAGCTGCTCAACGCCCGTCTGGGGGTGCTGGCGCGCCAGTTCGAATCGGCCCGCGCCGACCTGGCCGCCGCCACCGCGGCACTCAACAAGTACTTCGACCCTGCATCGCGCCGCACGCAGGCCGCCGCCGCCTTGCTGCAGACCGCCCAGGCCAGCATGAAGGCCGCCGAGCAGCCCCGTCTGGATGAAACCCTCTCTGCACTGGCCACGGCGGCCGCCGGAAGATGATGAGCCCCCCTGAGTCGCTTCGCGCCTTCCCCCCAAGGGGGGGCACCACCCGTGGCCTGGCGAAGCCAGTTCCACGGTGGCACTGGCATGGGTGCGCGCCGCTTGCCCGGGCTGTGGGTGTGCGCGACGCTTTGGATCACTGACATGCGTGCTGCACTTTGGCTTTTGGCGTTGTTTGGCGTGGCCGTGGCCGCGGCCCTGTTTGCGGGCAACAACCAGGGCACCATCACGCTGTACTGGCCGCCCTACCGCATCGACCTGTCCCTGAACATGGTGGTGCTGCTGCTGGTGAGCACCTTTGTCACGGTGTATGCCGCGATGAGCGCGCTGGCCGCCCTGCTGGATTTGCCGCGCCAGGCCCTGCGGTGGCGCGTGCAGCAAAAAGAACGCGCCATGCACGGCGCCATGCTGGATGCCCTGACGCACATGCTCGCCGGTCGCTTCATCCGCTCACGCAAGGCGGCACTGACGGCCCTGTCCAAGGAAGCAGCACTCACCACCGACGGTGAAACAGTGCCCCACGGCCTCCACCTGAGGACCATGGCGCACATGGTGGCCGCCGAAAGCTCCCACGCGCTGCAGGACCGCACCACGCGCGACACCCATTTGCAGCAGGCCCTGGGCCAGGTGGCGGCAGGCGGCACCGCGCACGAGCAGGAACTGCGTGAAGGCGTGCACATGCGTGCCGCACGCTGGCTGCTGGATGACCGCGACGCCCTTGCCGCACTCGAACGACTCGCCGTTTTGCCGCAGGGCGCCGCCCGGCGCACGCTGGCGCTGCGCATCCGGCTCAAGGCCACCCGCCTGGCGCGGCAGACGCAAGACGCGCTGGACACCGCGCGCCTGCTGTGCAAGCACCACGCCTTCTCGGCCAGCGCCGCGCAAAGCATTGTGCGCGGCCTGGCCATCGAGCTCATCAATGGCGCGCACGACACAGCCCAGTTGCAACAGACCTGGCTGCACCTGGAACAGTCCGAGCGCAGCATGCCGGAGCTGGCCATCCACGCTGCCCAGCGCCTGGCAACCCTGGGGGGCGAACCGGCACAGGTGAGGGCTTGGCTGCAGCCGGCCTGGGACTTCATGGTGAAGCAGCCGCATGCCCTGCCCGACCAGCATGCACTCAAACTGGTGCGGGCCCTCGAATCGGCCCTGGATACGCTCGATGCCCCCTGGCTGGCACGCATCGAATCCGCCCAGCAGGCCAACCCGCGCGATGCCCGCCTGCAATACCTGGCGGGGGTGGCCTGCCTGCAACGCGAGCTGTGGGGCAAGGCGCAGCAACTGCTGACCCAGGCCACCCCGCATTTGCCCGACGCCAGCCTGCGCGCCAGCGCCTGGCGCCATCTCGCCGAGCTGGCCGAGCACCGCAACGACAGCGAAGCTGCCGCAGCCGCCTGGAAAAAGGCCGCGCTCGCGCATTGAAGCGGCACTGGCGCAGTGGGCCGCCGCCCTGGCGGCCAGCCTCTCTGCGCAACGGGCATTGGGGAACTTTGAGCGCAGACAGTCGATCAATTCAGTTTTTTTGAATTGAACCGTCAATCCATCTGAAACCCGGCCGTCCCATGACTCCCTAAACTGGAGCCATTCCTGCACGACGTCCACCTGGCAAGTGCTGCACACCGTGCAGCCTCACGCCACGGACAACCCCCCAACGCTTTCACCGACATGCCTTCCTCCGACCCCGGCCAGGCGCTCGCCGCCCCACGCTACACCCACACCGCCATGCTGCTGCACTGGCTGCTGGGCATGGCGCTGGTCGCCCTTTTTGGCGTCGGCCTGTACATGGCCGACCTGCCCTTTTCACCCCAGCGCCTGAAGCTCTACAACTGGCACAAGTGGGCCGGGATCAGCATTCTGGTGCTGTCGCTGCTGCGCCTGGCCTGGCGTCTGGTGCACCGGCCACCGCACCTGCCTGCCCGCGTGCAAAACGCCATGCCCCGGTGGCAGCAGGTGGCGCACCAAGGCGCGCACCACCTGCTGTACCTGCTGTTTTTCGCCGTGCCCCTGCTGGGCTGGGCCTACAGCTCGGCGGCAGGCTTTCCCATCGTGTTTCTCGGACTGTGGCAACTGCCCGACTTCGCCCCGGTCAACCCGGATCTGGCCGAGGCACTGAAACCACTGCACAAGCTCAGCGCCATGGCGATGGCCGCACTCGTGATGGCGCATGTGGCTGCCGCGCTCAAGCACCATTTCATCGACCGCGACGGGCTGCTGCAGCGCATGCTGCCGGGCCGCCGCTGATCCCCGTCGCCCCATTTTTCAGGAGTGCCTCCCATGCAAGTTTCTTCCTTCTTCTCGGCCCTGGCCCTGGGCAGCGCCGCCCTGCTGGCGACCCAGCCTGCACTGGCGCAGCAAAAGCTGGTGCCCGCCCAGAGCGAAGTGCAGTTCACCGCGCGCCAGATGGGCGTGCCACTGCAAGGCCATTTCAAGAAGTTCGACGCACAGGTCAGTTTTGACCCCGCCAAGCTGGCCACCAGCAAGATCGCCTTCACGGTGGACACCGGCAGCGCCACCATGGGCTCGCGCGAAACCGACTCCGAACTGCCCAAGCCCACCTGGTTCAACGTGCCCCAGTTCCCGCAGGCCACGTTCCAGTCCAGCGCCATCAAGGCCCTGGGCGCAGGCAAATTCGAGGTGACCGGCAAGCTCAGCATCAAGGGCGTAGCCCGCGACGTGGTGGTGCCGGTCACGCTGGTGCAAAACGGCGCCACCACCATGGCCACCGGCGCGCTGCCACTCAAGCGCCTGGCGTTCAAGATCGGCGAGAACGAATGGGCCGACACCTCCATGGTGGCCGACGATGTGCAGGTGAAATTCAAGCTTGCGCTCTCCGGCGTAGGCAAGCTCTGATCGTTTTTCTTCCGCTTCCCCCTGTTTCCCCATCCTTTTCATTCAGGAGTTTTTTGATGCGCAAATCCCTTTTCGCCCTTGCCGCCACCGCCGTGCTGGCCACTGCCGCCCAAGCAGCCCCCGCTACCTACGCCATTGACCCCACGCACACCTTTGCCACCTTCGAGATCGGCCACTTTGGCGCCACCACCAACCGCGGCCGCTTCGACAAGAAGGAAGGCACCGTGCAATTTGACAAGGCGGGCAAGAGCGGCAAGGTGGAAATCACTCTTGACGTCGCCTCGGTCAACACGGGCACCGCGGCCTTTGACAAGCACCTGCAAAGTGCCGAGCTTTTTGACGTGGCCAAGTACCCCACGGCCAAGTTTGTCTCGGACAAATTCCACTTCAACGGCGACAAGGTCACTGCGGTCGATGGCAAGCTGACGCTCGCCGGCAAAACCCAGCCCGTCACGCTCAAGGCCAACCAGTTCGCCTGCTACGACAACCCGATGCTCAAGCGCGAAGTCTGCGGTGGCGACTTCGAGACCACCATTGACCGCACGGCATTCGGCATCAACTACGGCGTGGACTGGGGCTTCCCCAAGAACGTGCGCCTGGTGATCCAGGTCGAAGCCGTCAAGCAATAAGCTGCGTTGATTGCACGCGGAAAGCAGCCTGGCGACGACCCGCCAGGGCTGCTTGCGCGCACAGCAAGGTCGCTCTTCATTTGATAGCTATTGGGGCTTTATGAATAAGCGCTAGCGGCCAAAAAAACTCAAAACCACACGGTATGGGCGACCTGTGCGGGCGGGCCGGTAAAATCAGCACATCCCGCCCCAGTCAACCTGACGGCATCCTTTGGGGATGCCGTTTTCATTTGCCATTCCGCCATGAGCGACACCACTGCCCAACCCGGCCTCGACAGCCTCTCCAAGTCCTTCGAACCTGCCGCCCTGGAAACCCACTGGGGCCCCGAGTGGGAGCGCCGCGGCTACGGCGCAGCGGGCGTTCGGGGCACGGGCACGCCCCAGGCCGGCGCACCGTCGTTTGCCATCCAGCTGCCGCCCCCCAATGTGACGGGCACGCTGCACATGGGCCATGCGTTCAACCAGACGATCATGGACAGCCTCACGCGCTACCACCGCATGCGCGGCTTCAACACCGCCTGGGTGCCGGGCACCGACCACGCCGGCATCGCCACGCAGATCGTGGTGGAGCGCCAGCTGCAGGAGCAGGGCATCAGCCGCTACGACATGGGCCCCACGCCTCCCGAGGCGCGCAAGAACTTCGTCTCCAAGGTGTGGGAGTGGAAGGAAAAGAGCGGCAACACCATCACCACCCAGATGCGCCGCATGGGCGACAGCGTGGACTGGAGCCGCGAATACTTCACCATGGATGACAAGCTGAGCGCGGTGGTCACAGACACCTTCGTGAAGCTGTACGAGCAGGGCCTGATCTACCGCGGCAAGCGCCTCGTCAACTGGGACCCCAAGCTGCAGTCCGCCGTCTCCGACCTGGAAGTCGAGAACGAAGAAAAAGACGGCTCGCTCTGGCACATCGCCTACCCCCTGGCCGACGGCTCGGGCCAGCTCGTGGTGGCCACCACGCGCCCCGAGACCATGCTGGGCGACGTGGCCGTGATGGTGCACCCCGAGGATGAGCGCTACCAGCACCTGATCGGCCAGATGGTGAACCTGCCGCTGTGCAACCGCCAGATCCCGGTGATTGCCGACGACTATGTGGACAAGGAATTCGGCACCGGCGTGGTCAAGGTCACGCCCGCGCACGACCAGAACGACTATGCCGTGGGCCAGCGCCACCAGCTGCCCATGATTTGCGTGCTCACGCTGCAGGCCACGGTGAACGAGAACGCCCCGGCCAAATACCAGGGCATGGACCGCTTCGTGGCGCGCAAGGCCGTGGTGGCCGACCTCGAAGCCCTGGGCCTGCTGGTCGAGACCAAGAAGCACAAGCTCATGGTGCCGATCTGCACCCGCACCGGCCAGGTGGTCGAGCCCATGCTCACCGACCAGTGGTTCGTGGCCATGAGCAAGGTGGGCGCGGGCGACGCCACCGGCAAGAGCATTGCGCAAAAGGCCATCGACGCCGTGGCCAGCGGCGAGGTGACCTTTGTGCCCGAGAACTGGGTCAACACCTACAACCAGTGGATGAACAACATCCAGGACTGGTGCATCTCGCGCCAGCTGTGGTGGGGCCACCAGATTCCCGCCTGGTACGACGAGGACGGCAACGTGATCGTGGCCCGCAACGAGGCCGAGGCCCAGGCCAAGGCCCCGGGCAAGCAGCTGCGCCGCGACGAGGACGTGCTGGACACCTGGTACTCCTCCGCCCTCGTGCCCTTCAGCACCATGGGCTGGCCGAACCAGGGTGACGCGGCCACCGACGACTACAACCTCTACCTGCCCTCCTCCGTGCTGGTCACGGGCTACGACATCATCTTCTTCTGGGTCGCCCGGATGATCATGATGACCACGCACTTCACGGGCCGCGTGCCGTTCAAGCATGTCTACATCCACGGCCTGGTGCGCGACGCGCAGGGCAAGAAGATGAGCAAGTCCGAAGGCAACGTGCTCGACCCGGTGGACCTGATCGACGGCATCGCGCTGGAGCCCCTGCTCGACAAGCGCACCACCGGCCTGCGCAAGCCCGAGACCGCGCCCACCGTGCGCAAGAACACGCAAAAGGAGTTCCCCGAGGGCATTCCGGCTTATGGCGCCGATGCGCTGCGCTTCACCTTCGCGGCACTGGCCAGCCTGGGCCGCAGCATCAACTTCGACAGCAAGCGCTGCGAGGGCTACCGCAACTTCTGCAACAAGCTCTGGAATGCCAGCCGCTTTGTGCTGATGAACTGCGAAGGCCAGGATTGCGGGCTGGACGCAAGCCAGGGCTGCACCGAGAGCTACATGCACTTCAGCCAGGCCGACCGCTGGATCACCTCGCTGCTGCAAAAGACCGAGGCCGAGGTGGCCAAGGGCTTTGCCGAGTACCGCCTGGACAATGTGGCCAACACGATCTACGACTTCGTCTGGAACGAGTACTGCGACTGGTACCTGGAGATCGCCAAGGTGCAGATCCAGAACGGCACCGAGGCCGAGCAGCGCGCCACGCGCCGCACGCTGATCCGCACGCTCGAAGCCATCCTGCGCCTGGCCCACCCCATCATCCCGTTCATCACCGAAGCCCTGTGGCAGACGGTGGCACCCGTGGCCGGATTGAAGGGCGAGTCGGTCAGCATTGCCCGCTACCCCGAGGCCCAGCCCGAGAAGATCGACGAGGCTTCCATGGCCCACATGGGCCGCGTCAAGGGCCTGGTGGACGCCTGCCGCGCCCTGCGCGGCGAGATGAATGTCTCGCCCTCCACCCGCCTGCCGTTGTTCGTGGTGGGCGATACTGCCTTCATGCGCGGCGTGGCCCCCGTGCTGCAGGCCCTGGCCAAGCTCAGCGAGGTCAAGGTGTTTGATGACGAGGCCGCCTGGGCCGCCGCCGCGCAGGCCGCGCCCGTGGCCGTGGTGGGCGAGGCCCGTATGTGCCTGTACATGGAGATCGACGTGGCCGCCGAAAAGGCCCGCCTGTCCAAGGAAGCCACCCGCATCGAAGGCGAGATCACCAAGGCCCACAACAAGCTCTCCAACGAGGCCTTTGTGGCCAAGGCCCCGCCCGCCGTGATCGACCAGGAGAAAAAGCGCATCGCCGACTTTGGCGCCACGCTGGCCCGCCTGCGCGACCAGCTGGCCCGCCTGGGCTAAGGCTCTTTTCACCACCCACCGCACGCACCATGATCCAGCCCAACAACACCCCCGTCCGCAAAGCCGTGTTCCCTGTGGCGGGCCTTGGCACCCGCTTTTTGCCCGCCACCAAGGCATCGCCCAAGGAAATGCTGCCCGTGGTGGACAAGCCGCTCATCCAGTACGCCGTGGAAGAAGCCTACGCAGCCGGCATCCGCCACATGATCTTCGTCACCGGCCGCAGCAAGCGCGCCATCGAAGACCATTTCGACACCGCTTACGAACTGGAGGCCGAGCTGGAAGCCGCCGGCAAGAAAGAGCTGCTGGAGCTGGTGCGCTCCATCCAGCCCGACGACATGGACTGCGCCTTTGTGCGCCAGCCGCGCTCGCTGGGCCTGGGCCATGCCGTGCTGTGCGCCGAGGCGCTGGTGGGCAACGAGCCCTTTGCCGTGCTGCTGGCCGACGACCTGATGGTGGGCCCACCCGGTGGCGAAGCCGTGCTGGCGCAGATGGCCACCGCGTTTCGCCAGCAGGGGCGTTCGGTGATTGCCGTGCAGGAGGTGCCGCTCGACCAGGTCCACCGCTACGGCATCGTGGCGGGCGAGCCCGCCGGCGGCCCGCTGATCCGCATCGAGCGCATTGTCGAAAAGCCCAAGGCCGACGTGGCCCCCTCGCGCATGGGCGTGGCCGGCCGCTACATCCTCACGCCCGGCATCTTCAACGAGATCCGCAACCAGCCGCGCGGCGTGGGCGGCGAAATCCAGCTCACCGACGGCATCGCCCGCCTGATGCAGAACGAGGCGGTGTATGCCTTTCAATACGAAGGCAAGCGCTACGACTGCGGCAGCAAGGAAGGCTTCCTGGAAGCCACGGTAGAGCTGGCCCTGCAGCACCCGCAGGTGGGCGCGCAGTTTCGCGAATACCTCAAGGCCCTGGCGCTGTAACCCTCGCGCTTCACTTTCAATAGCTGCCAGCGTTTTCCAGAAAAGCGCTGGCAGCCATTCCGGCTAGCGCCGTCGCAGAACGTGGATGTATTCCACCCCCTCCGTCTTCTGCTCCACCAGTTCATTGCCGGTCTGCTTGGCAAACGCCTGGAAGTCACGCAGCGAGCCGCCGTCGGTGGCCAGCACCTTGAGCAGCTGGCCGCTGGCCATGTCGGCCAGGGCCTTCTTGGCCTTGAGGATGGGCAAGGGGCAGTTCAGGCCCCGGGTGTCGATTTCTTTGTGAATTTCCATGGTCTTCAATCCTTTGGCAGTTGCAGTTGTGGGTCATCCAGCCCGCGCCGCCGTTCTGCATTTTCCTCGGCCGTGAAAAACACCGGCTCGTGCCCCCGCGTACGCAACCAGTCGGCCAGCGCGTAGCCCGTGCCCGCAGGCCAGCACCTGAGGTCTGGCAGATCGTACAGCCGGTAGTCCACCAGCTCGGGTGACAGCCGCACCTCCCCTTCGGCCACCACATGGTAGGCAATGATGATCTGGTTCATGCGCAGAAACTCGTAGGCCCCCACCAGCGTGGTGGAGCGCACATCGAGGTTGGTCTCTTCCTTGACCTCGCGCGCGATGCCTTCCTGCGGCGACTCGCCCGCCTCCATGAAGCCAGTGATCAGCGCAAACATCTTGCCCGGCCAGGCCGCATTGCGGGCCAGCAGCACCTTGCCGTCCATCTCCACAATGGCCGCCAGCACGGGCGTGGGGTTGTTCCAGTGCGTCCAGCCGCAGGCGGGGCAGCGCAGCCGCTCCTTGTAGCCGCCATCTTCCGCCAGGATGATGGCTTGCAGGGCGGTACCGCAGTGCGTGCAGTGGCGTGCTTCGTAATGCATAGACTATTTATTTTTATAGCTACTGTCGCTTATCCATCAATCAATCGTCAGAGGCCGATTTCATCAAAAACCGGTTGCCACCATGGCCGATGGCATCACGCAGGAAACACGCCGGTGGAAAGATAGCGGTCGCCCCGGTCGCACACAATGAAGACGATGGTGGCATTGCTCTCGCGCTGTGCGATCTGCTGCGCCACCCAGCAGGCGCCCGCCGCCGAAATGCCCCCGAAGATGCCCTCCTCGCGTGCCAGGCGGCGGCACATTTCCTCGGCGTCGTCCTGGCTCACATAGACCATTTCATCGACCGCCGTGGCGTCGTAGATCTTGGGCAAATACTCCTGCGGCCACTTGCGGATGCCCGGAATGCGCGAGCCTTCTTCGGGCTGCGCGCCGATGATCTGGATGGCCGGGTTCTTCTCTTTCAGGAAGCGCGACACCCCGGTGATGGTGCCCGTGGTGCCCATGGCGCTCACAAAGTGGGTGATGCGCCCGCCCGTCTGCTCCCACAGCTCGGGGCCGGTGGTCTCGTAGTGGATGCGCGGGTTGTCGGGGTTGGCGAACTGGTCCAGCACCTTGCCCTCGCCACGCTTTTGCATGGCCTCGGCCAGGTCGCGGGCATGCTCCATGCCGCCACTCTTGGGCGTCAGCACCAGCTCGGCGCCAAAAGCCTTCATGGTCTGCGCGCGCTCGATGGACAGGTCCTCGGGCATCACCAGCACCATGCGGTAGCCCTTGATGGCCGCCGCCATGGCCAGCGCAATGCCGGTGTTGCCCGACGTGGCCTCGATCAGCGTGTCGCCGGGGCGGATGTCGCCACGCTCCTCGGCGCGGCGGATCATGGACAGCGCAGGCCGGTCTTTCACCGACCCGGCCGGGTTGTTGCCCTCCAGCTTGCCCAGCACCACATTGCCCCGCGCTGCGTTGTCCTGGGCCCCAATGCGCTGCAGCGCCACCAGCGGCGTCTGGCCTACCGCGTCTTCAATCGTCGGATATTTCATACGCCCTACTGTGCCATAATTTGCGTCTTCACAAATTGCCCGCCCGGGTGGTGAAATTGGTAGACGCAGGGGACTCAAAATCCCCCGCCGCAAGGCGTGCCGGTTCGATTCCGGCCCCGGGCACCATCTGACCTTGTCAGATGGCTCTGGCCGTCAGCGCCATGAGCCCCAGCAACCCGCCTGCCCGCCTGCATTGCGGGTTTTTTCACGCCCGCGCGCAGCTGTGCAGTTGGTTACACCTCGCGCGTCAACGCGGCCCTCCGGCCCGCCGTTGTTCGGTTATGGTCCCTGGACGGCAGGGGGCGCGGATGCGTCCGCAGCATCCACCATCGCCGTGGACACCAGCGCACCCGACGCGCTCAGCCGCCCGGTGCCGATCCGCCTGGTGGTCACCCTGACCCTCGGTGCCACGCAGGTCGCGACCATCGACGTGCTGATTGACTGACGCTGCGGTTTCCCGCACAAGAATGAAAGAGCGAATGACGATGAATCGAATCTCTGCCAGCGGCCTGATCGGCGGCGCCCTGTTCCTCCTCAGCACCGCCGCCAGCGCCGGCACCAATGTCAGCGTGGGCATCGGCGTGAACCTGCCCGGCGTGGCGGTCGTCCCGGTGCCCCCCGTGTACGCCCCCGCACCGGTCTATGTCCAGCCGGCTCCGGTCTACGTCCAGCCGGCCCCGGTGTATGCACCGCAACCCGTCTACGTGGCCCCGCGGCCCGTCTACATCCAGCGCGAGCGTGACGACGATGACGACCAAGGCAACCGCGGCTGGCGCGGCCGCGGCCATGGGGGCAAGCACGGGAAGCGGCACGACGACTGAGCAATCGGCGCCGGGCCGCATGCGCATGCGCGCGGCGCACAGCTACCGCGCGTGCCAGGCCTTCAGGCGGCCTGAAGCAGCGCCTCGGCCAGACGGGCCTGCACGGACTGGCGCTCGGCCAGGCGCTGGCGCAGGTCGGCGCAGAGGCGGCGCAGGGATTCGACGCGGGCGACGATGCGGGCTTGTTCAGCGAGCGGGGGGACGGGTAGCGGAAGGCCAAATAGTTTTGGCGACTCCAGCTTGCAGGTGCCGTGCGTGGAACGGTCCACCAGAGAAAGAATCTCCAACTTCATGCCTTTGCAGATCAAGGCAAGAAACGGCAACGTGGCTGGCACATGCGGCGTCAGGGCTTTCATGTCCTGATTGATGGTCACGGGGACCAGCGTCTCCGCAACCGGGAATGAATGCACGAGGATCATCCCTCGCACCACTACCAGCAGACTGCCGGAAGGTATCAGCGCGAGACTACCTCTGACCGCGGCCTCGGAAATGTGATCCTGTGCATCCGAAATCTGCGAAACCTTCATGTCTTTCGGACTGACCCAGGGAATGGTCCCGTCCCAATTCCTAGGGTCCGCTTTGCTCGGAGTCGCTCCGCCCGAAATGGTGCACAAGTCCTGGAAGCATGCCCACGTCCATCCTGCTGGTGTCGTGAACGCTTCGACAGCAACTGCCGGCTCTACTCGCGGTTTGTCCCGCTTGATCTTCCCCTCGGCGAGCAGCCGGTTCTTCTCGGCGCGGATGCGCTGCAGCAGCACGCTGGCGGGTTCGTCGGTGGGGTCTTGGGGCACAAGCAGGCCGCGCACGGCCAGTTGCAGCAGGGTTTGCTCCAGAGCGTCGATGGCTTCGGGGCGGTCGAGCAGCAGGTCGAAGTGCTGGGCCACGCGCTGCCAGTTGTCGGCCAGTTCCTCGGCCGTGGTGCTGGTGGTGAGCGTGCCCAGCAGGGTGCTGACCAGCTGGGCGTGTTGCGCGGCCTCCAGCTGGCCCTTGGCCTCCAGCGCATCGCACAGGCGCATGAGGGCTTCGACGCGGGTGACGATGCGGGATTGTTCGGCGAGGGGAGGGACGGCAATCAGCATTGCGCCCAACTTCCCTAGGTAGATACCCTTTTGCGCAGTTCCCTTTCCATGCAAATCGTAGTAGGCCCGAGCAATAGGCGCGCGCAAGTACAGTGAGCAAAAGGCCGAATTTAAACCTGAGCGGATAACAGCTACGCTACGTTGAAGCACAAACTCAGGAGCACCATTCGGAACAACAGCAGAACGCCCCAGCGAAGCCACTATTGTCAAAAGAACATCGCCTGGGGCCGCGGTCGTTCGACTGTTCTCGATCAGGAAATCAGCCTCATCCACATAACGAGTTGGCGAGGTGAAATCAATAATCCCACCTTCCCGTACGTTCTGACTACTCAGCATTGGGTAGCCAGCTCCCGAGTCACGCGGCGGATTGTGAGAGCCGTCTGTCAGTTTTGATGCAAGAGATCCAAGCCGTGACCACTCCCACCCCTCAGGCAACTCAAACGGCTTTTCGTCCTCCACAATCACCGCCAGCGGCTTGTCCCGCTTGATCTTGCCCTCGGCAATCAGCCGATCCTTCTCCGCCCGAATATTCTGTAGCAGCCTGCTCGCCGGTTCATCGGCAGGTTCTTGCGGCACCAGCTTGCCTTGCACGGCCAGGGTGAGGATGAGTTCGCGCAGCTTGGCGACGCCACCGGGGGCAGTGGCCAGTAAATCCAAATTTGATAGCAGCATGCGCTTATTCCTCAAGCGCTAGCGGCCGTTTTAGCCAAAGACTGGGCGAGGATGCCCTTGAGCTCATCGCGCAGGGCCTGGGCCTCGGCCTGCCGGCGGGCATAGTCGGCCAGCAGCGCGTCAGGGTCGTGGCTTTGCTGCTCGCCGACATGGGGGTTCTTCTGGTCGAGGTTCCAGTTGGCAGCGCGGATGGTGTCGATGCTGACCTTCCAGGCACGTTCGTTTTCCACGCGGGCGGCAAAGCCGTCGGCCTCGGTGCCCCACCAGGCCTTTTCGGCGTCGAATTCTTCAATGCGGATGGGCTTGGTCTTGTTGTAGTTTTTGACGCCCGGCGGGTACGGGTGCTCGTAGTACCAGACATGCTGCGTGGGCTGGCCCTTGGTGAAGAACAGCAGGTTGGTCTTGATGCCGGTGTAGGGCGCGAACACCCCGTTGGGCAGGCGCACGATGGTGTGCAGGTTGCACTCAGTGAGCAGCTGCTCTTTGATGCGGCTTTTGACGCCTTCGCCAAACAGGGTGCCGTCGGGCAGCACCAGGGCGGCGCGGCCGTTGGTCTTGAGGAGGTGCTTGATGAGCACCAGGAACAGGTCGGCCGTTTCCTTGGTGCGCACGTCGGCGGGGTAGCCTTGCTCGATGCCGGGTTCTTCTACGCCGCCAAAGGGCGGGTTGGTGAGCACCACGTCCACGCGGTCGGCGGCGGTGTAGTCGCGCAGGGGGCGGGCCAGGGTGTTGTCGTGGCGGATCTGGCTGGGCACCTCGATGCCGTGCAGCAGCAGGTTGGTGACGCACAGCATGTGGGGCATCTGCTTTTTCTCGACACCGCGAATGCTGTTTTGCAGCACGGTTTCTTGTTCTGCGTTGTGCACCTGCTTGCGCAAATGCTCGATGGCGCAGACAAGAAAACCGCCGGTGCCGGTGGCGGGGTCCAGGCAGATTTCACCCAGTTGCGGGTTGACCATGTCCACCATGAACTGGGTGACGGCGCGGGGGGTGTAGAACTCGCCCGCGTTGCCTGCGCTTTGCAGGTCCTTCAGGATTTTTTCGTAGAGGTCGTTGAACTGGTGGCGCTCGGCCTGGCGGTTGAAGTCGATGGCGCCCAGCTTGTTAACCACCTGGCGCAGCAGGTGGCCGCTTTTCATGTAGTTGTAGGCGTCTTCAAACACGCCGCGCACCACATAGCCGCGCGGGTTGCGGGCCGGGTCGGCACTCAGGCTCTTGAGGGTGGCAAAGAGCTGGTTGTCCACGAAGTCGAGCAGCGCGTCGCCTGTCATGCCCTCGGGGTCGGCCGCCCAGTTGCGCCAGCGCATGGCCTCGGGGATGGGGCTGGCGTAGTGGTCGCGGGTCAGCTCCAGCTCTTCTTCGAGCGCGTCAAACACCTTCAGGAACAACAGCCAGGTGAGCTGGCTGATGCGCTGGGCGTCGCCATCGACGCCGCTGTCCTGGCGCATGATGTCCTGGATGGATTTGATGACGGGGGTGAGGTTGGACATATCAACTGACAAAAATTTCTTGGCGATGGAAGGCTAGGTAAGGCCGATGCCGGGCATCGACACGGCTCAGTTGCAAGCCGGTGCGGATGCCCAGCCGTGCTGCGTCCTCCGAGCTTAATTCGGGGGACAGGAGCAGCTGACCTTCGTCGTCAAAGGCGATGAGGCCCGCATCGAAGGCAGCATCGAAATGCGGCGCCAGCAGCAGACCATTGAAGGGGTCCGTCTTTTCATCTGGCTCGGCGCTGGCCCAAGGTTTGATGTGAGATGCGCGCAGCAGGCGGGGTGTGGTCAAGCCCGTGATGGCGCAGCCACGCCAGTAGTCCAGCAGGGCATCCCTGAACTGGTCGTGACCGCTCCGCCTCGATGTGGTGGTGAGTAGGTCCGCGCCAAGAGGTAGCTTGGCGGGGCTTGCTTCGGCGTGGGGGCTTTCTTTGCTGAGCGTTGATGTAACGTCGGGCTTGCCCTCAAGGTGGTCCAGACATGCTTCGATGGCGAGCAGGGATTCAAACGTCAGTCCCCAGCCGTAAGAGATGGGCTGTGCGCCCCCGTGCATCCGCTTTGGGAACTGCACCATGTTGCTGGAGTGGAAGTAGTCGCTGCTCACCCGCAGGTCTGGCCGCTGGTCGCGCAGTGCGTCAATGCCGGATTCAGGATGCGCGATGAGCGCGGTTTCACCGGTTTTCGATGTGAGATTGAGATAGACGGGTTGGTGTTGGCCGAGTCGAAATCCGCGCTTCTTGCTGGTTTCGTGGATCACACGGTAGCCGCGTGAGATCAGCAGGGCTTCAATTTGGTCAATCTGAAGGGTCATCGCTTATCAAAACGGGTTGGATTGGTAGAGTGCTTGTTCGAGAGTACGCAGAGCGCCCAGATACTGTGCCCGGCCGCCAAAGCTGCGCACCAGCTCCACGGGGCTGCCCATGTCGGTAAAGGGCTGGAGCTTGAAGACTTCGTTGCTCTCGATGGTGGCGATGCCTTCATCGGCGTACTTGTCGAGCAAAGCCTCCAGCACCTTGCGGGCCACGGGGCCGTACTGGGTGAAGACGTTGCGCTTTTGCACGCGGCGGGCGCGCTCGCTGCGGGTGAGCGGGGGCTGGTCGTAGGCCACATGCAGCAGCAGGTCGAACGGGTCGAGGTCTTTGCCGACTTCGTCGGCCAGGGCCTCCAGCAGCACGCCCTGCCCCTCCAGCTCTTGTAGCAAGGCGGCCTTGCGGTCGGCCTGTTGCCAGGCCTGCAGGAACTGGTCGAGCGAGTCGTATTTCTTCAGCAGGTTGATGCGGGTGTAGTCGCGCAGGCTTTCAGTGATGAGCTTGCCCTGGGCGTTGAGGTACTGCACGCGCTCGCGGGCCACGGCCACGGTGACGTTGTTGCCGAGGATGTATTTCTTGGGGCCGTCCGGGGCTTCGCCGCCGCCCGCGAAGAGGCCTAACGGGTCCTGGTGGTGGCCTTCGACAGGCTCAGGCTGAACGGGTTGGGATGGATCTGAGATCGCGGGCGCATCGGGCGGCGCCACGGGGTCGCCGCTGCCGGGCTCGTAGATTTGCACGGGCTCGCCGTCAAAGTCCTTGTCGGCAAACAGTTCGGTGGCGCGCTTGAAGTCGAGGATGGTGAACCAGGTCTTGCCCAGGTCTTCGCGCAGGCGGGTGCCCCGGCCGATGATCTGCTTGAACAGCGTCATGGATTGGATGCCCTGGTCCAGCACGATGAGCTTGCAGGTCTGGGCATCGACCCCGGTGCTCATGAGCTTGGAGGTGGTGGCGATGACCGGGTAGGTTTTCTCGGGGTCGATGAAGTTGTCGAGCTCCAGCTTGCCCTCGGTGTTGTCGCCGGTGATCTGCACCACGTATTTGGGCTGGGTGGCGCACAGGTCGGCGTTGGCATTGCTCAGCGCCTGGCGCATGCGCGCGGCGTGGTCGATGTCTTCGCAAAAGACGATGGTCCTGGCGTAGCGGTCGGTGGCCTTGAGGTATTCGGTGATCTTGGCGGCCACGGCCACGTCGCGCTGCTCCAGCACCAGCTTGCGGTTCATGTCGGCGCCGGTGTAGATGCGGTCTTCGATGGCGTGGCCGTGCTTGTCGGCCATGCCTGCCGTGGGGCGCCAGCCGAAGGTGTCCTTATCCAAATCGACGCGGATGACCTTGTACGGGGCCAGGTAGCCGTCTTCGATGCCTTGCTTGAGGCTGTAGGTATAGACGGGCTCACCGAAATAGTCGGTGCTGGAAACGTCCTTGGTTTCCTTGGGCGTGGCCGTGAGGCCGATCTGCGTGGCGCTGCCGAAGTAGGTGAGGATGTCGCGCCAGGCCGAGTCTTCGGCCGCGCTGCCCCGGTGGCATTCGTCCACCACGATGAGATCGAAAAAGTCGGGGCTGAACTGCTTGTAGATGTTGCGCTCTTCCTCGGTGCCGGTGACGGCCTGGTAGAGCGACAGGTAAATCTCGTAGCTCTTGTCCACCAGCTTGGTGGTTTTGTGGACGGCCAGGGCCACGTCTTCGACCGACACCACGCCCTGCGCATCGACCCGCTCCACGCCCTTGGCGTTAGGGCTGAGCTTGGCCATGGCGCCCTTGAAAGGACGAAAGTCGTTGACCATGGTCTGGTCGATGAGGATGTTGCGGTCGGCCAGGAACAGGATGCGCTTTTTGGCGCCACTCTTCCACAGACGCCAGATGATCTGGAACGCGGTGTAGGTTTTGCCGGTGCCGGTGGCCATGACCAGCAGCACGCGGTTTTGCCCGGCAGCGATGGCCTCGACCGCGCGGTTGACGGCGTTGAGCTGGTAGTAGCGCGGGGTCTTGTGGGGGGCGTAGTCAAAACCAGCCACGCGGCTTTCTTCGGCCGTCCAGCCCTTCCAGGCGCAGTAGCGGTTCCACAGCTCTTGTGGCGAGGGGAATTCTTCGAGGGTGAGGTTCTGCTCCAGCACGCCGGTGGCCAGGGTCGCATCGCGGAAGACGAAACCGTCGCCATTGCTGGCAAAGCTGAACGGCACATCCAGCAGCTGGGCGTAGTTCAGCGCCTGGCCCATGCCTGCGCCTACGGCGTGCTGGTTGTCCTTGGCCTCGACCACCGCCAGGGGAATGTTGGCCTTGTAGAACAGGGCGTAGTCGGCGCGCAGCACCGAGCTTTTGTCGCGGTAGGCCTTGCTGCCGCGCACCACCACACGCCCAGCACGCAACGGGTACTCCCGAAAGATCTGGTCCAGACCGTTCCACCCGGCGCGCTCCATGGCCGGGCGGATGAACTTGTCGCAGATGTCGCTTTCGGAGAGGTTTTTCTTGTCCATTCGGCATGGTTGCACCCACCTTGGGCATGCAGGGGTGGCGTGTAGTTGTTACCGGATACTACCGCCGCCCCGTGTCACCCCGACAAAGCCTTGCCGGTGGCGGCATATCCGTCAGGCCAGGCCTTCGTCCTTCAGCACGGCCTGCACCGCTGGACGCGCTGCCACCCGCGCGCGAAAGGCAACCAGGTTGGGCCACGGTGCGAGGTCCAGGCCGATGCGGCCGGTCCAGCCGAGCACGGTGAAGAGGTAGGCGTCGGCCACGCTGAAGTCGGCGCCCAGCAGGTGGTCGCGGCCCGCGAGCTGGTCGTTGACGTAGGCAAAACGCCGCTGCAGGTTGCTGCGCGAGACCTCTTTCCATTCGGGCGTGCCGGCGGGGTTGAAGAAGGCGCCGAAGTTGCGGTGCAGCTCGGTGCCGATGAAGGTGAGCCAGCCCTGCAGCTGGTAGCGGGCCAGCGTGCCGTTGGCCGGGGCCAGGGGTTTGGCGGGCACCTGGTCGGCCAGGTACTGGACGATGGCCGGGCCTTCGGTGAGCAGGGTGCCGTCGTCCAGCTGCAGCGCGGGCACGTAACCCTTGGGGTTGATGGCCCAGAAGTCCTGGCCGCTGGCGGTCTGCTTGGTCTGGAGGTCAACCACCTCGGTCGCGTAAGGCAGGCCGGTTTCTTCGAGCACGATGTGCGATGCCAGGGAACAGGCGCCGGGCTTGATGAACAGTTTCATGAAGGATTTTCCTTGGTGGGCGGGTTGGAAAGAACGGAGCGATTGTGCAGCGCACAGCCATCGCATGCTGCCCGCGCTCCTGACCGCTTCGGCGATCCGCAACCCGATGCGCGGAACGATCTGCCCACCCAACGCTGTGCACACCCCACGGCTGTACCGCAGGGCTGCATGCGCCACATCCCACCTGGCAGACAACCCAGCACCGCGGGTGCTGGTGCTGCGCTGAAAACCCGGCACCTGCGCCGCGCTGGCGCAACGGCTCCTGGCGCTAATTGTCCTGGCGCCGGATCAATTGCCGCCCCGAGGGCGTGATGGCCATTTCACCGCCCGCGTTCTTGCTGATGAGACCCCACTCCAGCAGCCGCCCCGACAGGTGCTCCCTGAGCGCGCCGTCCTGGGTGATGAGTTCGCCCATCTCCAGCCGCTTGAGTACATCGATTTCGTCCACGGTGGGGTCGAAATGCGCTGCATGGTAGGTGTTCGTCATGGTCGTCCTCCAACTGGCAGTGCCACATGCCACTGACGCCACCAGATTAGACCGATGGCCAGCGCAGCGCAAGCGCCCCCGCTGAAAACCTGGTGCAGCACCGGGGCGCCCGCCAGCAAGCGCAGCGGCGCTGCACGCTTCATGGCGCAGGCCCATCGCTTGGCGCAATGCCCTGCGCCATGCCCAGCAGCCACTGCGCAAACGCCGCCAGTACCGGTGGCTGGGCCTGCGCGGGGCTGACGAGGTAGTAGCCGCGTTCGCCGCGCAGCGGGCGCGCGCAGGCCACCACCAGTTCGCCGCTGGCCAGCTCGGCCTCGATCAGCAGGGGCGGTATCAGCGCCACGCCCATGCCATGCGTGGCGGCCACGGCGAGCATGGAGAACAGCTCGTAGCGCGGGCCGTCCAGCGCATGCGGCGCGTCCACGCCCATGGCATCGAACCACTGGCGCCAGCCATAGGGGCGCGTGCTTTGCTGCAACAGCGGCAGTTCGGTCAAGGCTTGCGGCGCCACCGGCTGGTGCGCGCGGCCACGACCGCGCGGCGTGGTGGCCTCCAGCAGGCGCGGGCTGCACACGGGTACCACGTCTTCGTGCATCAGGAGCTGCGCCTGCACGCCGGGCCAGTGGGCGACCTGCTCGGGGGTGCCCGCGTACAGCGCGGCATCAAAGGTGGTGTCGGCAAACAGAAAGGGCCGCGTTTGCGTGTCGATGTGCACCACGATGTCGGGGTGCTGCTGCGCCAGCTGCGGCAGGCGCGGGATGAGCCAGCGCGTGGCAAAGGTGGGCACTGCCGCCAGCGAGATGGTGCCGCCCTCGCCCTGGTGCGCCATCATGTCCAGCGTGTCGCGCTCCAGCCCCTGCAGCCAGCGCGCGACCTGGCGGCCGTAGTGCGCGCCCGCGGGCGTGAGTACCACGCCGTGGCGC
This sequence comes from Acidovorax sp. JHL-9, assembly GCF_000426205.1. Classification (NCBI taxonomy): domain Bacteria; kingdom Pseudomonadati; phylum Pseudomonadota; class Betaproteobacteria; order Burkholderiales; family Comamonadaceae; genus Acidovorax; species Acidovorax sp. JHL-9. Next base: position 99,670 of record NZ_AUEX01000001.1, read on the forward strand.
GTGCGGCGAAACAGCTGCACGCCCAGGAATTCTTCCAGCGCCTGGATCTGGCGCGATACGGCGCTTTGCGTGAGCGACAGCTCTTGCGCGGCGCGCGTATAGCTTTCGTGCCGGGCGGCGACTTCGAAACAGGCCAGGGCCTGGGTGGAGGGGATGTGGCGGCGCATGCTCGAACTCTAGCCTATACATTCCTCAAACGCATATCTGGATGAAAACTCATCGTTTGCTCAAGGTGAGCACGGTCACTACGATGCACACATTCATGATTTTTTATCGGAGACCGCCATGGCCCACGCCGCTTTTCAATGGGACGACCCTTTCCTCCTGAGCCAGCAACTGACCGACGACGAGCGCGCCGTCCGTGATGCCGCCGCCGCCTACTGCCAGGACAAGCTGGCCCCGCGCGTGCTCGACGCCTTCCGCCACGAGAAGATGGACACCAGCATCTTCCGCGAGATGGGCGAAGTGGGCCTGCTGGGCCCCACCATCCCCGAGCAGTATGGCGGCCCGGGCCTGAGCTACGTGGCCTATGGCCTGATCGCCCGCGAGGTAGAGCGCGTGGACTCGGGCTACCGCTCGATGGCCAGCGTGCAGAGCTCGCTGGTGATGGTGCCCATTCATGAATTCGGCACCGAAGCGCAAAAGCAGAAATACCTGCCCAAGCTGGCCAGCGGCGAGTGGATTGGCTGCTTCGGCCTGACCGAGCCCGACCACGGCTCCGACCCCGGCAGCATGGCCACGCGCGCCTACAAGACGGCCGGCGGCTACAAGCTCAAGGGCAGCAAGATGTGGATCACCAACAGCCCCGTGGCCGACGTGTTCGTGGTCTGGGCCAAGGAAGTCTCCGAAGGCGGCGCTGTGGGCCCGATTCGCGGCTTCGTGCTCGAAAAAGGCATGAAGGGCCTGACGGCCCCCGCCATCCACGGCAAGGTGGGCCTGCGCGCGTCGATCACCGGCGAGATCGTGATGGACGACGTGTTCGTGCCCGAGGAAAACGCGTTTCCTGAAGTGCAGGGACTCAAGGGCCCCTTCACCTGCCTGAACAGCGCGCGCTACGGCATCGCCTGGGGCGCTTTAGGTGCGGCCGAGTTCTGCTGGCACACCGCCCGCCAGTACACGCTGGACCGCAAGCAGTTTGGCCGCCCCCTGGCAGCCAACCAGCTCATCCAGAAGAAGCTGGCCGACATGCAGACCGAGATCGCGATCGGCCTGCAGGCCTGCCTGCAGTTCGGCCGCATGAAGGACGCGGGCACGGCCAGCGTGGAAGGCACCTCCATCATCAAGCGCAACAGCTGCGGCAAGGCCCTGGACATTGCCCGCCTGGCACGCGACATGATGGGTGGCAATGGCATCAGCGACGAGTTTGGCGTGGCCCGCCACCTGGTGAACCTGGAGGTGGTGAACACCTACGAGGGCACGCACGACGTGCACGCGCTGATTCTGGGCCGCGCACAGACGGGCATCGCAGCGTTCGCCAACTGAGCGTTTGCAGTCCGGCACAAAAACACCGCACTTGCGGTGTTTTTGCCTTTTGGCGATTGATCAGCAAGCGCTGACAGCTATTCATTTCATAGTAACTTACACCCATGACCACCATCCCCTCCTCTCAAGGCGCCCTGGCAGGCATCCAGGTGCTCGACCTTTCCCGCGTGCTCGCCGGCCCCTGGTGCACCCAGATGCTGGCCGACCTGGGTGCGGACGTGGTCAAGGTGGAGCGCCCCGGCATGGGCGATGACACACGCCAGTGGGGCCCGCCCTTCCTGAAGGACGAAGCCGGCAACGACACCCACCAAGCCAGCTATTTCACGGCCTGCAACCGCAACAAGCGCTCGGTCACCATCGACATGGCCACGGCCGAGGGCCAGGCGCTCATCCGCCAGATGGCGCAGCAGGCCGACATCGTGGTCGAGAACTTCAAGGTCGGCGGCCTGAAGCAGTACGGCCTGGACCATGAGAGCCTGCGCGCACTGAACCCGCGCCTCATCTACTGCTCGGTCACCGGCTTCGGGCAGGACGGGCCGTATGCCGAGCGCGCCGGCTACGACCTCATGGTGCAGGCCATGACGGGCCTCATGAGCATCACCGGCCAGGCCGACACCGAACCCGGCGGCGGCCCCATGCGCGTGGGCGTGGCGGTGATCGACCTGTTCACCGGCCTGTATGCGAGCAATGCCATCCTGGCCGCGCTGCATGTGCGCGACAACGCCACCAACGGCACCGGCCAGGGCCAGCACATCGACATGGCGCTGCTCGACGTGGGCATGGCCGTGCTGGCCAACCAGGCCTCGGGCTTCCTGGCCACCGGCAGGGCGCCCGGCCGCATGGGCAACAGCCACCCGAGCCTGGCACCCTACCAGGACTTCCCCACCGCCGACGGCAACATGCTGCTGGCCATCGGCAACGACGGCCAGTTCCAGCGCTTTTGCACGGCGGCCGAGCAGCCCCAGTGGGCCGCCGACCCGCGCTTTGCCACCAACCCGCTGCGCGTGCAGCACCGCAGCGACCTCATCCCCGCCATGGAGGCCGTGACCCGCACGCGCACCACCGCCGACTGGATCGCGCTGCTCGAAGACAAGGCCGTGCCCTGCGGCCCCATCAACACCATTGCCCAGGCGTTTGACGATGCGCAGGTGAAGGCACGCGGCCTGCGCGTGAGCCTGCCGCGTGACGCGGGCGACGGCATCGCGCAGGTGGCCACGGTGGCCAGCCCACTGCGCCTCTCGCGCAACCCGCCCGTGCTGCGCAACGCCCCGCCGGCCCTGGGCCAGCACACCGATGAGGTGCTGGCCGAGCTTGGTCTGGGCGCGCAGGCCATTGCCACCCTGCGCGAGAAAAAGGTTCTCTGAATACGGCGCTCCTTGCCACCTGCTTCACCATTTCAACAACAGGAGATAAAAGCATGATCCGTTGCAGCGCCCTCGTCCTGGGCCTCCTCGCCATTTTCGGTACCACCGCCCACGCACAAAGCTACCCGCAAAAACCCATCCGCCTGCTCGTGCCCTTTGCCGCAGGCGGCACCACCGACCTGATCGCGCGCATCGTGGCCGAGCCGCTGGGCCGCGAACTGGGACAGCCCGTGGTGGTGGAGAACAAGGGCGGTGGCGGCGGCAGCATTGGCGCGGCCGAAACCGCACGCGCCAACCCCGACGGCTACAACCTGGGCATGGCCACCGTGTCCACCACGGCCACCAATCCGGCCATCAACCCCAAGATCCCGTACAACGTCGCCACCGACTTCGCGCCCATCATCAACATTGCCGCCACGCCCAACGTGATCGCCGCCCACCCCAACCTGCCCTTCCGCGACTACAAGGGCATGCTGGCCGCCGTGAAGAAGGAGCCCGGCAAGTACGCCTACGCCTCGCCGGGCAACGGCAGCATCACGCACCTGATGATGGAGATGTTCAAGCTGAGCACCCAGACCTTCATGGTGCATGTGCCCTACCGCGGCTCGGGCCCCGCCCTCAACGACGCCGTGGCCGGCCAGGTGCCGCTGATTTTCGACAACCTGCCTTCGGCCCTGCCCTTCATCAAGGAAAAGCGCCTCACGGCGCTGGTGGTGGCCGCACCACAGCGCGTGCCCGCCCTGCCCGACGTGCCCACCTTCAAGGAAGTGGGCCTGGAAAGCGTGAACCGCATGGCCTACTACGGCCTCATCGGCCCCAAGGGCCTGCCCAGGGACATCGTGGACAGGATCAACGCCGCCACCCGCAAGGTGCTGCAGGACCCCGCCATCCGCAAGCGCATCGAGGAAACCGGCTCCATCATCATGGCCGACACCCCCGAAGCCTTCGCCCGCCAGATGCGCGAGGAACTGGCGGTGTACAAGGATGTGGTGGCCAAGCAAAAGCTCAGCCTGGACTGAGGATGTGAAAGAACCGGCCATGCCCTCCGTTGCCCGCATGGCCCGGCAAAGCACAGACCGGCAAGAAGACAGCCTATAGCGCCATCAGGTCATGCGCTTGATGCCATATTTTTCATGGCAGCCAAGGCGCTTTCACGCACTGCAGCGCAGCGCGGGTGGAGGCTGCACCAGGCTGCCGCCCGATTGGCCGGCAACGGCAGCATCGATTTTCAGCGCGGCCGCTCAAACCCGCTCTCGGCCCAGTCCGTGGCGCGGGCGGCGGTGAGCTGGAAACTGGGCGGCACCGGAACCCGCGCCAGCTCTTCACCCAAGGCATTGTGCGCGCTCAGGGTGGCGGTGGCGCCCTCCTCGTCGGGCACGATGGCCAGGGCCACACGCAGGCGCTCGCCCTGCACGGTGATGGTGACGCTCTTGTTGAGCTGCGCATGCAGCTGCTGCTCGTGGCGGCGCAGCACCTCGCTGGCCGTTTTCACCAGGGTGTTGAAGGCCGATACATCCAGCGGCTTGGGGTTCTTCTTGTCACGCCCCATGGTCCACGGGCCCACCAGCGCGGGCTCGGCCTCGCCCTGCAGCGTCATGGCCACGGCCCAGCCATCGTCGTCCTCGTTCTTGATGACCTGCGCCGTCCAGCGGCCGTCGCTCCACCGGCGCGGTTCCTGGATGGGCGTGGGGGTGTCGTCGTGGAAGTCGGTCATGGGGCGCAAGAATACGGAAAAAGGCGCAGAGCATACGCGCAGACCGCCACGCGCCCTGCGCTGGCCCTCAGTTCGCTACCGTGAACCGCTTTTGCACATGGCGCAGCGTTTCCAGCTCGTCCACGATGGCCACCGCCAGGTCGGCCACGCTGATGCCGCCGGGCTGCTCGCCATTCATCAGCGGCGCCTCGCCGCCCACGCGGTACTGGCCGGTGCGCTCGCCGGGCTGCAGCAGGATGGGGGGCGAGAGGAAGGTCCAGTCCAGCGTGTTTTCGGTGCGGATCCAGTTCAGGGCCTCGCGCGCGGCCAGGGCGCCCTGCTTCCATTCGGCGGGGAACTGGGGCGTGTCCACCAGCTGCACGCCGGGCGCCACAAAAAGGCTGCCCGCACCGCCCACCACCAGCAGCCGGCGCACGCCGGCCTGTTTGGTGCCGTCAATGATGGCGCGGGTGCCCTTGAGGAATTCGTCGTGGATGTCGGGGTTGCTCCAGCCGGGGTTGTAGGCACTGACCACGGCATCATGGCCAGCGGCGGCCTTGGCCACCTGGTCGGCGTCCCGTGCGTCGGCGGCGACCACCGTGAGGCCCTCGCGGGCAGTGAGCTTAGCCGGATGGCGGGCCAGCACGGTCACGCAGTGGCCGCGCTGCAGCAGTTCATTCAGCACGGCCGAGCCGACAAAGCCGGTGGCACCAATCAGGGCGATGTTCATAACGGTTCCTCATTCACAAGAAGTGGCGATGGAGTGAGAATAAAAGGTTGTCATAACCTGAGCTAGATGGCAAAAATCGCCTTCTATTTGAAGTTAAACTTCACAATCCAGCCATAATTCGCATGGAAGACCTCAAACGCATGGCCGTGTTTGCCGCCGTGGTGCAGCACGGCTCGATGAGCGGGGCGGCCCGCGCTTTGGGCATGAGCACGTCTGCCGTGAGCCAGCAGGTGCGCAAACTGGAAAGCGATGGCGGGGTGACGCTGCTGCACCGCTCCACCCGCAAGCTGGCACTCACCGAGGCGGGGCAGCGCTACCACGCCCGCTGTGCGGCCATGTGTGCCGCCGCCGAACACGCGCGTGCCGAACTCGCCGCCGCGCGCGATGCCCCCAGCGGCGAGCTGCGCCTGTCGGCCCCCGTGGGCTTCGCGCGCCACGTCGCACCGGCCCTGGGCGACTTGCTGGCCGCCCATCCGGCACTGCGGCTGCGGCTGCTGGTGGACGATGCGCCCATCGACCTCATCAACGCCCGCATCGACCTGGCCGTGCGCTTCGGGCGCCTGCAGGACTCCACTTGGGCGGCTCGGCGCCTGTGCGGCATGCAGTGGTGGCTGTGCGCATCGCCCGACTGGGTGGCGGCCCATGGCATGCCCCAGCACCCCGACGCCCTGCTGGCCCATAGCTGGCTGGGGCTGGCACGCGACCACAGCGAACTGCTGGTCGATCTGCACAGCCCCATGGGCGAGCCGCACATGCTGCGCGTGGAGCCCCGCATCGCCAGCAACAACCAGCTCTCCATCCAGCAGATGTGCGAGGCGGGGCTGGGCATGGCGCTGGTGGGCAGCATGGATGCGCACCATGCGCTGCAGGCCGGGCGGCTCGTACGGCTGTTGCCCGGTTGGTCGTTCGGCACGCTGGACATCTGGGCCGTCACACCCCAGCGCGATGCGCAGCCCGCCAAGGTTCGCCAGGCCATCAGCGCGCTGCACCAGTACCTGCGCCAAGTACCAGGGGCACGGGACTGATACGGTTTTGCATTCAAACGGATAACGAGGCGGGAAGCTGCAGAAGCAGTGCGGCAAGATATCGAAGACCGTGCGCACAATGTCGGTACGGACGGCCATGTAAGCAAGTGTGTGGCGGAAGACCTGGCGGATACCATCCGGCCGGCGCTGCCCGCAGAGTTGGAAAATCAAGCCAATTCGCCATGAAAACCGACTCCATCGCATGCCCCAAAAGCGCTGATAGCTATACAAAAATAGCGTTTTTCAGACTTTTTCTGGCACCCCGACCGGGATTACCCGGGTTTCACCACGCCATGCAGACGGGTCGCGCCGGCAGGGGCCGCGGTGCCAGGTCAACCAAATGGCATGCTCGGGCGTCTAATGGAGGGTACCGGCGGCCAATTTGTAACGCCCCGCCGGGGCGCTTTTCAAGGGCTTTACGCAGCGCACGGAACGCGTTGTGCACCGCCAGAGTCTGATCACCATGACACACCTACCTGCCCGTCTTGTTTCCGCCTTGGCGCTCGCCGCGCTGGCCACGGGCTGCGCCGTGGTTCCTGGCGACCCTTACTACACGCCGCAGCCCATCGGCTACGGCGTGTACGAACAGTCCACCTACATCTACGGCAGTCCTGCTGCCGTCTACGGCTACCCGGTGGCCCCGCCGCCCGGCTACTACGGACGCAGGTACGACGACCGCAATGACTGGCGCGAACGCGAGCGGGCCCAGCGCGAGCGCGAGGCACACCGTGAGCGCGAAGCCCTGCGTGACCGGGAGGCCCGGCGCGAGCGCGAAGCCCGCCAGGCCCAGGATGCCCGCCGCGAGCAGGATGCCCGGCGGGACTGGGAACGCAATCAGGCCCGCGACCAGGCCCGCCGTGAACAGGCCCAGCGCGAGCAGGTCCAACGCGAGCAGCACCAGCGTGGCGTGCAGGCCCAGCGCGATGAAGCCCGCCGGGACCAGGAGCCGCGCCAAAATCGCCCGGACCACCCCCGCGGGAGAAGCGACGCCCCGCGTGGACAGGACAACTGAAAACGGAGAACCTGTGAAAGTACCTGCCATGCCACTGGTGCGCAACTGCCTGGTCACCGGTGTGGCGCTGCTGTGTCTGGCCGCGCAGGCGCAGGTGCTGCGCTGCACCGATGCGCGCACCGGGCAGGTCACCTACACCGACGGTGCCTGCGCGGGCGCCGCAACGGTGCGCGAGGTCGAGCCCCGCAAGACCGCGCAAGAAATCCAGCGGGAGCGCGACCAGGCTGCCGAGGCCCTGGCACGCAAGCAGCAGCAACGGCAGGCCGAAGCGGCCACCCGGCAAATCGACGCCGACCGCGACGCCCGGCGTGAACGCGAGCAGGCGGAGCGCACCGCCCGCTCAGCAGCGCGCCCACAGGACTACGCACGGTCCGCCGAATGCGTCCGCTCGCGCCGCAACCTCGATGTGGTCGTCAGCAGCGCCAGCGGCAGCTATGACCAGAACCTGCGCGTCGAAACCGCGCAGCGCCAGGTGGACCTGGACTGCCTGGGCCCCGAGGCCTATGCCGAACTGGAAAAAGCCCGCGCGGCCCGGGCGCAGACCTCGCCTGCAGTGGTGCTGGTTCCGCCGCACCATCCGGTCTACACCCGGCCTGCACCACCACCGCCACCGCGCAGAATCACGCAGTGCAACGTGTTCCGCTGTTACGACAGCCAGGGCAACAGCTACCCGCGCTGAACGCCGCCCCGGTGCAGGTCAGGCGCGCAACCCCTCTGCCACGGTGGGATAGCGCAGCCGCAGGCCCAGTTCGCCCAGCAGGCGCTGGTTGTCGAGCCGGCGTGATTCGCTCATGAAACTCAGCAGCATCACCGGCAGCGCATCCTGCGCCGTGCTGCGCGGCACCCTGGGCGGGCGCGGCAGGCCATACAGGTCGGCTGCCAGGTCGAAATAGTCGCCCATCTTCATGTCGCTGGCATCGCTGGCGTTGTAGACCCGCTGCGGCCGGCCCCGCCACAGCGCCGCCAGGCAGGCCCGCGCCAGGTCGTCCGCGTGGATGTGGTTGGTGTACACGTCGTCCTGCGCCACCAGCACGGGGGTGCCCTTGCGCAGCCGCGCCTCGGGCGTCCCGCCCTCGCGGTCGGGCGCGTAGATGCCGGGGATGCGCAGGATGCTGGCGCGCACGCCCGCACGCCCCAGGTGGCGCACGGCACGTTCGGCATCCACGCGGCGCTGGGCCCGGGGCGTGCCTGGGGCCACGGTGCGGGTTTCGGGCACGCGGGCGCCCGCACAGTCGCCATACACGCCGCTGGTCGAGGCATACACCAGCGACATGGGCAGGCCGCGCAGCCGCAAGGCCCGGGCCAGGGCCAGCGTGCGCGGATCGCGCCACCAGGCTGCGCCCCCACCGCCCTCGCCCGGTGGCGGAGCCAGGTGCAGCACCCGCGTGGCCAGGCCCGACAGGCGGCGCAGCGTGGCAGCGTGGTCCAGATTGCCCACCAGCGGCACCACCCCCTGCGCACGCAGGCTGCCCACGCGTTCGGCCTGGGAGGTGAGCGCCAGCACACGCAGGCGCTGCGCCCCCGGGCCGGTGAGCAGATTGCACGCCACGCGCTGGCCCACATCGCCATAGCCCACGATCAGCAGGCGCTCGCGGCGAAACCGGGACGGCAGCGCGCCCAGGCCGCTGGTCAGGGACACGGTGCTCATGCAGCCCCCTGCCAGGAACGGGGGTTGCGCACACCGTGGCGCGGGCACGCAGCAGGCATGCACGGCAGCCCCACGCGGCGGCAGGCCTTAAGGGGACGATCAGGTACTAAAGGCAAAATCGGGGCCATTCGTTTGAAGACAATTGGAAGAATAGCCCAAGGATACCCACCCCATGACCCGCACCGAGACTGCCAACGCAGCATTCCAGATCACCATCCAGCCCAGCGGCCGCGCTTTCAGCACCCATGCCGGCGAAGCCATCCTGGCGGCGGCCATCCGCAGCGGCGTGGGCCTGCCCTACGGCTGCAAGGACGGTGCCTGTGGCTCGTGCAAGTGCAAGAAGATCAGCGGCGCCGTGCACCATGGCGAGCACCAGTCCAAGGCCCTGACGGCCGACGAGGAAGCCGCGGGCTTCGTGCTGACCTGCTGCGCCCATCCCTTGACCGACGTGGTGCTCGAATCGCGCCAGGTCACCGACGAAAGCGCCTACCCCGTCAAGAAGTTGCCCGTGCGCGTGACCACCTTCGAGAAAAAATCACACGATGTCATGCAGCTACGCCTGCAGCTGCCCGCCGCCGACACCTTCCGCTACCACGCAGGGCAATACATCGAGTTCATCCTGCGTGATGGCGCGCGCCGGGCCTACTCCATGGCCAATGCCCCGCACACCCAGGCCGAGGCACCGGGGCTGGAGCTGCACATCCGCCACATGCCGGGCGGAAAATTCACCGACCATGTGTTCGGCGCCCTGAAGGAAAAGGAAATCCTGCGCATCGAAGGCCCGTTCGGCAGCTTCTTCCTGCGCGAGGATGTGGACAAGCCCATCGTGCTGCTGGCATCGGGCACCGGCTTTGCCCCCATCAAGGCACTGATCGAGCACATGCAGTTCAAGGGCATCACACGCCCCACCACGCTGTACTGGGGTGGCCGCCGGCCGGGCGATCTGTACCTGCATGACTGGATGCTGGCGCACGCCGCGCAAATGCCCCACCTCACCTACGTGCCCGTGGTGTCCGATGCCCTGCCCGAGGATGGCTGGACGGGCCGCACCGGCTTTGTGCACCAGGCCGTGCTGCAGGACTTTGCCGACCTCTCGGGCCACCAGGTGTATGCCTGTGGCGCGCCCATCGTGGTGGACTCGGCGCGCGCCGCCTACAGCGCAGAGCGCGGCCTGCCGCCCGAGGAGTTCTTTGCCGATTCGTTCACCTCCGAGGCCGACAAGCACGGCTGAACACCCCCCGGTGCGCGCCAATGCAGGCCGCCGGCAGGGTGCGCACCGCACCGGCCCGCGGCCTTTTTTGCGCAATGGCGGTTCCATTTTTTGCACAATGGGGCCATGAACCGCCGAAACATCCTCTTCGCAAGTGCCGCTGCCGCAGCGGTTTTCTCTTCTTCCCTGGCCCTGGCGCAGGACGCAGGCGCGCCCATCCGCCTGATCGTGCCCTACGCCCCCGGCGGCCCGCTGGACATCACGGCGCGCGCGCTGGCCGAGCGGGTGCGCGAATCACTGGGCACGGTGATCATCGACAACAAGGGCGGCGCCGGCGGCAACATCGGCGCCGACGCCATCGCCAAGGCGGCGCCTGATGGCCTGACCATCGGCATCGCCGCGACCGCCACGCATGCCGTGAACCCCTGGCTGTACGCCAAGATGCCCTACGACGCGGCCAAGGACTTTGCCGGCATCACCCAGATGGTGCGCGTGCCCAATGTGCTGGTCATGAACGCCGAAAAGGCGGCGCAGCTCAAGATCAACAGCGTGGCCGACCTGATCGCCTACGCTAAGGCCAACCCGGCCAAGCTCAACTACGGCAGTGGCGGCAACGGCAGCGCGGGCCACCTGGCGGGCGAGATGTTCAAGCAGCGTGCCGGCATCTTTGCCCTGCACATCCCCTACCGGGGCGGCAACCCGGCCCAGCTGGCCCTGCTGAGCGGCGAGGTGGACTTCAACATCGACAACCTCGCCACCGCCGCGCCCAACATCCGCGCCGGCAAGCTCAAGGCCCTGGCCGTGACCAGCCTGCAGGCCAGCCCCGCCCTGCCCGGCGTGCCGCCGCTGTCCAGCAGCTTCAAGGGCTTTGCTATCGACACCTGGTGGGGCCTGGTGGCCCCCGCCGGCACGCCCGGGCCGGTGATCGCCAAGCTGAACAAGGCCTTCGTGGCAGCGCTCAATGCGCCCGAAACCAAGACCCGCTTTGGCACCCTGCTGGCCGAACCCGTGCCCACCACGCCCGAGCAGTTCGACGCCTTCATGGCCAGCGAGCGCGCCAAGTACCAGCAACTGGTGAAGGCCTCGGGCGCCAAGGTGGATTGACCGCGATTCGTCCAGCCCGGCGCCGCCAACGGCAATACCCCGGAAACTCTGGGCCAAACATGCCGACAGCGCTGACCAGCGAAGCTGGCACAAGCTGTTTATTGAATGGCAGTCACCCCAAAATCTGGCCCATGGGTTGCAGGCGCACGCCTGCGGCGGCCAACGCGTCCGCCCATCCCGGGGCGCTGAGCACGGCCCACTCATCCTGCCGCGCGGCCGCCAGCACATCGGGGGCCTGAGTCGGCAGGCCTGGGTGGCACATGAGCAGGTCGCCATCGCGCGCGGCATGCAGCCAGCGCTCCAGCCGCGCACAGTATGCCGGCGCTCCCCCGGTGAAGTCGTACACCCCGAGCAAGCGTGCGTTTTGCCGCAGCCCCTGGCGCCGGGCCAGCGCAGACAACGCCCGCCCTCCCAGAGACGCAATCACATGGCTTTTGAAGCCCGTGCGGGCATCGGCATGCGCCACGCCCTGCGGGCTGCGGGTGGCGCGCAGCCACAGCCCGCCCGCCGGGTAGCGACGCGCCAGCTCTTGCAGCAGCAGGGTACGCACCATGGGCAACTGGTGCACATGCTGGTGGCCGTCGACATACGCGGGCGCACGGCCCATGGCCTGCTCAAAGGCGTCCAGCTGGGCACGGATTTCGGTGCGCAGCGCTGGAATATCCAGCCGGTGCAAATAGGCCCGCGCAATCAGGCGCCCCAGGGGCTGGCACAACGCGGGCTGCAGCGGGCATTCGGTCAGGTCCAGATGCAGGCCCGCCTCCACGCGACAGTGGTCCAGGGCACGCAGTGCCTGTGCGCCCTCGGCCCAGGCAGGCCCGCCCACCATGCAGGACACCGCCTGTACGCGCCCCTGGTGTGCGAGCGCCAGCACCGCCTGGTTGATGCCCGGATTCAGGCCAAAATCGTCCACGCACACACTGATGCGGCGCCAGCTGCTATGCTGCTGCGCCCCATGCATCGCCTGACCCACTCCCGCCCCATCCTGCACCGCCGCCATCGACAACGGGGCCACGTCGGCTGGTTCGTCGTGGTCGGTTGCGCCGCCGCCGCCGTGCATTGGAGCGTGGCCACCGCTTTGGTGGCCCTGGGTGGCTGGGCACCGCTGCTGGCCAACGTGGTCGGCTGGCTTGTGGCCCTGGGCGTGTCGTTCACCGGCCACCACCGGCTCAGCTTTCGCGGGCATAGCAACTCCGTGGGCCGCGCAGGCTTGCGCTTTTTCAGCATTTCGGCGGGCGGCTTCCTGATCAACGAAACCCTCTACGCCTTGTTGCTGCACTGGACCAGCGCCCGCTACGACGTTCTGCTGGCCGGCGTGCTCATCGGCGTGGCCGGGGCGACTTACCTGCTCAGTCGCCATTGGGCGTTCCTGCACAGTTCAGGGCAGTGAACTGCGCGCCTTGGCGCGAATCGATGCGCCAGAGCGTTTCACCGTTTGCCGTGTACACCGCCTCGGTCTGCGCCAGAAAAGGGTAGCGCCCGCGCTGATCCTGCGCCGCTATCACCCAGCTCACGGATTGGCGACACAGGGCCTGGGGTAAAGCCTCGGGTGTCAACAGCAGCCGCGCCGCCACATCGGGGGCGAACTGGCCCGCGTCGGCAATCTCTTTGCGCCAGTTGTCGCGCCGTGCGATCTCGGGGTTGCGCCAGTCATCCACCACGTGCACAGGCTCCTGCAGGCGCGCGTAGAACGGCACGTCATAAAGGTAGGTATTGAGCATGAAGACCGGCACCCCGGGCTGATGCTGCGCGCGCAGCGCAAGGCCCAGGCTGCGCCTGGAATGGTGCTGGTCCAGCGCGAGCCCGACCACCACGGCCAGCCCCAGCAGGGCGCTGAGCACCAGCGTGGCCCACCACCAGCGCCGGCGCACGCTGGAATCGCCAGAGACCACGCTGGCATCGGCGATCAGCCACGCCAGCGGTGGCACAGCGGGCAGGATGTAGCCCACCAGCTTGGACTGCGGTAGCGAGAAGAACAGCAGCACACAGCCCACCGCCAGCACCATGAGCCATCGCACTTCACTGCGCGGCGCACTGGCCGTGAAATAGCCACGCGCCAACAGCGGGCGCGCCCACAAGATGCCCGGCAGGCTGCACACCACCACCACCACGGGGTAGAACCAGAACGGCTGCACGTTGTTGAATCCGTCCGCAGCGAAACGCTGGAAATGCTGCACCACAAAAAAATAATGCACGAAGCCGTCAAAGCGCTGCTGCATGGCCACGAACCAGGGGGCGGCCACCAGCAGGAACACGGCCAGGCCCGGCAGGGACAGCAGCGCCAGCACCGTGCGCCAGCGCCTGCGCAGAACGAGCCAGAGGCCGACGACCATGGTCGGTATCACAAAGCCGATCAGCCCCTTGGCCAGCACACCCAGCGCCGCCAGGCCATAGGCCAGCAGCAGCACACGGCGGTGCGGCTGCCCCTGTTCGAAGCACAATGCCGCGTGCGCCAGCGCCAGGATGGTGGCCGTGATGCAGCCCGCCACAAGCATGTCGAGGTTGGCAAACTGGCCGCCGACATAGAACAGCGGTTGCACCAGCAATACCCACAAAGCCCGGCGCGCAGCCTGCGGGCCGCACCAGCGGCGCGTGAAAAGATACAGCGACAACGCCCCCAGCGTGGCCCCCGCAAGGGACGCAGCACGCGCTGCCATCTCGGAGGGCCCCAGCACGGACAGCGCGGCGCCCGTGATCCAGTAGAAAAGCGGCGGCTTGTGAAAGAACGGCAGCCCGTTGAGCGTGGGCGTCAACCAGTCGCCCGAACGCAGCATTTCCCAGGCCACGGTGGCATAGCGGCCCTCGTCGGGCAGCATCAATGGGCGCATCCAGGCCGTGGCCGCCAGCCAGGCCAGGATGAGCGCCAGCACGGCCAGGCCGTCGCGCCAGGCCGGTCGCTGGGCCTGCACGGTCATGCGTCCTCCCGCAGGCCCTGTCCAAGTTGGCGCTGGACCACGTACAGCGGCCGCCGCTTGACCTCTTCGTAGATGCGGCCCACGTACTCGCCCACCACGCCCAGCGACACCAGCTGGATGCCCGCGAACAGCATCAGGCTCACGACGATGGTGGTCCAGCCACTCACATCGTGGCCGTACAGCAGATAGTCCAAGCTGAGGTAAGCGCCATAGCCAAACGCCGCCAGTGCCAGCACAAAGCCCAATCCGCTCACCGCGCGCAGCGGCCAGACCGTGAAGGCCGTGAGGCCATCCAGCGCCAGGCGCACCATCCGCAGCGGGTTGAAATGGCTCTGGCCATGGGCGCGCGCGTCCGGCACATAGGGCACGGCCACCGACTCGAAGCCCACCCAGGCGTACAGCCCCTTCATGAAACGGTTGCGCTCGGGCAGTGCGAGCAGCGCCTTGACCACCTTGCGGTCCATGAGCCGGAAATCGCCAGCGCCGGCCGGCACCTCGAAGCGATCAGCCCCGTTGAGGAGGCGGTAGAACCAGTACACGCCCAGGCGCTTGAAGCCGCTCTCATCATCGCGGTGCTCGCGCACGGCGTACACCACATCGGCCCCCGCGCGCCAGTGCCGCACGAAGGTATCGAGCAAGGCGGGCGAATGCTGCAGATCGGAATCCATCATCACAACGACCTGACCGGCAGCCGCCTGCAGGCCCGCCGTGAGCGCAGCCTCCTTGCCGAAATTGCGCGACAGCTGCAATGCACGCACGCCCGGCTGGCGTGTCCATTGGGCCATGCGCGCGCTGGTGGCGTCGGTGCTGCCGTCGTCCACCAGCACGATTTCCCATTGCGGCGCGAGCATGGCCAAGGCAGCGCTCAATCGCGGCAGCAGGCGCTCCAGGTTATCGGCTTCGTTGTAGCAAGGCACGACGCAGGAGATCGACGTCAGCGGGCGCGGCCCCTCCCCCCTGTCAGCAGCCGCGACCTCGACAGAACCGCCCGGCGGCGCGACCGACTCCTGGGCGAGAAAAAAATGGTTCACAAGACATTCCTGGCCCATGGAAATTGGGCAACGCGAGAGTCTGCCGCACGACCACTTAAGCCGACCTTAACGCTGCACGCCAGGCACGCAAAGATGCATCAATACCCCATGGATTTCGCCTGGATGCGTCCACGCGCCCACCGCACGTCACCCCTGGGCATCCACCCAGGCGGATTCCGCGATGCGTTCGATACGCTGCGCCGCCACGGCTGCCAGCAGGTGCGCCGGCACCCGCTGGGGCGCCAGTTCGGCCAGGGGGCGCAGCACAAAGGCACGCTCGGGCATGCGCGGGTGCGGCACCGTGAGCGTGGGGGTATCGATCACCTGGTCGCCATAGAGCAGGATGTCCAGGTCCAGCGTGCGCGGTGCATTGCGGTAGGGCCGCTCGCGCCCGGCCGCCTGCTCGATCGCCTGCAGCTGCGCCAGCAAGGTATGGGGCGCCAGGGAGGTCTCCACCTGCACCACGGCATTCAGATAGTCGGGCCCGCCCGCATCCACGGGCGCGCTGCGGTAAAGGGACGAGATGCGCTGCACGCGCGTGCCCGGCAAGCCCGCCACGGCGGCCAGCGCGGCGCGCAAGGTGGCCTGCCGATCGCCCAGGTTGGCCCCGAGGCCGATCCAGGCCGACACGGCCGCAGGAATCGCAGGGGCCACGGGCGGGCCAGCAGCCTGCATCAGCAAAGCTTATTCGCCGGCGGCTGCGGAGGCAGCGCCTTCGCCATTGCCACCCCCCGGCTTGCGACGGCGGCGACGGCGCTTCTTGGGCGCATCGCCATCGGCCAGCGGCGCAGCATCGTCGGGCAACGGTGCAGCGCCAGCCGCCGCAGCACGGGGCGCCGCCCCGGCTGCCGGTGCAGCGCGCGGCACCCGCTTGACCACGGGCTGGGCCTTCTGGCGCGCCTTCTGCTCTTCGCGGGCCTGGTCCATCAGGTCGTCGCGGCGGTCATCGCTGGCGTTCTGGAAGTCCTGCCACCATTCGGCCAGGGCTTCCTCGACTTCGCCCACGTCGGCACGCAGGCGCAAGAAGTCGAATCCGGCGCGAAAGCGCAGCTGGGCGACCATGCCAAAGGGGCCGTTGCCCACACGCTTTTCAAAGCGCGGCTGCATGACCCAGATCTCGCGCATGTCGGCGGCCAGCTTGCCGCGGCCCGACACGTCGCCAATGCGCCGGTCGAACACGTCATCGATCGCATCCTGCAGCGCCGGCAGCGGGTGCTGGCGCTGGTTCTGGCGCTCCGTCCAGCCCTTGTGCACGTCGTCCCACAGCACGCAGGCCAGCAGGAAGCTGGGGGCCACGGGCTTGCCTTCGCCGACGCGGCGGTCGGTGTCGGTGAGGGCTGCCTTCACGAAGGGCGTGTCGGCGCGCTCCACCACCACGTCCAGCAGCGGGTAGATGCCTGTGGCCATGCCCAGCTTCTTGAGCTGCTCGATGGTGGCGATGGCGTGCCCCGTTTGCAGCAGCTTGAGCATTTCATCGAACATGCGGCTTTGCGGCACCTCGGCCAGCAGGGCCTGCGACTGCACCAGCGGCGCAGCGGTCTTGGCGTCGATGCTGAAGCCCAGCGGGCTGAGCTTGGCCGCAAAGCGCACGGCGCGGATGATGCGCACGGGGTCTTCGCGGTAACGCGTGGCCGGGTCGCCAATCATGCGCAGCGTCTTCTTCTTGGCGTCCTGCAGGCCCTTGTGGTAGTCCACCACCACCTGGCTGACCGGGTCGTAGTACATGGCGTTCACGGTGAAGTCGCGGCGCGTGGCGTCTTCGTCCTGCGGGCCCCAGACGTTGTCGCGCAACACGCGGCCGCTGGCGTCCACGGCATGCTGCATGCCCGACAGCTGGGCCTTGCTGGTCTTCTCGTTGCCACTGACCTGGCCTGCCGCAGCGTTGTCGAGGTAGGCGCGGAAGGTGGACACCTCGATCACCTCGTGCTCGCGCCCCCGGCCATGCACCACGTGCACGATGCGAAAACGCTTGCCGATGATGAAGGCGCGCCGGAACAACCCCTTGACCTGCTCGGGCGTGGCGTTGGTGGCCACGTCAAAGTCCTTGGGGCGCAGGCCCAGCAGCAGGTCGCGCACGGCGCCGCCCACGATGTAGGCCTCAAAACCCGCCTGCTTGAGCGTGGCCACCACGTCGGCGGCGCGGCGATCCACCAGTTCGGGGTTGATGCCATGCACGCTGGCGGGTACCTCTACGCGCTTGCCGAAATGGGGCTTGCCGCCCGAGGCGCCAGGCGTGGATTTGCCGAGCAGCTTGTCGATGAACTTCTTGATCATGGGTAATGGGTAGTCAGGGGTGCCGGAGCACAGGTGTCAGGAGGCAGCCTGGCTGGCAGAGGCCGTGAACAGGTCCAGTATGCGCCAGCCGCGCTCCTGGGCCAGCGCACGCAGGCGCGGGTCGGGGTTGGTGGCGACGGGGTGGTTCACCTTCTCCAGCAGTGGCACGTCGTTCATGGAGTCGCTGTAGAAGGTGCTCTCGACATCGCTCCAGGAGAGCCGCCGCTCGGCCAGCCATTGTTCCATGCGCCGCACCTTGCCTTCGCGCATGGTGGGAATGCCGTCGATCTCGCCCGTGTACCAGCCCTGCGCATCCCGGGCCAGCCGCATGGCCAGCAATTCTGGCACGCCCAGGGCCTGGGCGATGGGCCGCGTCACGAACTCGTTGGTGGCGGTGATGATGAGCACGTCATCGCCAGCCGCCTGGTGCTGGCGCAGCAGCGCGCGCGCCTGCGGCTGGATGGCCGGCTCGATCACCTCGCGCATGAACTGCGCATGGGCGGCGGCGGCGGCCTCGGGGCCGCGCTGGCGCACGGCCTCGGTGGCAAACCGCACATAGTCGTGCACATCGAGCGTGCCGGCCTGGTAATGGGCATAGAACTCGTCGTTGCGGCGCGCGAACTCCACGGGATCGTTCCAGCCGATGCGGATGGTGAACTCGCCCCACTCGTAGTCGGAGTCAATGGGCAGCAGCGTATGGTCCAGGTCGAACAGCGCAAGCCGCGGGCGGCGGGGATCAGAGGTCATTCAGATTCACAAAAAGGGCAAAAGGGGAGGCGCACCGGATGGCGGCATCATTCCGATTCGAGCATGGCCTTGAGCAAGGGGATGGTGATGGCGCGCTGGGTGCGCAACGCATAGGCATCGAGCTGGTCCAGCAACTGCATGAGGCTGCCCAGGTCGCGCGAAAAACGGTTGAGCATGAAATCCATCACCTCGTCGCCCAGGAACACGCCCCGGGCATCGGCCTCCTGGCGCAGCACCGCGCGGCGGGCAGTTTCATCGAGCAGCTGCAGCTGGAACACATGGCCCCAGCCCAGGCGGGTGCGCAGGTCGTCGCGCAGTGGCAGGTCGGCCGGCGGTAGGTTGCCCGCAGCAAGCACCCCGCGTGGCATGCCGCTGGCGGGACTGATGGCGTTCACAAACCAGTTGAAGGCCATGGCCTGCTGGGCGGTGCTGTACAGGTGCACATCGTCCATGACCACGGCGGTCCAGCGCTCATCAAACTCTGTGGGCGCGGCCACCGACGCATCGAGCCAGCCGACGCTGGCTCCCTGGTCACTCAAGGCCTGGTGCACCGCCCGCAGCAGGTGGGTCTTGCCGCTGCCGGCCTCGCCCCACAGGTACGTGGGAACCGGCGAACGGGTGCCCGGCTGGTGGCCCTCCCCCACCCACAGCCGCAGGTGCTGCAGCGCGGCCTCGTTGGGGCCGGCAAAGAAACGCGCCAGGGTCGGGCCCGTCGCCAGGCCAATGTCCAGGGCCAGCTGCTTCATGGCTGCAGCCCGCGGGCACGCAGGCCGGCGCGGGGGAGAATGACAGGAAACGGCATGGGCTGGAAAAGCAAAACGGGGCGGGAAGAAAGGGTGAACGGACGGCGTGCGGTGCACAACCCGTAAAATCTGCGCAAATTTTAGTCTGCCGCGCACGCTGGTCCGTGCCATCCCTGCCATGAGCTCCTCTGCATCCACCCCCACCCCCCTGTCCTACAAAGACGCTGGCGTTGACATTGACGCGGGCGACGCCCTGGTCGAACGCATCAAGCCGCTGGCCAAAAAGACCATGCGCGAGGGCGTTCTGGCCGGCATCGGCGGCTTTGGCGCACTGTTCGAGGTGCCCAAGCGCTACCAGGAGCCCGTGCTGGTTTCCGGCACCGACGGCGTGGGCACCAAGCTCAAGCTGGCGTTTGAATGGAACATGCACGACACGGTGGGCATCGACCTGGTGGCCATGAGCGTCAACGACGTGCTGGTGCAGGGCGCCGAGCCGCTGTTCTTCCTCGACTACTTCGCCTGCGGCAAGCTCGATGTGGACACTGCCGCCGCCGTGGTCGGCGGCATTGCCAAGGGCTGCGAGCTCTCGGGCTGCGCGTTGATCGGCGGCGAAACCGCCGAGATGCCCGGCATGTACCCGGCGGGCGAATACGACCTGGCCGGTTTTGCCGTGGGCGCCGTCGAAAAATCCAGGATCCTCACCGGCAAGGATGTGAAGCCCGGCGACGTGGTGCTGGGCCTGGCGTCCAGCGGCGTGCACTCCAACGGCTTCTCGCTGGTGCGCAAGTGCATCGAGCGCGCGGGCGCCAATCTGCCGGCCACGCTGGACGGCAAGCCCTTCAAGCAGGCGGTCATGGAGCCCACGCGCTTGTATGTGAAGAACGTGCTGGCTGCGCTGGCACAACACCCGATCAAAGCCCTGGCCCACATCACCGGCGGCGGCCTGCTGGAAAACATCCCCCGCGTGCTGCCCGAGGGTACCGCCGCCCACCTGAAAAAAGGCAGCTGGCCCCAGACCGAGCTGTTTGCCTGGCTGCAGAAGACGGCCGGCATCGACGACATCGAGATGAACCGCACCTTCAACAACGGCATCGGCATGGTGGTAGTGGTGGACGCGGCAGTGGCGCAAGCCACGGCCGCCACGCTGCGCGCTGCGGGCGAGCAGGTCTACGCCATTGGCACGATTGCCGCGCGCGGTGAAGGTGCCGCCGTGGTGGTGGCCTGACCGACTGGCCTCGCTCCGTTCCGTCGCCCTGCATGGCGCAGCGCCCCTCCCCGGCCCCCATCGCCTCCGCTTCGGTGGAGGCCACACCAACCCAGCTGCCAGCGCGACCCTTGAGCCAGGGCGTCGTGGTGGCCAGCTACCTGCTGGTGGCGGCCACGTTGCTGCTGGTGATGTGGCGCGGCCTGCTGCCGGGTCTTTTGTGCGTGTGCCTGGGGTTTCTGCTGACACGGGCGTTGACCCGCTGGTTTGCGCAAGGCCTGGGGCGCATGCGGCGCCAGGCCCATCCGTCCGTCTCTGGCCTGCGGGCTGCGCAGATTGCCGCTGCC
Organism: Acidovorax sp. JHL-9; assembly: GCF_000426205.1. Lineage (NCBI taxonomy): Bacteria > Pseudomonadati > Pseudomonadota > Betaproteobacteria > Burkholderiales > Comamonadaceae > Acidovorax > Acidovorax sp. JHL-9. Next base: position 120,199 of record NZ_AUEX01000001.1, read on the forward strand.
GCCCTGGTGATGCTGCTGCCGCTGGCGTTGCTGGCAGTGGGCCTCACACACTCGCGCGGCTACCTGGTGAACGCCCCGCAGCAATACCAGGAACTGCTGAACTACATGGCCCGCACGGTGCTGGAGCTGCGCCTGAAATTGCCGGCGGACATGGCCGCCCACCTGCCGGAAGGGGCGGCGGAGATCCAGCGCACCATTGCCAGCTACCTGGGCGCCAAGGCCGGTGCGCTGGCCATGGCCGGGCGCGCCTGGCTGGCCGGTGTACTGTTTGCGTATGTGGGCCTGCTGATTGGCGCGCTGGCCGCCGTGCGCCCCGCGGTGCTGGCGCGTGGCCCGCTGGCGCAGCAGCTCAGGCTGCGCATCGCCCTGTTTGGCGAGGCATTCCGCCAGATCGTGGCGGCGCAGTTCTGGATTGCGGCGTTCAACACGCTGCTCACCGCGCTGTTCCTGCTTTTTGTGTTGCCGCTGTGGGGCCTGGAGCTGCCCTACACGCCGGTGCTGATCACGTTCACGTTTGTCGCGGGGCTGGTGCCCATTGTGGGCAACCTGGTGTGCAACGTGGTCATCACCATCGTGGGGCTGTCGGTGTCGCCGCTGGCGGCAGCGGCCTGCCTGGGGTTTCTGATCCTCATCCACAAGGCCGAATACCTGATCAATGCCAAGGTGGTGGGCCGGCGCACGCAGATGGGGGTGTGGGAACTGCTGTCGGTGATGTTCGTGGCCGAGGCCGTTTTCGGTCCGGCGGGGCTGGTGGCAGCGCCGCTGTTTTACGCCTACCTCAAGAAAGAGCTGATGGCGGCGCGGCTGGTTTAGCCGCCACCGGCCGGCCCGGCGCGCAATATCAGAACAAGGGGTAACGGCTATGCCCCTTCATTTTCTGAACTGCCGCGCGACAAACGCCCACACCAGTGCCGACGCATCGGGCCCCGCCGAATCGCTGTAGGGCATGCCGGACGCACCGCCGCTCCAGGCGTGGCCCAGGCCCACGATTTCGCGCAGCGTGACCTGCGCGCGACCGCGAGCCTTGTACTCGGTCACTCGCATCGCATGGCGTTTGCCACGCTGCAGGGTGCGCACCGCGCCGGCGCGCGCGCCCAATGCCGCGGCCCACAGCTCGGCCGTGGCCGCCGCGTTGCGCACCGAGACCACGTTGTCGCCATCACCATGCAGGATCAGCAGCGGGGGCAGCGGCGCTCCTTCAGCGGCCAGCGCCGGTGGCGGATCGGGCAGATGCGCCGCGCGCCGCCCACGCATGGCCGCCATGGCAGTGGCGGCGGAATCGGCCGAACCGGGTGCCACACCCGAATGCATGGCCACGGCAAAAAACCGGCCGGGGTAGCGCGCCGCCAGCAGCGCGGCCATGCTGGCGCCGGCCGACAGCCCTGCCACGCCCACGCGGGTGGTGTCCACCGGGTGGCGCCGCGCCACCCGGTCGATCGCGGCCAGCAGCGTTGCCGCCTCGGCATCGGCCTTGCCGCTTCGGCGGTCAAACCAGTTCCAGCAGCCATGGGCATTGGCCAGGCGCTCCTGCTCGGGATAGAGCACCAGAAAGCGATGGCGCACCGCCAGGCGGTTCATGCGCGAACTGGCCGCCAGTTCGCGCCCGGTCTGGCCGCAGCCATGCAGCATCACCAGGAGGGGCCGCTTTTCGCCCGGACGCAGCGCCAGCCCCGGCGGCACATACAGGTGAAACCGCCGCGCACCCGCAGGGCCGGGGGCCATGCCGGCCATCCACTCCCCGCTGGCGGGCAGCGGCTTGCGCGGCGTGCGGGCAACGGGTATGGCTGGGGACGGCGCACGCGGCACGGCCACCGCCCTGGCGCGCACGGGTTGAGTGGCGCGCGCAAAGGCCTTGAGGTTGCGCCGGTAAGCGCGCGTCAGGGCAGACAGGGAAAACAGGGGGGAGCGGCGGGGCATGGATGCGGTGGCCATTCACTGGAACGACCCTGTTCAAGATAACAGCTTACGGGCCAGCGCGTCATTTGCTCTTGATCCACCTGAATGGATCACATCTTGTCTGCGGCGGAGCGCACGCCCTGTCCGTGAGCAGACGCAAGCTGCGCGGTACGCTGCCTGGTGAAGCGTTCCGGTGCATGGTGGCGACCCCGTTCCGGAGGGTCGCCTCCAGCACGCTTCATGGTTCCCGGATTTTTTGCTGCAGCTCCTGGTACTGCGCCAGGCGTGGTCCGCCCAGCGCCACGGCACGGTCGATGGCAGCGCGGGCCGCACGTCGCTGCCCTTGTTCCAGCCGTACCTGCGCCAGGTTGTTCCATGCATCGGCAAAGTCGGGATGCGCCCGCGTGGCCGCCGCATAAGCCTGCCCGGCGCGCGTCAACTGGCGCTGCGCATACGCTGCATTTCCTGCCCCCAGCAAGCTGGCCCGATGGTCCGGCCAGCGTGCCAGCGCCGTGGCGTAGGCCGTCTGGGCGGCGCGTGGGTTCACGCGCTCCAGCGCTGCCACGGCCGTTGCCCAGCCATCCGCCTCGGCCGTCACTGGCAAACGCTCCGGCGCCACCGCGCGCATCGCCCAGTACCCGGAACGCGCCCAGGTGTGCTCGAAGGTGGACAGCGCCATCACCATGCGCTCGGTGACACCGGAATGCAGCACCACCTCGTTGCGCGCGCGGTCGTAACCAATCACCACCGCGTAATGCCACAGGGGCGATATCGGCAGCGACAGGTTTTGCAGGATCAGCACCGGCTGCCCGCCCGCCACTTCCTGCAGCAGATCCTGCAGGCGCGGCGCCAGGGGATAGGCCACCAGCCCATGCCGGCGTGTGGCTGCCAGCATTTCCAGCTGCAGCGCACCCTGACGCCCCGGCACATAGACCTGCTCGGTGAGCTCGTCCGGCGTCACCTGGACGCCCGCAGCCTGCGCCACCATGGCCAGCGAGGCGGGGCCACACAGGTGGTCATCCTGTGCAAAGAACGGCACATGGGCCAGCAACGCTGCGGGCGGCAAGGCCGGCGGCCAGCGCTGGTCCAGGGCAGTGAGTTGCGGCGACGCACATCCCGACAACAGCAGGGCGCAAAGAAGAACCCCCGCCGCAGCGGGGGTCCTCCAGCCAGCGCGGCGAGGATTCATCAGCGAACCGAGCGGGTGAACGGAAATACCTTGGTCAACCCCAGGATGTCCGTGACCAGCAGGACGATGAAGACCGTGAATACCACCCCCAAGACATCACCGCCGGCCGGCGCCTGGTCCACGCGGGAGGCGAGCTGGGCCACTTCCGCGTCGGACATGGCCTGCACGCGCGCAATGGCGGCATTGGCATCCACCCCCTGACCCTGCAGGGCGGTGCGCACATCGTCACGGGCCAGGAAAATGCTGACCCGATCACGGTCGGCACTCGATGCGGAAGTTGCCAGTACCTGGTCGGTGCCCACGATGCCCGCCTGGGCTGAGAGCGGCAGGCCCGCCAGCGTCAGTCCGGCCACCAGGCAGGAAACAACCACACGTTTGAATGCAGACATCGAAAACTCCAATCGGTATATTTTGTGAAGCATGGCACCACGATGGCGCAACGCCGTGGCCGCGAATCTACCGGATGCCCTGAAGCACCGTCAACGCGACTTACAAGCCAACACGCCAATCAGCAGATCGTCACACTTCTTCGGCGCGCGCGGCCACGCAAATCGACTGCGCGCCGCGCCATGTCGCCGATATCCCTTTCTACCCGGCATGGGCCAGCCCGCGATCGCGCCATTGCGCCGCTCAGATACGCCGGTGCGCCAGATCTGGCACCTGTTCGCGCCCCCGGAATACCGCCGGAGTGCGGCAGCCGGTCGCATTGAGCACCGGAACAACACCGCCCCACCTGCGCCAGGCGTTACCATTTGCGAGCGCAGACTGCCCCGGTCACGCACGGCCTGCCCAAACCTGGGCGAGCCGCCATTCCAACAATACCAAGGAGATACAAGACATGACCATCCTCGTCGCATACGTACCCCGCCCCGAAGGCCGGGCCGCACTGGACAAGGGCATCGAAATCGCCAAGCGCCGCCAGGAACCCCTGATGGTGGTGAACGCCGGCCCCGGTGGCCAGCAGGAAGATACTTCGCTGGCCGCCGGCTTCGAGGTGGAGCAGGTGGAAGAGCTGCTGGCCGCGCAAGGCATCACCGCCGAGTTCAAGCAGTTTGTGCGTGGCAAGAGCGCCGTGGACGAGATCAACGACCTGGTGGAGTCGCGCGACATCTCCGTGCTGGTGATCGGCCTGCGCCGGCGCACCGCCGTGGGCAAGCTGATCCTGGGCAGCGTGGCCCAGGAACTGCTGATGACGGTGTCCTGCCCCGTCCTTTGCGTCAAGGCTGCGGGCGCCTGACAAATCGCCATTCCAGCAATAGCAAAAAGCGCTTGCCAGGCAAGCGCTTTTTCATTTCAGCCCCAATTCACAGGGCCTGCTTTCAGGCGGGCAACCAGGCGGGAAGCCGCATGCCGTGCGGTAGCACGGCAAGGCGAACCAATGAGGCCATACGGTGGCAGGCCCATCCATATCAGCGGCCCGCGCTGCGCAAGGTGCTGATGCGCTCGGTGATGGCATCCACATCCAGCGCGTCTTCGACATGCGCCAGATAGGTCTGCAGATCCGCCACGGCCTGCGCCGTGTTGCCGCGCTCGGCATGCGCCAGGCCGCGGTCACGCCATTCACTCCAGGCCTGGGGCTGCAGCACGATCAGGCGGTCCTGTACGGCGATCAGGCGCTGCCAGTCTTCCTGCGTGCGGTGCACTTCCTTGAGGTTGCGCAGCATGCGCGCAATGATGTCGCGCGGCGTGGCCGCCTGCAGGTACAGGCCCAGCGGCACGTCGTAGTCGTCCACCAGGCCGCTCTGGCGCTTGTAGGGCTCCAGCCGCTCGGACAATTCCTCCCGGCTGAGCGACTGCCCCGATACCGGGTCCATCACCACCTGCCCCTTGGGCAGCAGCACCTTGACCATGAAATGCCCCGGAAAGGCGATGCCCCGCGCGTGCAGGCCCAGGCCCTGGGCCAGCTCCATCCACAGCACGGCCAGCGATATCGGGATGCCGCGGCGCGTGCGCAGCACGGCGTTGAGATAGCTGTTTTCGGGGTCGTAATAATTGTTCACATTGCCGGCAAAACCCAGGTCGGCAAAGAAAAACTGGTTGAGCATATGCAGGCGCTGCAGCGCGGACGCGTCGGCCGGCATGCGGCGCTGCAGGCGCGCCGCCAACTGGTCCATGTCGCCCAGCAGCTGCTGCACATCCAGATCGATGTATTCGTCCTGCGCCAGGCTGGCGGCGGCTTCGAGCAGCGGGAAATGCTCGTCGCTTTGGACCAGCGCGGCAAAGTATTCCAGCGCAGTGGGGACGGAATAGCTCAGGGACATGGAAGCGTTGTACGGTGGGCGCCCTGTGGCGTCAAGCCACACCAGGCGCGGATTGCAGGGTCATTCCGGCGCGCACGCGGCACAGCGGCGTCAGCGCCGCAACATCTTCCGCAGCTGGAATCCGGCGGCCCACAGCGCGCCAAAATACAGCGCCACCGACGCGCCCAGCACCAGTGCCAGCAAACCCAAACGCTGACCACTGTGCGCGCGCATCTGCACCCACGGAAAATACTGCGCAGCCCACACCAGCAGCACGGCCAACAAGGCGCTGGCAGCCACCACCTGCAAGGCAAAGCGTGCCCATCCAGGCTGCGGCTGGTAACTGCCGCGGCGCAGCAGGCCTACCAGCAGCCACAGCGCATTCACCAGTGCACCCAGCCCGATCGACAGCGCCAGCCCCGCATGGGCCATGAACGGCACCAGCGCGGCATTGAGCAACTGGGTGATGACCAGCACCACGATGGCGATCTTCACCGGGGTGCGGATGTCCTGGCTGGCGTAGTAGCCTGGCGCCAGCACCTTGATGGCCACCAGCCCCAGCAGGCCAGCGCCGTAACCGGCCAGCGCAACAGCGATCTGCCCCACGTCGCTGTCCAGCAGCGCGCCGTGGTGGAACAGCGTGGCCACCAGGGGCGTGGCAAAGGTCAGCAGCGCCACGGCACAGGGTACGGCCAGCAGCACCACGATGCGCAGGCCCCAGTCGAGCATGGCCGAATAGCGCAGTGCGTCGCCGGCGGCCTTGGCAGCGGCCAGCTGGGGCGTGAGCACCACTCCCAGCGCCACGCCAAGCAGCGCAGTGGGGAATTCCATCAGCCGGTCCGCGTAGAACAGCCACGTCACGCTCCCGGGTGCAAGGTACGACGCGATCTGGGTGTTGACCATGAGTGACACCTGCGCCACGCCCACCCCCAGCAGCGCCGGTGCCATGAGGGTGAGGATGCGGCGCACGCCCGGCTCGGCCCAGGCGGCGCGCACGGCGCCCCAGGTCACGCCGATGCGCGGCAGCAGGCCCAGGCGGTACAGCACGGGCACCTGCACCGCCAGCTGCAGCATGCCGCCCAGCATCACACCGCCGGCCATGGCGTAGATGGGCTCGATCCCCCGTGCCGCCAGTTGCGGCGCGCCCAGCCAGGCGGCAGCGATCATGCACAGGTTCAGCAGCACCGGCGTGGCGGCCGGCACGGCAAAGCGCTTCCAGGTGTTGAGCACACCCGCCGACAGCGCCACCATCGACATGAAACCGATGTAGGGGAACATCCAGCGCGTCATCAGCACGGCGGCATCGAAACTGGCCGGGCTCTGGCGCAGGCCGCTGGCCAGCAGCCACACCAGCAGCGGGGCCCCCAGCACACCCAGCACGCAGGTGAGCAACAGCACCCAGGCCAGCGCCGTCGCCACGCTGGCGATCAGCACGCGCGTGGCGGCCTCGCCATGCTGGGCCTTGGAGGCGGCCAGCACCGGCACGAACGCCTGGCTGAAGGCCCCCTCGGCAAAAAGGCGCCGGAACAGGTTGGGAATGCGGAAGGCAACGTTGAAGGCATCGGTCAGCGCGTTGGCGCCAAACATCGAGGCCATCAGGAGGTCGCGCACCAGGCCCGTCACACGGGAGGCCAGGGTCAGCAGGGAGACGGTGGAGGCGGCTTTGAACAATGACACCGCAGGGAGTGTAGCCCCCCTGAGTCGCTGCGCGCCTTCCCCCCCGAGGGGGGACGCCACCCGTGGCCTGGCAAAGCCAGTTCCACGGTGGCACTGGCGACGCCGCCGCGCTAGCCATGCCCCGCGTGGCCTTTAAAACCGCTCTGGGCTATAATCGCTGGCTTTGCTGGCATCATCCTCAGACTCAAGGAACTAAACCATGGCATCCGCTAAACCCAAGAAGAAGAACCCGCGCCTGGCGTCGGGCCGCAAGCGCGTCCGTCAGGACGTCAAGATCAACGCCGCGAACACCTCGCTGCGCTCCAAATACCGCACTGCTGTCAAGAACGTCGAAAAGGCTGTTCTGGCCGGCGACAAGACCAAGGCGACCGAACTGTTCGCCAAGATGCAAGCCGTGGTGGACACCGTGGCCGACAAGGGCATCTTCCACAAGAACAAGGCCGCTCGCGACAAGAGCCGTCTGTCTGCCAAGGTGAAAGCCCTGGCACCCGCAGCCGCCTAATTCACCGCCTGCCCCGGCAGGCCAACAGCCCGAACGGGTCATACCGTTCGCCGTTTGTAACGGGTGCGCTGCCAGCAAAGCAAAAAACCGCCTTCGGGCGGTTTTTTGTTGGACAAAGCCCAAGCGCGCGCAGCGTGCCTTGGCTGGCACCCTGCTGAATCGGGGACAGACCGGGGTCGGTTCCAGCCGAAGCCGCCCTGTCCCCGACACTCCAAAAGATGAGTGCGCGAAGCCCCAGCCCCCCAGCAGCGGGCTACAGTCAGCGCTGCAGGGGCGCCGCAGGCGGATCGGGCAGCAGGCAGGCCTCGGCCACCTGCAGGTTGTTGTCGCGCGCGAAATTGATGACGAAATCCCAGGCCATGGGCTCGTGGTCGCGCAAGTCGCTGTTCACCACCACGCATTTCACCCCGTTGAGCGTGGTGGGAATGCACCAGGGCGAGTAGCTCAGATGACTGCCGGGCTTGGCTCCGCCCGGGCGAAAGCCGCTCATCACCCCGGCCAGCCGCTCGGCCCAGTCGCTGGGACGAAAGGTTTTTCCTTCGTGGGTGATGCCCTGGATGAAGACTTCTTTGGAGGAGGGGGAAACCATCGGGGGTCTGAGTGGTGGGGGCGGATAGCGCAGGATCACTGCGTGCGGCACCGCAGCCAAGTATTCTAACTCTTATATAAGAGCTGGGCCGCCTCCCCCTCCACCCAGGCATTGCAGTGATGCGCAATCGTCATCTTCGGATGCACGCGCTCGCCCTAGAATCGTGCTTCGCTTTTTTCGGGTGCGGCCACCACGGCCGACCCTTCACCCTGTCGCCTGGAGTCCACTGCATGACCGCTTTCATTGAGGCCGCCTCGCCCCACGTGATGAACACCTATGGCCGCGTGCCGATTGCGCTGTCGCACGGGCAAGGCTGCCGCGTGTGGGACGTGAACGGCAAGGAGTACCTCGATGCCCTCGGCGGCATCGCTGTGAACACGCTGGGCCACAACCATGCCAAGCTGGTGCCGGCGCTGCAGGACCAGATCAGCAAGATCATCCACTCGTCCAACTACTACCATGTGCCCGGCCAGGAGCAGCTGGCCGCCAGGCTGGTGGAGCGCTCGGGCATGGCCAACGTGTTCTTCTGCAACTCGGGGCTGGAGGCCAACGAGGCCGCCATCAAGATGGCACGCAAATACGGCGTGGACAAAGGCATCGCCAAGCCCGAGATCGTGGTGTATGAAAAGGCCTTTCATGGCCGCTCGATCGCCACCATGTCGGCCACCGGCAACCCCAAGATCTACAGCGGCTTTGGCCCGCTGGTCGAAGGCTTTGTGCGCGTACCCGTGAACGACATCGACGCCATCAAGAAAGCCACCGAAGGCAACCCCAACGTGGTGGCCGTGTTCTTCGAGACCATCCAGGGCGAAGGTGGCATCAACCCCATGCGCATTGAATACCTGCAGCAATTGCGCAAGCTGTGCGACGAGCGCGACTGGCTGATGATGATCGACGAGGTGCAGTGCGGCATGGGCCGCACCGGCAAGTGGTTTGCCCACCAGTGGGCCGGCATCGTGCCCGATGTGATGCCCCTGGCCAAGGGCCTGGGCTCGGGCGTGCCGATTGGCGCCGTGGTGGCAGGCCCCAAGGCCGCCAACGTACTGCAGCCCGGCAACCATGGCACCACCTTTGGCGGCAACCCGCTGGCCATGCGGGCGGGCAATGAAACCATCCGCATCATGGAAGAAGACGGCCTGCTGCACAACGCCACCACGGTGGGCCTGCACCTCAAGACTGCGCTGCAACACGCGCTGGGCGGCCTGCCTGGCGTGAAAGAAGTGCGCGGCCAGGGCCTGATGCTGGGCGTGGAACTGGCCCAACCCTGCGGCGTTCTGGTGGGCCAGGCGGCCGAGGCCGGCCTGCTGATCAGCGTCACGGCCGATAGCGTGATCCGCCTGGTACCGCCACTGATCCTCACCATCGCCGAGGCCGACGAGATCGTCGCCAAGCTCACCCCCCTGGTCAAAGCACTGCTGGCGCAATGAGCCAGCCCGCAACGAGAGCGCCATGAAACATTACCTGCAGTTCAACGACCTCAGCGCCGAAGAATACGCCTACCTGTTCGAGCGCGCCGCGCTCATCAAGAAGAAGTTCAAGGCCTACGAAAAGCACCACCCGCTGGCCGACCGCACGCTGGCCATGATCTTCGAGAAGGCCAGCACGCGCACGCGCGTGAGCTTCGAGGCCGGCATGTACCAGCTGGGCGGCTCCGTGGTGCACCTGACCACGGGCGACAGCCAGCTCGGCCGCGCCGAGCCGATTGAAGACAGCGCCAAGGTCATCAGCCGCATGGTGGACCTGGTGATGATCCGCACCTTCGAGCAGACAAAAATCGAGCGCTTTGCGGCCGACTCGCGTGTGCCCGTCATCAACGGCCTGACCAACGAATACCACCCCTGCCAGATCCTGGCGGACATCTTCACCTTCATCGAGCACCGTGGCTCCATCCAGGGCAAGACCGTGGCCTGGGTGGGCGACGGCAACAACATGGCCAACACCTGGCTGCAGGCCGCCGCGCTGCTGGGCTTCAAGGTGCATGTGAGCACCCCCCGTGGCTACGAAGTCGATGAAAAATTGGCCGCCGGTGCAGGTGGAATAAGCGCCAGCAGCTATCAATTTTTCAGCAACCCGCTCGAAGCCTGCCGGGGCGCCGACCTGGTCACCACCGACGTGTGGACCAGCATGGGCTACGAAGCCGAGAACGAAGAACGCAAAAAAGCCTTTGCCGACTGGTGCGTGGACGCCGAGATGATGGCGGCCGCCAGGCCCGACGCCCTGTTCATGCACTGCCTGCCCGCACACCGCGGCGAAGAAGTCGAGGCCGACGTGATCGACGGGCCCCAGTCCGTCGTGTGGGATGAAGCGGAAAACAGGATGCACGTGCAGAAGGCACTCATGGAGTACCTTCTGCTCGGCCGTATTGCATGACATGCAATACGGTGGCGCGCCAGCGCCAGCAGCCTGTTTCGGCGCAGGCTCCTGTCCGCAACGCGGATGTGAAGCGGCCGAAGGTCGCGTGCCGCAGCCAAAATCGCACGCAAATCCAGAAGGCACTCATGGAGTACCTTCTGCTCGGCCGTATTGCATGACCCACCCCTGCCTCACCTGCGGTGCCTGCTGTGCGAGCTTTCGCGTGGATTTTTCGGTGCATGAAACGCAGGAGTTGGGCGGCGACGTTCCCGATGGTCTGGCAGTGCAGGTAACGGGCGCAACCAGCCGCATGCGCGGCACCGACCACAGCCCGCCACGCTGCGCAGCGCTCACGGGCCAGGTGGGCACGCGGGCGGCCTGCGGCATCTACGAATGGCGTCCATCGCCTTGCCGCGAATTTGCGGCAGGCAGCGAAGCCTGCGACCGGGCGCGCATGCGCCAGGGGCTGCCGCCCTATCCCTCCGGCGCGCCTTGGGCCTGACGGTCCCGCCAGCCCCCGGCGCTACGCGACTGGCGTCACGGCCGCGGCGACACCATCGGCCCGTGCCTGCGGTTCAGCCGGCGCTGCGCACACCCGGTTGCGCCCGTCGGCCTTGGCCTGGTAGAGCGCCCGATCGGCCAGGTCAATCAGCGCCGCCGGCTTCATGCCTGCGTCTTGCGCGCATGCCACCCCGATCGACAGCGTGACCTGCACCGATTGGCCATCGGCCAGCCAGCGCCGCTCGGCCACCTGCTGGCGCAGGGCCTGTGCGCGCTCCACGGCGGTTTGCAGGCCCATGCCGGGCAGCAGCAGCAAGAACTCTTCCCCGCCATAGCGGCAACAGCTGTCACTCGGTCGCATGGACTGCAGCAGCAGGGCCGCGACCTGGCACAGGACATCATCCCCGGCCGCATGGCCATGGCGGTCGTTGATCTGCTTGAAATGATCGAGATCGAGGAGCAACAGGGCCAGCGCGGCGCCGTCACGCGCGCAAGCGTCGATTTCGCGCGGCAGGGCCGTGTTCAGGTAGCGGCGGTTGTGCAGGCCGGTCAGGGGGTCGCGATGGGCCTGCTCGGTGAGCTGCTCCTGCAGGGACTCCACGGCCTGCAACTGGCTTTGCAGCGCGGCTTCGCTTTTGCGCAGCCGGGCCCGCGTGGCGCTGAGCGCGACGGTGCGGGTATGGGCGTCGCGGGCAAACAAGACCAGGTAGATCGACAGGCACAGCATGCTCATGGCGCTGACGCGCAGCGAGGTATCGGGGGTAAAGCGCCACCCGGCCACGGCCACCATCAGCGCCGCACCCGCCGCCACGGCAACCAAGGCCTGCAACAGGCCCTTGAACGCACGGAACGCGGTCAGGTTGATGCCGCCACAAATGACCAGGGTGTAGGCGATCCAGAGCGGAAACCCGAGCCCTGCGGCCCAGAGGCCAAAACAGAAATTGTCGAGCAACAGGTTCTGGATTTCCGCCGCCAGCGGATCCTCGGCATGGCGGGCCCGCAGATACACCACATGCGGATAGACCAGGAACTGCAGCGCCATGAGCCACCATGTCCAGGCGCCATGCCCATGCTCCAGAAAATGGGTGGCAAGGACGACCGCAAAGATCAGCCAGGACGCGCTGCGATTGCGGTGGTTCATTCGAACCACCCAGTGGGTGAGCGCAGCAGGGATGGCGATCATGAAGTGGGCGACGGCAGCGGAAAGAAATCTCCCGAGAACGGATGCAGGAAGAACCGCACCATCTGTCATCGCATCACGATCGCGGGCAGCAAATGTTTCTCACTGTAACAAAACCGCCAGGTACGGGACCACCGGTCCGCCCCTCTCCCGTCACCGCTTGGGATGCATCCACACCGGCTGGCGCTCCGGCTCCGGTGTCTGCGCCTGCGCATCGGTGGGGCGCGCGGGTGTGGCGCAGCCCCCGCAATCGCTGCAGGCTCCGCAGGACGGCGCCTTGCCCAGGCCCGGTCGCAAAGCGTCCAGACGCCTGCGCAGCGCAGCGGGCATCCAGTACCAGGCCGCATAGCCCCCTGCCAGCGCCACGATGGCGCCCACCGCAATGTCTTGCCACATGGTCAACCCCCTCCCCACGCCAGCGCCAGCCGGTAGGTCATCCAGCTGGCCGCATAGGCCAGCGCAAACAGGTAGGTGGCCATCAGCAGCGCCAGGCCCCAGGAGTTCGTCTCGCGCCGCACCGTGGCCAGGGTGGAGAGGCACTGCGGCGCAAACACGAACCACACCAGCAGCGACAGCGCCGTGGCCAGCGACCATTGCTGCGCAATCAGCGGCCCCAGTTGCGCCGCCACATCGTCACCCGAGGCGGACAGCGCATACACGGTGCCCAGCGCGCCCACCACCACCTCGCGGGCGGCCATGCCGGGCACCAGGGCGATGGAGATCTGCCAGTTGAAGCCCAGCGGCGCAAAGACATGTTCCAGCACCCGGCCCAGCTGTCCGGCCAGGCTGTACTCGATGGCCGGCCCCGTGGCGCCTTCCGGGGGGGCGGGAAAGGTGGACAGGAACCACAGCAGCACCGTGAGGGCCAGGATGATGCCACCCACGCGCTGGAGGAAGATGGCGGCACGCTCATACAACCCCAGCAACAGGTTGCGCGCGCTCGGCACGCGGTAGGGCGGCAGCTCCATCAGCAGCGGGGTGGGCCGCACTTTGCCGCGCCAGAGCTTGAGCACGGCGGCCACGGCCATGGCACCGAGGATGCCGCCCAGGTAGAGCGCAAACATCACCAGCCCCTGCAGGTTGAACCAGCCCGCCACGGTGCGCTCGGGGATGAAGGCGGCGATCAGCAAGGCATACACCGGCAGGCGTGCCGAGCAGGTCATGAGCGGCGCAATCATGATGGTGACCAGCCGCTCGCGCCAGTGCGTGATGGTGCGCGTGGCCATGATGCCGGGGATGGCGCAGGCAAAGCTCGATAGCAGCGGGATGAACGAGCGCCCCGACAGCCCTACCGTGCCCATGAGCCGGTCGAGCAGAAAGGCCGCGCGCGGCAGGTAGCCGGAGTCTTCCAGCGCCAGGATGAAGAAGAACAGGATCAGGATCTGCGGCAGGAACACCAGCACGCCGCCCACCCCCGCCACGATGCCATCGACCAGCAGGCTGCGCAGCACACCCTCGGGCAGGCGCGCCTGCAGCCACTGGCCCAGCGCCTCGACCGTGCCGGTGATGGCGTCCATGGGCGCAGCCGCCCAGCTGAACACCGCCTGGAACATCAGGAACATGGTGCAGGCCAGCAGCAGCGTGCCCCACAGCGGGTGCAGCACCACGCGGTCCAGGGTGTCGTCCACCGCCGCCAGGCCCTCGGGCTCGCGCACCGCCAGCCGCAGGATGCGGCGCGCCTCCTGCTGCGTGTGCAGTACCTGCTCCACGCCCTGGGGCTGCCAGGGCCGGGCCTGCACCGCGCCCTGGGCGCGCCAGCCATCGAGCCACTGCAGCAGCTCGGCTGCGCCGCCCTTGCGGATGCCCACGGTTTCCACCACGGGCATGCCCAGCTCATGCTCCAGCACGGCACGGTCGATGGCGATGCCCGCGCGGCGAGCGGCATCACTCATGTTGAGCGCCAGCACCATAGGGATGCCCATGGCCTGCGTCTCCAACACCATGCGCAGACCCAGCCGCAGGTTGGTGGCATCGACCACGCACACCAGCAGGCCGGGCGCGGCCTCGCCGGCGCGCTGGCCGGTGACCACGTCGCGCGTGACGGCTTCGTCCGCGCTCAGTGCATTGAGGCTGTAGGCGCCGGGCAGATCGAGCACGCGCACACGCTGGCCCGAGGGGGTGACGAGCTGACCCTCCTTGCGCTCGACCGTCACACCCGCATAGTTGGCCACCTTCTGGCGGCTACCGGTGAGCAGGTTGAACAGCGCCGTCTTGCCGCTGTTGGGGTGGCCCAGCAGCGCCAGGCTCAATGGGGTGGCCTGTGCATTCATGCCGCCACCTCACCAACGGGCGCCATGGTGCTGACGCGCACCAACGCCGCCTCGCGCCGGCGCAGGGCAAAGGTGGTGCGCCCCACGCGCACGGCCATCGGATCGCCTGCCGGAAAGGCCCGCGCCACCACGCGCACGGGTTCGCCCGGCAGGAAACCGATTTCGAGCAACCGCAGCAGCACATCGCCATCCTGCGGAGCGGCATCCATGTGCAACGCACTCACCCAGGCGTCCACGCGCAGCGGCAGATCGGCCAAGCCCAGGGAGTGTTCACGGGACGGAACGGATGCATCGCTGCGGGACAGATCGGTCAATGGCTTCACCAGATTTCAAATGAAAACAATTCTCATTCTATCGCTTGCGGCGTAAAAATGGCAGCGGCACCGGGGCAACCCGCGCTCTCTTGACGCGGCGCAAATCAGCCGGGCTGCTTCGCTGGGTCGGCCTTTTTTCCCAGGCGTTGCCATAAAGCGACACCACGAATTTGCCAGCGCGCTACCTTGTCGCCCATGCAAAAGCTCTGGGACATCTCCCCCGCAGTCCACCCCGGCGCGCCGGTGTTTCCCGGTGACACGCCCTACCAGCAACAGTGGTGCGCCACGATCGCGCCCGGCTGCCCGGTGAACGTGAGCGCCATCACGATGTCGCCCCATGTGGGTGCCCACGCCGATGCGCCACTGCATTACGACGCGCAGGGGGCAGCGGTGGGGGAACTGCCGCTGGCGCCTTTTCTGGGCCCCTGCCGCGTGGTCCACGCCATCGATTGCGGCGCGCTGATCACCTGGGAACACATTGCCCACGCGGTGGACGCCACCCTCCCTCCGCGCGTGCTGGTGCGCACTTACGCCCGGGCCCCCGTGCAATGGGACGGCCAGCTCACCGCCTACGCCCCCGACACCATCGCGCGCCTGGCCGACCGGGGCGTGTTCCTGATCGGCATCGACACCGCCAGCATCGACCCGGCCGACAGCAAGACGCTCGACAGCCACCAGGTCATCCACCGCCGCAACCTGCGCGTGCTGGAAAACCTGGTGCTCGACGACGTGCCCGAGGGCGATTACGAACTGATCGCCCTGCCGCTCAAGCTGACCAGCGCCGATGCCTCGCCCGTGCGTGCCGTGCTGCGGACTCTGTGATGCACTGATTCCAAGACTTTTTGGCTTCTAGCGCTTATCTCATCAGCGCCAGCAGCTATCCAAAAAAAACTAACCGAACTGCATCGCCATGACCATCACCCTCCAAGCCTGCCGCGCCCTCGATGCGCAAGACCCGCTGGCCCCCCTGCGCGCGCACTTCACGCTGCCGCCCGGCGTGATCTACCTCGACGGCAACTCGCTGGGCGTGGCGCCGAAGGCCACCGCCGCCCGCGTAGCCGATGTGGTCACGCGCGAATGGGGCACGGACCTCATCCAGTCCTGGAACACCGCGCGCTGGTTCGACCTGCCCCAGCGCCTGGGCAACCAGCTGGCCCCGCTGATCGGCGCGGGCCCGGATGAAGTGGTGTGCACCGACAGCACCTCGATCAACCTCTACAAGGTGCTGAGCGCGGCGCTGAACATGGCCCGCGAGGACAGCCCCGCCCGCCGCCGCATCGTGAGCGAGCGCAGCAACTTCCCCACCGACCTCTACATTGCCGAAGGCCTTTGCCAGGAGCGCGGCCGCGAACTCGTGCTGGTGGAGCCCGAAGACATCGCTGCCGCCCTCACCAGCGAGGTGGCCGTGCTCATGCTCACGCATGTGAACTACCGCACCGGCGCCATGCACGACATGGCCGCCATCACCGCCGCCGCGCATGCCCAGGGCATCCTGTGCGTGTGGGACCTGGCGCACAGCGCGGGCGCGGTACCCGTCGATCTGAACGGGGCAGGCGCCGATTTCGCCATTGGCTGCGGCTACAAATACCTGAACGGTGGCCCCGGCGCGCCCGCGTTCGTGTGGGTGCACCCGCGCCATGCCAGCCGTTGCTGGCAACCGCTGTCCGGCTGGTGGGGCCACGCCGCGCCGTTTGCCTTCACCCCCGACTACCAGCCCGCGCCCGGCATCGCGCGCTACCTGTGCGGCACGCAGCCCATCATCAGCCTGTCGGCCCTGCAGTGCGGGCTCGACGTGTTCACCGCCGCCGAGGCGCTGGGCGGCATGGCCGCGCTGCGCAGCAAGTCGCTGGCGCTCACCGACCTGTTCATCCGCCTCGTGGAAGAGCGCTGCGCCGGCCACAGCCTCGGGCTGGCCACGCCACGCGAGCATGCCTGGCGTGGCTCGCAAGTCTGCTTGACGCGGGATGAAGGCGCAGGCGTGAATGGCCAGGGCAGCGGCGCCTACGCCATCGTGCAGGCGCTGATCGCGCGCGGCGTGATTGGCGACTACCGCGCCGGGTCCGGCGCGGCTCCTGCTGCAGGCAAGGGCGACGGCGGCACCGCGCACAAGGACATCCTGCGCTTTGGCTTCACGCCGCTGTACATCGGCTTTGAAGACGTGTGGAATGCCGTGGAACACTTGCACCAGGTGCTGGAGGCCGCCGAATGGCAGCGCCCCGAGTTCAACCGGCAACACGCCGTGACTTGAGAAGGAAACCCGCCATGTGCCCCTTTTCGCCAACCCCCGGCAGCACCGGCGCCACCAGCGGCGCCCCGGCATCCGCCCTGCCCGAATCCATCGTCCACGCCGAGCACGCCCAGCTCGACTTCAGCCAGAGCATGAGCTATGGCGACTACCTGCAGCTCGATGCCGTGCTCAGCGCACAGCAGCCACTGTCACCCGCGCACGACGAGATGCTGTTCATCGTGCAGCACCAGACCAGCGAGCTGTGGATGAAGCTCATGCTGCACGAGCTGCGCGCTGCCATCGGCCATATCGCGCACGATGAACTGCAGCCCGCGTTCAAGATGCTGGCCCGCGTGAGCAAGATCCTGGAACAGCTGGTGCACGCCTGGGACGTGCTGGCCACCATGACGCCGCCCGAATACAGCGCCATGCGCCCCTACCTGGGCAGCTCCAGCGGGTTCCAGAGCTACCAGTACCGCTGCATCGAATTCGCCCTGGGCAACAAGAACCGCGCCATGCTGCAGCCCCACGCCCACCGCCCCGACCTGCTGGCCCAGGTGCAGGCGGCCTACCAGGCGCCCTCGCTGTACGACGAAGCCCTGCGCCTGCTGGCCCGGCGCGGCCTGCCCGTGCCCGCCAGCCACACCGACCGCGACTGGACCCTGCCCTATGCCGAAAGCGATGCGGTGGAACAGGCCTGGCTCACCGTGTACCGCCACTCCGCGCAGCACTGGGACCTGTACCAGCTGGGGGAGGAACTGACCGACCTCGAAGACGCGTTTCGCCTCTGGCGCTTTCGCCATGTGACCACGGTGGAGCGCATCATCGGCTTCAAGCGCGGCACCGGGGGCACAGGCGGCGTGAGCTACCTGCGCAAGATGCTGGACGTGGTGCTGTTTCCCGAAATCTGGAAGCTGCGCACCGACCTGTAAATTGCAGGCACAAAATGGCTCCGACGCTGGTGTGGCAGGCGCTGGCAGCTATCCAATGCGAAGTACCACCGCAGCGATGGCGACAGCGCCCGCACGCGCCAGCTGGTAGGCTGCAGGCTCCCGGCAACAACCGCCTTGCACCCCGCCACTCCCGCTTCACCGCCCGTGCCCCATCCCGACGCCGCCCCGCCCCACCCACCGCCCTTGCCCCCCTCCCCGCCAGAGGCACCCGTGGCGCCTGCGCAGGCCACGCTGTGGTTCATGCTGCTGGCCCTGCTGTCGGCCTTTGCGCTGAGCCAGGCCTACCGCACCATCACCGCCATCATGGCCACGGGGCTGCAGGCCGACTTTGCGCTCTCGCCGGCATCGCTGGGCGCGTTTGCGGGGCTGTTTGGCCTGTCGTTTGGCGTGACGCAATTTTTCATGGGCATCGGCATGGACCTGTACGGCCTGCGCCGCACGGTGCTCAGCGCCTTTCCGCTGGCCATTGCCGGGGCCGCCCTGTCGGCCTGGGCGCCCGGTTATGGCTGGCTGATGTGGGGCCAGCTGCTGATTGGCGTGGGCTGCGCTCCGGCCTTTCTGGCCTGCACGATGTTCATTGCGCGGCATTTCCCCAGTTCACGCTTTGCCTTCCTGTCGGGCGTGGGGATGGGTGTGGGCGGACTGGGCCTGCTGCTCACCGGCACACCTCTGGCCTGGCTGGTGCAGCGCTCGGGCTGGCGCAGCGGCTTCATGCTGCTGGCGGTGCTGTCGGCGCTGGCCTGGCTGCTGATCTGGCGCTGCGTGCACGAGCCGGCCCTGGCCGGCCCGGCGCCCGCGCGCGAGCGCTGGGGCACGGCCGTGCGCCGCTTTGGCGCGCTGTTCATGTTGCCGCACACGCTGGGCATCCTGCTGCTGGGCATGGTGGGCTACGCCTCGTTTCTGGCGCTGCGCGGCCTGTGGATAGCGCCGATGCTGATCGACCGCTATGCATTCACGCTGGTCGAGAGCGGCAACATGGCCGTGGCCATGTCGCTGGTTTCGCTGTTCACCCCGGCCTTCTTTGGCCGCATCGACCCCGGCCCGGCACGCCGGCGGGCCTGGATCGCCAACTTTTCGCTGCTGGTGGCGGCGCTCTACCTGTGCCTGGGGCTGGTGCACCACGCCACGCTGAACCTGGCGCTGGTGATGTGCATTGCGGTGCTGTCGGGGTACTCGGTGCTGCAGTATTCGGATGTGCGCTCGTCCTACCCGCCCGATCTGACCGGGCGCGCGCTGTCGGTGTTCACCATGGCCATGTTCCTGGGTGTGGGCCTGGTGCAGTGGCTCACCGGCTGGGTCGCCGACTGGGCGCAGGGCCAGGGGTTGGAGCCCTACAGTGCGGTGATGGGCGCGATTGCCACCCTGCTGGCGCTCGGCTCGGTCGCGTTTCGCTGGCTGCCGGTATCGCCGCTGCTGCAGCCAGCCGGCGGGCCTGGCAAAGAACCTGCCTGAAAGGCACGCCAGCGCCATGGGTCAAGCGCCAGCAGCTATTTTTGACAGCGCCATCTATAACGAACTGGCGCTGGAACCGTCGCCCCGGTAAAGCCAGGGCACGTCCAGCAAGCGCTCACCCAGCAGGCGCAGCGACACATCGCGCGCCCAGCGCACGGGGCCCGTGGCGTGGAAAATGCGGCCGTTGCGCGTGGAGCGGGCCTGCACGCGCGCGTTACGCTGCCAGCGGTTGAGCGCATAGCGGGTCAGGCGCAGGGGTACATCCAGGTCGTGCATGGACAGCGCACGCTGCAGCTCCGCCGCATCCTCGATGGCCATGCCTGCGCCCTGCGCCAGGTAAGGGCGCATGGGGTGGGCTGCGTCGCCCAGCAAGGCCACCACGCCCCGGGCCATCTCGGCGGGCCCGCGCACAGGGGGGCGATCGCACAGCGGCCACAGGCGCCAGCCACCGCCGGCATCAACCACGCCGCGCACCGCCTGCTGCAGCGCGGTGCAGGTGCCCAGCAGGGCGGCTTCGAGGTCGGCGCCATTGGCCGAGTGGTCCCAGTTTTCCAGGTCCTGCGGCGCGGTGCCCTGCACGATGACCACCAGGTTCTGCAACTCGCCCCGGCGCACCGGGTACTGCACCACATGCAGGCGCGGTCCCAGCCAGGCGGTGACCTGGCGGGTGCGCAGTCCCTTGGGCAGCGCGTGCTGCGGCACCAGGGCGCGGTAGGCCAGGTGGCCCGATACGCGCGGGCGCTGCTCGCCCAGCAGCTGCGTGCGGGTGCGGCTCCACAGGCCGTCTGCCCCCAGCAGGGCATCCCCCTCCACGTCCTTGCCCCGGCTGGTGCGCACCGTCACCACGCCGTCGGCGTCGGTGAAACGGTCGATGGCCTGGTCCAGATGAAGTTGCGTGTCGGTGTATTTTTCGACCGCCGCCAGCAGCAGGCCATGCAGGTCGGCGCGGTGGATGGTGGCGTAGGCCGCGCCGTAGCGCTCCACCGCCGTGCTGCCCAGGGGCAGTGCAGCCAGTTCCTGGCCTGTGAGCGCGCTGCGCACCTGCAGCCGCCCGGGGATGGCGGCGACCTCCTGCAGCGGGCGCTGCAGGCCCCAGGCCTGCAGGCGGCGCACCACATTGGGCCCCAGCTGCACGCCGGCGCCCACCTCGCTGAATGCGGCAGCACGCTCATACAGCCGCACCTCCCACCCGGCGCGCGAAGCCCCCAGGGCCGCTGCCAACCCGCCAATGCCGCCTCCCGCGATCAACACCTGTTTTCTCATGACCGCATTGTGCCGCGCACAGCCGGCGATCTGCCTGGAGTTGCCCGCGCGTGCGCGTTCCGGTCACGCGTCCGTGAGCAGCTGGCGCAGCACGAACGGAAGGATGCCGCCCGCGCGGTAGTAGTCCACTTCGATCGGTGTGTCGATGCGCAGGGTGACCACCACTTCCTGGCGCGCCCCGCCCTCGCGGTGGATGACCAGCGTGGCATCGCTTTGCGGCGTGAGTGCGGCATCGGGCAGCACATCGATCACCTCGCGGCCCGTGAGGCCCAGCGACTGCCACGAATCGGCGCCCTTGAACTGCAGCGGCAGCACCCCCATGCCCACCAGGTTGGAGCGGTGGATGCGCTCGAAGCTGCGCGCGACCACCGCCTTGATGCCCAGCAGCTGCGTGCCCTTGGCGGCCCAGTCACGGCTGGAGCCGGTGCCGTATTCCTCGCCGGCAAACACCACCGTGGGCGTGTTCTGCGCCATGTACTGCATGGCCGCATTGAAGATGAACATCTTCTGGCCCTGCAGTACCCCTTCGTTCTGGAACACCGTCACGCCGCCTTCTTCGCGCGAGCCGTCGGCAGTGGGTGCAACCATCAGGTTCTTGATGCGCACGTTGGCAAAGGTGCCGCGCATCATCACGTCGTGGTTGCCGCGGCGCGCGCCGTAGCTGTTGAAGTCGGCTTTTTGCACGCCATGCTGCAGCAGCCACTGGCCGGCGGGCGAGCTCTCCTTGATGGAGCCGGCGGGCGAGATGTGGTCGGTGGTGATGGAGTCGCCAAACAGCGCCATGATGCGGGCACCCTGTACGGATTCCGCGCCTTTTTGGCCGGCAGCGCTTTCACCGCCTGCGCTGGAAGCTACAGATTCCAGATCAAAATCCGCAAAGAACGGCGGCTCGGCGATGTAGGTGCTGGCCGGCCACACGTAGGTGTTGCCGGTCACGCCCTTGATCTTGCCCCACAGCTTGCCCGGGTCGCTGGCCACCTTGGCGTAGTTATCGCGGAAGGCCTTGCCCTTCATGGCGAACTTCATGAGCTGGTGAATTTCGTCGCTGCTCGGCCAGATGTCGCCCAGGTAGATGTCCTTGCCGCCCTTGCCCTGGCCGACCGGCTCGCTCATCAGGTCCTTGAGCACCGTGCCGGCAATGGCGTAGGCCACCACCAGCGGCGGGCTGGCCAGGAAGTTGGCCTTGAGGTTGGGGTGGATGCGCGCCTCGAAGTTGCGGTTGCCCGACAGCACGGCGGCGCACACGAGGTCGTTGCTGGTGATGGCCTCGTTGAGCTCGGGCGTGAGGTCGCCGGCATTGCCGATGCAGGTGGTGCAGCCGTAGCCCGCCAGCGCAAAGCCGAGCTTTTCCAGGTACGGCAGCAGGCCGGTTTCGCTCAGGTATTCGGTGACGATGCGCGAGCCAGGCGCCAGCGATGTCTTGATGTGCGGCGCTACCCGCAGCCCCGCCTCCACCGCCTTCTTGGCCAGCAGGCCGGCGGCCAGCAGCACGCTGGGGTTGCTGGTGTTGGTGCAGCTGGTAATGGCGGCAATCAGCACGTCGCCGTTGCCCACCGTGGGGTCGGCGCCCCGGGTGGGCAGCGTGGCCACGCTGGCCTGTTCGTGCGCGGTGGCCAGGGCGGGCTTGTTGGCCTCCATCTCGACCACGGAGCGCGGCGCGCCTGCAGGAATGGGCTGGCCGTCGGGCGTGGCCACGGTGGCAATTTCATCACGGCGGTGGATATGAAAGCGCGTATGCAGCAGCTCGGCCGGGCGGTTGAAACCGTTGTCGGCATTGGGCTTGCTGAACAGGTCGGCAAACTGGCCCGCCACCTTGCCCAGTTCGATACGGTCCTGCGGGCGCTTGGGGCCGGCCAGGCTGGGGGTGACACTGCCAAGGTCGAGCCTGACGACCTGCGAGTAATCCACCTCGCCCGCCAGCGGCACACCAAACAGGCCCTGGGCCTTGAAGTAGGCCTCAAAGGCTTCGATCTCGCCCTTGGTGCGGCCGGTGCCACGGAAGTATTCAATGGTCCGCTCATCCACCGGGAAGAAACCCATGGTGGCGCCATATTCGGGCGCCATGTTGCCGATGGTGGCGCGGTCGGGCAGCGCCAGGGTGCGCGTGCCTTCGCCAAAGAATTCGACGAACTTGCCCACCACCTTGTGCTGGCGCAACAGCTCGGTGACGGTGAGCACCAGGTCGGTGGCGGTGACGCCTTCGCGCAGCTGGCCGCTCAGCTCCATGCCCACCACGTCGGGCGTGAGGAAGTACACGGGCTGGCCCAGCATGGCGGCCTCGGCCTCGATCCCGCCCACACCCCAGCCCACCACGCCAATGCCGTTGATCATGGTGGTGTGGCTGTCGGTGCCCACCAGGGTGTCGGGGTAGAAAACGCCGTCCTTGCGTTGGTGCACGCCACGCGCCAGGTACTCCAGGTTGACCTGGTGCACGATGCCAAAGCCCGGGGGCACCACGCCAAAGGTGTCAAAGGCCTGCATGCCCCATTTCATGAATTCGTAGCGCTCGCGGTTGCGCTCGAATTCGAGCTTCATGTTCAGATCGAGCGAGTTCTTCTTGCCATAGTGATCGACCATGATCGAGTGGTCCACCACCAAGTCCACCGGCACCAGCGGTTCGATCTTCTTGGGGTTCTTTCCCAGCTTGGCGGCCACGCTGCGCATGGCGGCCAGGTCGGCCAGCAACGGCACGCCGGTGAAGTCCTGCAGCACCACGCGCGAGACGACAAACGGGATCTCGTCCTTGCGCGCAGCCTGCGGCGCCCAACGGGCCAGCTGCTGCACATGCTCGGTGGTCACCTTGCGGCCATCACAGTTGCGCAGCACCGATTCGAGCACGATACGGATCGACACGGGCAAGCGGCTGACCTGCGGAAACTGCTTGGCCAGTGCGGGCAACGAATAGAACTGCCCCGACTTGCCGGACGCGGTCTTGAACTTCTTCAGCGTGGGCGCAAAAGCGTGGCGGGCGGGCTTGGACGACGATGCCATGGCGAACTCCTGTGAGGGACAACAAGAGGCCATTCTGGCAGCGCCGCATGGCGGCGCAATGCCTGGGGTCATGCAGACGGGCGCGTACCGACCAACCCATGCGGGGGCTGCCTCCGATTCCGCCCCGAGCGGATCGGGCATCCTGCATGAATACCCCATTGCCGCCATCGCGCGCAGGGTGTAACACCTGGTATCAAAGGCAATGCGCGCACTGAATAGAAAACCCGATCCATTGCAGGCCCATTCCATTCAAGCCTGTACAGAACCCGCGACTGCCATTCGCGGCGATATATGTGGTGAGGGTAATGCCCCATTGCTTGCCAACACACCATGGCGCGGGCGATCCATCCGCACACCCACGGCATGGGGTGCACCCACCGATGCCACACCGTGCGGGAACTGGCCGTGGAATCCATCCAGGAAGCCACGATTTACATGGCCGACACAGGGACAATTCGCCCCTGCGCTTGCCCCCGGAGAAGGCGCCGCGCCCCTTCATTCTGGCGCGGTGCATGGCCCATAAAAAAAGCCCGCATCGGCGGGCTTTTTTTGGGCGAATACGCAGCCTGGATTAAATCGCAAACTGCTCGCGGTTCTCGTTCTGAATCCACTTTGGTGGTTTGCCGCGTCCGGTCCAGGTTTGACCCGTGGCGGGATTGCGGTATTTGGGGGCCACCTTGGAACCCGCGCTGGCACTGCGCGCCCGGCCAGCGGGAAAAACGTCCTGCGCCGTCAGGCCAAACTCCGCGACCAGGGCGCGAACCTGCGCAACAGCTTCAGACAGCTCGTTGCGCCGGGCTTCATTGATCTTGCGCTCAAGGTCTTCACGCTGCTTCAGGAGTTCTTTGTAGCTGGACATGGTGTGTGATTAAAGGTAATTGCGAAGGAGCCTGCATTATAGGAATAATGCGCGGATTTGTACACGCCGAGTCACATTGAGGCTGATTTCACCCGTAATTTTCAACACGGGAACGGTACTGGATATTCAAATCCTCTCCAACTGTTGATCGGGTTGCGCGAGCACCTTATCAATACGCTTGCCATCCAGGTCCAGGATTTCGAATATCCACCCGGCGCAGGCAATACGCTCTGCAACCGCCGGCAAATGGCCTGATTCGGCCATCAAAAGGCCTGCCAGCGTGTTATAGCGGCCGCGGTCTTCTTCAGGCAAATCCCGAATATCGAGCCGCGCCTTGAGTTCCGTCACGGGCATCAAACCATCCAGGAGCCAGGTACCATCGTCGCGCAGGGTTGCCCAGGCATCGGCCGATGCGCCCGGCTGCAGCTCCCCGGTAATGGCTTCCAGCAAATCACGCGGCGTCATGATGCCCTGCACCACGCCGTATTCATCCACCACAAAGACCATGCGGCCCGACCGGGCGCGGAACTGTTCGAGCAACTCCATGCCGCTCAGGGTTTCAGGCACGAAGGATGCAGGCTGCGCATAAGACTCCACGGTTCCGGACGCCTCGGGGCCCAGTTCCAGCATGCGCGCCACGCTGATCACGCCCACCACTTCGTCCAGGGAGGCACGGCACACCGGGTACCAGGAATGGGCGCCATGCTCGCCGCCCGTGCCCGCCATGCGCAGGCCTTCGAGCACTGTCAGGCCGGCATCGAGCCATTGCACATCGGTGCGCGGCACCATCAGCGAGGTCAGGGGCCGGTCGTCGAGACGGAACACGTTCTGCACCATCTGGTGCTCATGGTGCTCGATCACCCCCGCATCGCGCCCCTCCTCCAGGCTGGCGGCAATTTCCTCCTCGGTCACCATCCGGCCGGCATCGTTGTCCACCCGCAGCAGCTTGAGCACCCCCTGGGTGGACAGCGACAGCAGCCGCACGAAAGGCTTGGCGCCCTGGGCCACCCAGGTCATGGGACGCGCCACGAAACGCGCGACGGTTTCAGGGTAAAGCTGGCCAATGCGCTTGGGCACCAGCTCGCCAAACACAATGGTGATAAAGGTGATCACCGTCACCACGATGGCCGTGGCGCTCACGCTGGCAGCGCTTTCCGGCACCCCCAGCGTCTGCAGCCACAGGCCCAGGTCGTCGCTGAAAGCGGCCTCGCCAATAATGCCGTTGAGCATGCCGATGGAGGTAATGCCCACTTGCACCGACGACAGGAACTGCGTGGGATTGTCGAGCAAGGTCAGGGCCGCCTGCGCGCCCTTGTCGCCGCCTTCTGCCATGGCAACGAGCCGGGATTTGCGACTGGACGCCAAGGCCAGTTCCGACATGGCGAACACGCCATTGAGCAGTGTCAGCAGCGTGATCAGCAGAAAATCCATGAATCAAAAGGTAAGAAGAACACCATGGCACTTTACTGTATTGGCGATATCCAGGGTTGCGACCGCGCACTGGGGCGCCTGCTGGATCTGATCGATTTTTCGGCGAGCCGCGACACCGCCTTCCTGCTGGGCGATCTCGTCAACCGCGGCCCCGACTCCGCTGCCGTGCTGCGCCGCTGCATGGCGCACGGCGATGCCCTGCGCCCCCTGCTGGGCAACCATGACCTGCACCTGCTGGCGACCGCCCATGGCGCCCGCAAACCCTCGCGGCGCGACACACTGGCCAACGTGCTCGATGCCCCGGACCGGGATGCGCTGCTGCAATGGCTGCGCCTGCAGCCGCTGGCCCGCCAGCATGACCACGGGGGCAAGCCTTTGCTGATGGTGCACGCCGGAGTGCTGCCCTCCTGGGATGCCGCGCAAACCCTGGATCTGGCCGACGAAGTGCACCGCGTCTTGCGGAGCGCCGATCTGCCCGCATTCCTGCGGCAGATGTACGGCAATACCCCGGACCACTGGGACGACTCCCTGACCGGACCGGACCGCCTGCGCGTGGTCGTGAATGCACTCACACGACTGCGCTTTTGCTCGGAGCGCGGGGTGATGGATTTCGACAGCACCGAGAGCGCCAGTGCGGCGCCCCCCGGGCTGATGCCCTGGTTTGACGTGCCCGGTCGTGGCACGGCCCATACCCTGGTCGCGTTCGGACATTGGTCCACCCTGGGCTGGCTGAACCGCCCCCACTGCCTGGGCCTGGACACGGGCTGCGTGTGGGGTGGCTGCCTGAGCGCGGTGCGCTTTGGCAGCTCTCTGGACGAGCGCGAACTGCTGCAGGTGCACTGCGAGCAGGCGCAGGCCCCTGGCGCCTGAAGCAATCGCGCTCAGGCAACTCCACGCGCCAGCGCGGCCGCCATGCCCGCGGAATACCACGCACGGCCATCGCCCGCGACCATCAGCGCCTCCACCCCCGGCTGGCGCGCTACCAGTGCCTGCCCGGCCTGTGCGCCCTGCACCATCAGGGCAGCGCCCAGCCCATTGACTTGCGCCACATCGCGCGCCAGCAGGCTGACACCATGCACACCGACGGTAGGGTATCCCGTGCGGGGATCCAGAATATGGTGCACCCGCTTGCCGGCCGCGAAGAAGTAGCGCTCGTAGTCACCGGACGATGCCACCACCGCCGGCCCCTGCAAAGAGAGCGCCCCCAGCAGGCGCTCGGGTGCACGCGGATCACGCAGGCCCACGCGCCATGAACGCCCCTGCAGCTGTCCCATCACCAGGACATCGCCACCACCGTTGACGAGCGCATTGCCCACGCCCTGCTGGCGCAACACCCGCATGCCGGCTTCGAGGATGGGCAGCTTGGCAATGCCCCCGAGGTCCAGGGCCATGCCTTGCCGGGCCAGATAGGCCGTGCCCGCGGACTCGTCCAGCACCAGGCGGCGCGCGTCCACCAGCTGCCGTTGTTGGGCCACCAGACCCGCCGCGGGCACCGTCTGGTGGCCTTCTTCAAAGTTCCAGCCCTTGAGGGAGCCCACCGTGATGTCAAAGGCACCGCCGCTGAGCCGGAACATCTGCTGCGCCGTTTTCAGCACGCCCATCACCTCGCTCGGAACCGCGACGGGCAGGATGCCTGCAGCACGGCTGATGCGGCTGACTACGCTGTCAGGCCGGTAGCGGCTGAAAAGCGCCTGCAGCCGCTCCATCTCGGCATATGCCAGGTCGATGGCATGGCGCAGCATGGGCGCTTCGCCGCCGTCGGCCACGATATCGACCTGCGTGCCCATGAGGGCACGCGATCCCCGTTGCGGCGCCCCGAAAACCGGGGCCGCCGAAGCCCACGACACACACCCCAGCAAGGGCAGTGCCATGGCCATACGGCGCCTGGTCAGGCTGAACACCGTCGATTCAGCGGATGTCATGGCGCGTCGCGGTCAGATGGACTGATCGGCCATGTAGTCCACAGCGGCCTTCACTTCGTCGTCGGTCAGGGTGGAGCCGCCGCCGCGCGCGGGCATCATGCCCTTGGCGCCCGTGAAGCCCTCGATGGCGTGCTTGTACAGCGTGTCCTTGCCCTGGGCAATGCGCGGACCCCAGTCGGCCTTGTCGCCGGGCTTGGGAGCACCTGCCACGCCTGCGGCATGGCACAAGGCGCAGGTTTTTCCAAACACACTCTTGCCGACCGTGTTCTCGGCCACGGGTGCGGGCGCTGCGGCGGGAGCAGGCGCAGGAGCAGCAGCCGGGGTGGGGGCGGGAGCCGGCGCAGCCGCTTCCGTCGATTTCTTGTCGCCACAGGCACCGAGCGCCAAAGAGATTGCCGCGATGGCGAGCAGGCCAGATAGTTTTTGCATGGGGGTTTTCCTGTTCTGAAGGTCAATAAAAGAAGCAGCTGGCAGGTTCTGCACGGGCTGTGCTGCGCCCTATACACCAAGGTACCAAGGCGCCGCCTTGGCCTGCAGACCAACGGCTTGGTTCGCTCACACTTTCCAAGGCACCCGATCCTCATTCACACCCGTGGAAACGGTGCGCCTGGCAAGCATCATAAGAAGGATGCAATGGTTCATGCAATATGCGTAATATAGACCCGAAGGCTTGACAGCAGCCGCTCTTTCGGTTGTCATCATGTGACATAGATCAATTTGATTCATTTTGAATGAATCTATATTCGACCTCCATGTGCACTGTTCATCCAGCCTTGATCCGATCCCGTTGGTGGGTCTTGGCGTGGTTTCTGATGTCGCTCGGCGTGGCCACCGCGGCGCCCATGGTCCAGCCCAGGTTGACGGATACCGTCTGCTCCGCTTCCGGAGCCCCGAAGGTCATCATCCACACCGACGACGGAGCTGTCGAGCAAGCCGCTGCTGACGCGCTGCACTGCCCCCTGTGCCTTGTGGGCGGGGCACCTCCCAACACCGTGCTTGCGCTGCCGCCCACAACTCCTGCGGCAGCCGCCCAGCCTGTTTTTCCTCCTTTTTCCCGCGCTCCTGCCGCTACGGCAGCGCCACCACCGGCGCGGGCACCCCCGTTTTTTCCAAGCCAATCCTAAAGAGGTGAACCATGAGCGATAAGAGAGAAGTCAAACCAGAAACCGCCAGCATCGGCCGCCGTCGTTTCATCAATACCGCGGCACTGGCCGGCCTGACCGTCGGCGTAGCAGCTTGCAACGACAAACCAGCCAACGCACCCGCAGCAGCAGCGTCGGGCCCTGCCTCGGCACCTGCTGCCGCACACAGCGGCGCCAATGTGCACCTCAAGCCCGGCGAGCTCGATACCTACTACGGTCTGTGGAGCGGTGGCCATACCGGCGACATGCGTGTTCTGGGCCTGCCCTCGGGCCGTGAAATTCACCGCATTCCCTGCTTCACGCCGGATGCGCTGGTGGGCTGGGGTGTCACCAACGAATCCAAGGCCATCATGGGGACCAAGGCCGACGGCAGTCTGCGTTACACGGTGGCCGATACCCACCACACGCACGCCTCCTACAAGGACGGCAACTACGACGGCCGCTACGCCTGGATCAACGACAAGATCAACAGCCGCCTCGCACGCATCCGCCTCGACTACTTTGTCTGCGACAAGATCACCCAGCTGCCCAACGTGCAGGGCTTCCACGGCATCTTCCCCGACAAGCGCGACCCGGTCGATCCGGCCATCAACTACACCACGCGTGTGTTCTGCGGCGCCGAGTTCTCCATCCCGCTGCCCAACACCGGCAGCGAGGACGCCAGCAAGTACCGTTCGATGTTCACCTGCGTGGATGCCGAGACCATGGAAGTGCGCTGGCAGGTGCTGATCGACGGCAACTGCGACCTGACGGCCACCTCGTACGACGGCAAGCTCGCCGCCACGAATCAGTACAACGTCGAGATGGGCGCCAAGTATGAGGACATGATGTCCGCCGAGCGCGACGCCTGCCTGTTCTTCAACATTGCGCGCATCGAGGAAGCCGTCAAGGCCGGCAAGTTCAAGACCGTTGGCTCGTCCAAGGTACCCGTGGTCGATGGCACGCATGAAGCCAACAAGGACCCCAAGACCGCTCTGACCGCCTACGTCAGCGTGCCCAAGAACCCGCACGGCGTGAACGCCAGCCCCGACCAGAAGTACTTCATCTGCGCCGGCAAGCTCTCGCCCACCGCCACCGTGATCGAGCTGGCCAAGGTGCTCGACTGGTTCGACGGCAAGCTGGAAAAAGTCGACGACGCCATCGTCGCCGAGGTCGAAATCGGCCTGGGCCCGCTGCACACTGCCTTCGACGGCCGCGGCAACGCCTACACCACGCTGTTCCTGGACAGCCAGGTGGTGAAGTGGAACGTGGAAGCGGCCATCAAGTTCCATGCGGGTGACAAGAACGCCAAATACGTGGTGGACCGCCTGGACGTGCACTACCAGCCCGGCCACATCAATGCCTCACAGTCCGAGACCATTGCCGCCGACGGCAAGTTCCTGGCCGTGGGCTGCAAGTTCTCCAAGGACCGCTTCCTCCCCGTGGGACCGCTGCACCCCGAGAACGAACAGCTGATCGACATCTCGGGCGACAAGATGGTGCTGCTGGCCGACCACCCGGTGCGCGGCGAGCCGCACGACTTCATCATCTTCAAGCGCGACCTGGTCAAGCCCAAGCAGGTCTACAGCCTGGACGACTTCCCGCTGGCGGTGAAGGATGCCAAGGACTCCGGCGTGTTCCGCAACGGCAAGAAGGTCACGGTGAAGATCACCTCGCAGGCTCCGGCCTTCAGTCTGCGCGAGTTCAAGCTGAAGAAGGGTGACGAGGTCACGCTGATCCTGACCAACCTCGACAAGATCGAGGATTTGACGCACGGTTTCGCCATTCCGAACTACAACGTCAACTTCATCGTGAACCCGCTGGAAACCAAGTCAGTGACCTTCATTGCCGACCAGCCCGGCGTGTTCTGGTGCTATTGCACCCATTTCTGCCACGCGCTCCACCTTGAAATGCGCACGCGCATGATCGTGGAAGCCTGATAGGCGGGTTTACCGGGAGGTTTCGGCGCATGTGCGCCGGACCTCCCTTGACAGGAAAGCGTGATGACATTGCCAGGCCAACGGTTTGCGATCCTCGGGGTCGTTTTTTTTCTGGTGCTGTCGCTGTTTGCTCAGCGTGCCCAGGCGGGCGCCTATGAGGCGGAGTTGCCGGCGGAACTGGCCACTGCCAAGGACATGTGCGCCTTGCTGCCTTGCGCCGAGGTGTTTCCCGGGGCCCGGCATTTTTCTGAACGCAAGGGCCAGCCACCGTATGTGGAGGCCTATGACAACGATACCGCCCAGAAGAAGCTGCTGGGCTATGTAATGCTCTCGACCGACATCACCGACACGCCCGCCTATTCGGGCAAGCCGGTGGTGACGCTGATCGGCATGGACCTGCAGGGCCGTTTTGTCGGCGTGCAGGTGCTCAAGCATTCCGAGCCCATCCTGCTGCTGGGCATTCCCGAATCGGCCCTGGTCCATTTCAACAACCAGTACCTGGGCAAGTCGGTCAAAGACACGATCGAGGTCGGCCCTTCCCGGCCCGAAGAAAACGTGATCGGGGTGGACGCCATTTCCGGCGCCACCGTCACCGTGATCGCACAGAACCAGGTGATGATGATGTCGGGTGCTGCCGTGGCGCGGCAGACGGGCATCATCGAACCCACCGTGCGCGAGCCCGCACGTTTCACGGCCAGCGGGCAGCGTTACGACTGGGCGCAACTGGTCCAGTTGGGCCTGGTGCAGCGGCTGCTGGTCAAGCCCGAACAGGTGGGCCTGCCGCGCGACCCCGAACCCTTTATTGAGCTGTGGTTTGGCGATCTCAACCACCCGGACCTGGGGCGCAGCCTGCTGGGCGAGCGGGGCTATGACAATCTGCGCTCGCGTCTGCAGCCGCAGGAGAGCGCCTTTTTCATCATCCGCACGGCCGGGGTGGAGTCCTTCAAGGGCTCGGGCTTCGTGCGCGGCGGCATCTACGATCGCGTGCAGGTCAAGCAGGGCGCCGACTCGTTCACCTTCCGCGACCTCGATTCCTACAACCTCTACGGCCTGGAGGCCGCGGGTGCCCCGCGCTACAGCGAATCGGCCATCTTCGTGATCCGCTCTTCGGCCTTCTCCGCCGCCTTCCCCTGGAAGCTGGCCTTCCTGGGCAACCGCGTCGATCGTGCCACCGGCCACCGCAGCTTTGCGGTGTTCGAGTCCAAGTACTGGCTGCCCGCCAGCAGCCTGGAGGGCGGTCGCCCCAAGGTCGAGGAACCGGCGGCCCCCTGGGTGCGCATCTGGAAGTCACAGGCGCTGCCTATTTCCCTGTTCATCACTCTGCTGGTGGCCGTCACGGTGGTTTATGCATTGCGCGAAAAGCTCACGCGCCTGTCAACGCACAAGAACAAGTGGCCGGTCAACGGCTTCAAGTACACGTTCTGGGCCATCAGCATCTTCTGGGTGGGCTTTGGCTACATGGCCCAACCCTCCATCACGCAGGTGCTGACCTGGTTCCACGCGCTGCTGTTCCAGTGGACCTGGTCGCTGTTCCTGTCCGACCCGTTCATCTTCCTGTTCTGGATCTTCATCATCGTCACGGCGTTCCTGTTTGGCCGCGGCCTGTTCTGCGGCTGGATGTGCCCGTTCGGCTCGCTGCAGGAAGCCGTCTACAAGATTGCCCGGGCGCTGGGCCTCAAGCGCTTCCAGACCCAGCTGCCGCAGAAGTGGCATGACCGCCTGAAGTGGATCAAGTACGCCGTTTTCTTCTTCTTGCTTACCGTGTCCATGTTCTCCATGGGCCTGGCGGAAAAACTGTCCGAGGTCGAACCCTTCAAGACCACCTTCCTGGTCGGTGTGATGAACCGCGCCTGGCCCTACGGCCTCTTCGTGGCCGCCATCCTGGGCGTGTCCCTCTTCATCGAGCGGCCGTACTGCAAATACATCTGCCCGCTGGGGGCCTCGCTGGCCATGCCCAGCACCTTCCGCTGGTTTGGCCTCAAGCGCAAGCAGGACTGCAACAGCTGCAAGGCCTGCGCCGTGGGCTGCGGCGCACAGGCCATTGATGCCGATGGCCGCATCGACCACCGCGAGTGCCTGCACTGCCTTGACTGCATGATTTTGTACACCGACACCAAGGGCTGCCCGCCCCTGGCCAAGGAGCGCAAGCGCCGCGAAAAAGACGGCCTGGAGATCACGCCCATTGGCGCCAACGGCTACTTCATCCCCATCCACCCCGCCACGGTGCAAGACCAGATCTCGCCCAAGGCCAGGGACGGCGTCGATCCGCGCATGCCGACCGAGCGCATCCTGCCCGCACACAAGCGGGATGTGGGCCTGATCGCCTGGCTGTGGCTGGAGCTGCGCGACCACCTGTGGCCCTGGAGCCGCGAGGGCTGGACCAGCCAGCGCGCGCTGCAGGTCGCCGGTCTGGCGCTGGCCATTGCCGCCACCATCGCCTGGGTGCAGGGCGCGCTGGGCCACCTGTCCTCGGGCGCTATCATCGGCTGGTGGTTTGGCTGGAGCGTGTACGAGGTGCTGATCCGCCTCTCCGGCCGCCGCTATGTGAAAGACGGCCCCTGGTGGCGTGACCAGTACCGCGTCGCCGGTGTGATGGACATGATGAGTTATGTGGGGTTCAAGAACCTGATGATTGGCGCTGCGCTTTTCCTGGTGCTCAAGGCCCTGGGCTGGCTCATCGCATGAACATACTGAGCCACATGAGCCTGGCCCTGGCGCTGTGCATCGCCGGGGCCTGCCAGGCAGCCACCCTGAGCGTGCGCCCCAGCGATGACCTGGCTGCCACGGTGGCCAAGGCACAGCCGGGCGACGTGATCGAGGTGGCACGCGGCCTGTACCGCGCCAACCTGCGGATCGACAAACCCCTGACCCTGCGCGGCCTGGACCGGCCCACCATCAGCGGCGGCAGCCAGGGCGACACCATCCGCGTCACCGCCCCCGACGTGGTGATCGAGGGCCTCATCGTGCGCGACTCGGGCACCAACCTCAAGGACCAGAACGCCGGCATCTACATCTACCCCGGCGCGCACCGTGCCGTGGTGCGCCACTGCGATCTCACCTACAACCTGTTCGGCCTGTGGATCGAGAAGTCCAACGACGTGCAGGTGCTGTCCAACACCATCACCGGGCTGCGCGATGTCAACTCGTCGCAGCGCGGCAATGGCGTGCAGCTGTACAACACCAAGGGCGCGCGCATCGAAAGAAACCACATCAGCTTCGTGCGCGACGCCCTCTACATCGATGTGTCGCACCACGCCATCTTCCGGGGCAACAAGCTGCACCACAGCCGCTACGGAACGCACTACATGAACTCCTACTACAACCTGTGGGAAGACAACGACACCTACCTGAACCGGGGCGGCCTGGCGCTGATGGAGGTGCGCGACCAGGTGGTTCGCAACAACCGCGCCTGGGGCAACACGGACCATGGAATCATGCTGCGCACCATGCAGGACTCGGTGATCGAAAACAATGTCGTGGCGGACAACGGCCGTGGCTTCTTCATCTATGACGTCGAATACATCCAGCTCAAGGACAACCTGGTGACAGGCAATGCCGTGGGCGTGCACCTGTCGGCGGGCTCCACCCGCAATGCGGTGGAGGGCAACGACTTCGTCGGCAATCGCGAGCAGGTCCGCTATGTGGGTTCCCGCGATGAGCGCTGGGGCACGCAACGCGGCAACTACTGGAGCAACTACCTGGGCTGGGACCGCGATGGCAACGGCGTGGGCGACGTGCCCTACGAAGCCAATGACATGGTGGACCGCCTGACCTGGCGCCATCCCACCATCAAGCTGCTGCTGGCAAGCCCCGCCGTGCAGGCCCTGCGCCTGGTGGGCCAGCAATTTCCCGTGCTGCGCGTGCCCACCGTGGTGGACCCCAAGCCCCGCATGCAGCCCAACCACCCCCAACGGAACCACTGGCGTGACACGCAACCCTCACAACGCTGACCCCTCCGCGCCCCCGGCGATCGAAGTGCGCGGTGCCCACAAGCATTACGGTGCGCTACACGCTGTGGACGGCATCGACCTGCGCGTGGAGCGCGGTGAGATTTTTGGCCTGATCGGCCACAACGGCGCCGGCAAGAGCACGTTGTTCAAGATGATCCTGGGCCTGGTGCCCGCCACCCGGGGCGAAATCCTCGTGAGCGGTGCCTCGGTGCACGGACGCGGCTTTCGCTCCGCGCGCCGCCACCTGGGTTACCTGCCGGAAAACGTGGTGCTGTATGACAACCTGAGCGGCCTGGAGACGCTGCATTTCTTCGCCCGGCTCAAGGGCGCGCCACTGCAGCAATGCCCGGTGCTGCTGGACCGCGTGGGGCTGGCACAGGCCGCACACCGGGCCGTGCGTGAATACTCCAAGGGCATGCGCCAGCGCCTGGGGTTTGCCCAGGCACTGCTCGGCACCCCGCGCGTATTGCTGCTCGACGAGCCCACCAACGGCCTGGACCCGCAGGCCATCCGCGATTTTTATGCCACGCTGCGCAAACTGCAGACCGAGGGCGTGACCATCATCATCACCTCGCACATCCTCGCCGAGCTGCAGGAACGCGTGGACCGGCTGGCCATTCTGGCCACGGGCAAGCTGCAGGCGCTGGGCAGCGTGCAGGCCCTGCGCGAGCAGACGCAGATGCCGCTGACCTTTGCGCTGACACTGGCAGAGGTCGACCGCGCGCCCGTGGCCCAGGCCCTGGCGCAACTGCCCGGCATTACCACGACACCCTCCCCCGTCGGGCTGGACCTGGGTTGCCCGCGCGACGCCAAGATGGCCGTGCTGGGTGCGCTGGCGCCATTTGGCGCACGCGTGCGGGACCTGCACATCCATGAGCCCTCGCTCGAAGACGTTTTCTTCGGCTTCTCCGGCTGACCGGGCACCGCACCGATTCAAGATCCCCCATGGAACTGACACAAATCTTCACCATCGCCGCGAAAGAGTTTCGCGACCGCATGCGCAACCGCTGGGTGCTGGCGGTGGCCCTCGTGTTCACCGTGTTCTCGCTGGCCATTGCCTACTTTGGCGGCGCACAGCAGGGCACGGTGGGTTTTCGCTCCATCGAATTCACCATTGCCAGCCTGGTCAGCCTGGTGATCTACCTGATCCCGCTGATTGCGCTGCTGCTGGGTTTTGATGCCATCGTGGGTGAACGCGAGCGCGGCTCGCTCGACCTGCTGCTGTCGCTGCCCATCACGCGGCTGGAGCTGCTGCTGGGCAAGTACCTGGGCCTGGCTGCAGCGCTCACCCTCTCCACCCTGGCGGGCTTCGGGCTGGTGGCCGTGCTGCTGTACCGGCAGTTCAGCTGGGCGGGCATGTTCCACTATGGCGGCTTCATGCTCAGCTCGGTGCTGCTGGGCCTGGCATTCCTGAGCATGGCCGTGCTGCTGTCGGTGCTGGCGCGCGAGCGCACGCGGGCCTCGGGCCTGGCCATCGCCACCTGGTTCTTCTTTGTGCTGGTGTTCGATCTGCTGCTGCTGGGCGCCCTGGTGGCCACCGGCGGCGCCTATGGCGGCGCAGCCATGGCCTATCTGTTGCTGCTCAACCCTGCGGACGTGTTCCGCATCCTCAACGTGTTCTCGCTGGAAGACGTGCGCACCCTGTACGGCCTGACCACCATCGTCCCCGAAGCATTGGCCAAGCCCTGGCTCATGGGGACCGTGATGCTCGGCTGGATCGTGGTGCCACTGGGCCTGGCAAGCTGGAGATTCAAACCATGACCCCTTATCTGTGTTCCTGCCGCCGCCACGCCGGTGCCGGCACCGCCGATGGCACGCGGCGCCAGCTGCTCGGCTGGGCCGCCCTGGCCTCGCTGGGTGCGCTGGGCCTGGGCGCCCTGTCCGGCTGCAAGGACCCGTCCAGCAGCGCACAGGCCCTGGCCCCGGTGGAGATCGATCGGTCCACCAGCTGCGAGCTCGACGGCATGCTGTTGGCCGACTACCCGGGCCCCAAGGCCCAGGTGCGCTTTGCGGGGCAGGAAAAACCCTCCTTCTTCTGCGACACCGTCGAACTCTTCAGCACCTTGCTGGCGGGCGAGCAGGTGCGCACTGTGCAGGCGGTGTATGTGCAGGACATGGGCCAGGCCGACTGGAATGCCCCCCAGGGCCACTGGATCGACGCCAAAACCGCTGTTTACGTGGTGGGTGGCAAGCGCCATGGCTCGATGGGGCCCACCATTGGCAGCTTTGCCCTGGAGGCCGACGCCCAGAAATTCGCGGCCGAATATGGTGGCAAGGTGCTGCGTTTTGCCGAGATCACGGCCGACATGGTGGACCTGAGCGGCGGAGCCCTGCACGACACCCGCATGTAGGAACCTGTTCAAAATCTTTTCGGAGATCGCATTGGAGTGCAATCGGGATGAGTGGATGCTTCGGATGTGCGGCATGGGCTGGTGCCCATGCCCGCAGCCGGGGCGTGCAATCGACCGATTTCACTCCAACCCTTCGGGCAAGTGCCTTGCCGGGCGGTCTGCGGCGTTGCCGCGCTTGCCAATAGCCGCGCTATTGGCTGCGCACCGCGCCTTGCATCCCATCCCGGCAAGGTACTTGTGCGACACCGAAAAGATCTTGAACAGGTTCTAGGCCCATGCACGTGCTGCAACACCCTCCCACCCGCCGCCAGGCCCTGTTGGCCGGGCTGGCAGGCATGGGCGCACTGGTGGCAGCAGCTGCCTGGAAGTTCTCTCCACCGGGTGCAGCTCTGGGTGCCGCCGGACAACCGCTGCCCGACGATGTCTGCGTGGTGGCACCGCCCACGCCCTTCGACCCCACCTCCGGCCTGCCGCTGGACGCGCCCCGCACCATCCCCCCGGATGCACGCTGCCCGGTGTGCGGCATGTACCCGGCACGGTCTGCCCCATGGGCGGCCCAGGCCATCTTCGCCAATGGGGATGCGCATTTTTTTGATTCCCCGCTGAGCCTGTTCCAGTACCTGGCCAGCGTGGCGCAGTACAGCCCGGGGCGCACGGCACGAGACCTGGTGGCCCGCTATGTCACCGACACGGAGACGGGTGCCTGGATTGCCGCCGACACAGCAATGTATGTGGACGGCTCCTCCGCCCGGGGGCCCATGCGCGCGGGCAACCTGCCCGCATTCGCCTCGGCCGAGGCGGCACGGCGCTTTGCCGGCCAGCGGGGCGGGCGTGTGATCGCTTTTGGGAATGTCGATGGCACCGTGCTGGAGCGGCTGGCACCTGCGCGCAGTCTGGCCCACAGTGCGCACCGACCACCGTTGGCAAAGTGATTGATAGCATGCAACGCTTGCTGCGCAAGCGCCAGTGGCCTACTCGCTGCAAAACGGCCAGGCCGGTTTCGCGGCGCATCCCACGCCTGCACCGCGGCCCGGCCAGGGGATTACTGGCCGGAGGTTTCCGGCTGAGCGGCTTTGAACAGCGCCGCCACCTTGCGCTTGGGCTTGATGTTGGCCGACACACTGCTGCGTGTGGGTGATTTGGCTGCGGCCTCCCAGGCGGGTGCTGCGGTGGCACTGCTCGCCTCGTACGGCTTCTCGAAAAACGGATCGCGCGAGGCCACTGCCGGACGAAAGCCCCGGTAGCTTTCACGCGGTTCACGGGGTCCGCGGCGCTCGCGCAGCGTCGGCGGGGGAATCCCGTCGCGCGGGTCACCCGTTTCGCCCGCTTCACGCCAGGCACGGCGGCCGTCATTGATGCGGCCACGGGGCCGGTCTTCGTCGTATTCGAGGGCCTCGATATCCAGCTTGGTCTTGAGCAGCTTCTCGATGTCGGCCACCAGACGGGCATCGCTGCCCGACACCAGGGTGACCGCCAGGCCCGATGCGCCCGCACGGCCCGTGCGGCCGATGCGGTGCACGTAGTCTTCGGCGTTGAACGGCACGTCGAAGTTGAACACCGCTGGCACATCCTTGATGTCCAGGCCGCGCGCCGCCACGTCGGTACACACCAGCAGATCGACCTCGCCGCTCTTGAAAGCTTCCAGGGCCTTCAGGCGCTCGTCCTGGCTCTTGTCGCCGTGCAGGGCGGCCGTCTTGAGGCCTTCGCGCTCCAGGCTGCGGGCCAGGCGCGCGCAGCCGAGCTTGCTGTTCACGAAGATGAACGCCTGCTTGATGCCACGCGTCTTGAGCACCTGGTGGATGGCGCGGCGCTTGTCGTCGTCAGTGGCGCTGTAAAAGCGCTGCTCCACCGTGGAGGCCGTTTCATTGGGGCGTGCCACCTCGATGGTGATTGGGTTTTGCAGGTAGCTGCCGGCCAGGCGCTTGATCTCGGGCGAGAAGGTGGCGCTGAACAGCAGCGTGGTGCGCTGCTTGGGCAAGTAGCTCAGGATGCGCTGCAGGTCGGGCAGGAAGCCGATGTCCAGCATGCGGTCGGCCTCGTCGAGCACCACGTACTCGACCTGGTTGAGCACCGCATTCTTGGCTTCGATGTGGTCGAGCAGGCGGCCTGGCGTGGCCACCAGCACCTCGACGCCCTTTTTCAGCTCGATGGTCTGGGGCTTCATGTCCATGCCGCCGAACACCACGGTGCTGCGCAGCTTGGTGTATTTGGCATACAGCGCAATCTGCTGGGCCACCTGGTCGGCCAGTTCGCGCGTGGGCAGCAGCACCAGGGCGCGCACCGGGTGGCGGGCGGGAGAGGTGGAGCTGCTCTCATGCTTGAGCAGGCGCTGCAGCAGGGGCAGCGAGAACGCCGCCGTCTTGCCGGTACCGGTCTGGGCGGCACCCATCACGTCCTGGCCGGTGAGCACCACCGGAATGGCCTGCGCCTGGATGGGCGTCATGGACTCGTAGCCCATTTCGGCCACGGCGCGCGCCAGCGGCTCGGCCAGCGATAGATTGGAAAAAGAACTTGTCATTTAGCCCGCTATTGTCGCACCGGTGGCCAAAGCGGCGTAATTTTGCGCGTTGCCCGTGCACGGCGGTTGCCACGCGTGGTCACTGGCATCCACCAATAGCTATATTTTCAGTAGCGTTCGGTGCTTTACCCATAAGCGCCGTCGCCCATTTTTCAGAATTTTTACGCCTGCATGCAGGCACGGCGGGCGTCCATATGGCACCCCCACCGTGCCCCAGGGGGTCAGAGATTGCGGCTGGAAAACGTGTCGCAGCCCTTGACGCTGCCGTTCTGCAATCCATTGTGGAACCAGCGCTGGCGCTGGGCGCTGCTGCCGTGCGTAAAGCTTTCGGGCACCACGGCACCACCGCTGGAGCGCTGCAGGGCATCGTCGCCGATCTTGGCGGCGGCATTCATGGCCTCTTCCACGTCGCCCTGCTCCAGAATCTGGCGTGCATTCTGTGCGTGGTGCGCCCACACGCCGGCAAAGCAGTCGGCCTGCAGCTCCAGCCGCACCGACAGGGCGTTGTATTCGGCCTGGCTCACGCGGCCGCGCATCTGGTCCACCTTGGCGCTGATGCCCAGCTGGTTCTGCACATGGTGGCCCACCTCATGGGCAATGACATAGGCCTGGGCGAAATCGCCCGGTGCACCCAGGCGGTTCTTGAGCGTTTCGTAAAACCCGAGATCGATGTAGACCTTCTGGTCGGCCGGGCAATAAAAAGGCCCCATGGCGGCCTGGCCCGTGCCACACGCCGTGGGCGTGGCCCCCCGGAACAGCACCAATCGTGGCTCCTGGTAGGTGCCGCCGCCCTGGCGAAAGAGCGCCTGCCAGACATCCTCGGTGTCGGCCAGCACGGTCGAGACAAAACGTCCCATGGTGTCATCGGCGGGCGGGCGCTGGGCGGGGCCCTGCTGCACCTGTGCCGTGGGCGCTCCGCCGCTGAGCAAACTCAAAATGGTGAGCGGGTTGATGCCCAGTGCCCAGCCCCCCAGCAAGACAATGACGATGGTGCCAATGCCGATGCTGCGCCCCCCGAACACGGGCATCCCGCCGCCACCGCTGCGGCGGTCCTCCACGTTGTCGGATTCGCGATTGCCTTCCCATTTCATGGCTGTCTCCCGTGCCCCCTGTGCACAAGAGGCCTATCCATCACATGCTATGCGCAGCGCCGGCCGGCACATCGGCTTTCAGGCCCGGGGCAGCGTCACGCCCACCTGGCCCTGGTATTTGCCGCCCCGGTCCTTGTAGGAAACTTCGCAGACATCGTCCTTGTCGCTCTCGAAGAACAGCACCTGCGCGCAACCCTCGCCGGCATAGATGCGCGCGGGCAGCGGCGTGGTGTTGGAGAACTCCAGCGTCACATAGCCTTCCCACTCGGGCTCGAACGGCGTGACGTTGACGATGATGCCGCAGCGCGCGTAGGTGCTTTTGCCCAGGCAGATGGTGAGCACGTTGCGCGGGATGCGAAAGTATTCGACCGTGCGCGCCAGGGCAAAGCTGTTGGGCGGAATGATGCAGCTGTCGCCGTGAAAATCGACGAAGCTTTTCTCATCGAAATGCTTGGGGTCCACCACCGTGCTGTGGATGTTGGTGAACACCTTGAATTCGGGGGCGCAGCGGATGTCATAGCCATAGCTGCTGGTGCCATAGCTGATGATTTTTCGCCCCTCGACCTCACGCACCTGGCCGGGCTCGAAGGGCTCGATCATGCCGTGCTCGGCCGCCATGCGGCGGATCCATTTGTCGCTTTTGATGCTCATGGTGCGGGCCTCCTCGCCATTACTACGTTTTTGATAGCTATCAGCGCTTGATCATCCAGCGCAAGAACCGTATTTTGCTTGAGAAATGACGGTTTTTTCCACCAGCCGGTCATCGCCCAGCACGATCATGGCGAACAGCAGCTCGTCGAGGCTGCCGGCCTGGGCCGTGCGGCGCGCCAGCAGCGGCGTGGCCTGGGGGTTGAGCACCACGAAGTCGGCCTCGCAACCGGGCTGCAGGTTGCCCACCACGCCCGCCAGGCCCAGCGCCCTGGCGGCGCCGGCCGTGTGCTGCCACCACAGGTGCACTGGCGACAGGCTCAGGCCGCGCTTGCCCCCCTGTCCTTCCACGGTGGCACGGCCCACGTAATAGGCGGCCAGCATGGTATGGAACGGGCTGAAGCTGGTGCCACCGCCCACGTCGCTGGCCAGCCCGTAGCGCATGCCCACGCGGTCGGC
The DNA here is from genome assembly GCF_000426205.1 of Acidovorax sp. JHL-9. Taxonomy (NCBI): domain Bacteria; kingdom Pseudomonadati; phylum Pseudomonadota; class Betaproteobacteria; order Burkholderiales; family Comamonadaceae; genus Acidovorax; species Acidovorax sp. JHL-9. Next base: position 162,085 of record NZ_AUEX01000001.1, read on the forward strand.
CTCGGCGTAGTCGAAAAAGCCGCTGCCCAGAAAAAGGTTGCTGGTGGGGCTGACGGCCGCCACCGCACCGGTGTCGCGCAGCAGGGCGCGGTCTGACTCGTCCAGGTGGATGCAGTGGGCATACACGGCGCGTTCGCGCAGCAGGCCGAAGTCGCCATACACCGAAAGATAGCTGCGCGACGCCGGGAAGAGCTCGCGCGCCCAGCGGATCTCGTCGAGGTTCTCGGCCACATGCGACTGGATCCACACATCGGGATAGCGTGCGGCCAGTTCGCCGGCACCGCGCAATTGCGCGGGCGTGCTGGTGGGGGCAAAGCGCGGCGTGATGGCATAGCCCAGGCGGTCCACACCGTGCCAGCGCCGGATGAGGGCCTCGGTGTCGACCAGGCTCTGCGCGGTGTCGTCGCGCACGCCATCGGGCGAGTGGCGGTCCTGCAGCACCTTGCCGGTGATCAGGCGCATCTGGTGGCGCTGCGCCTCGCGAAACAGGGCCTCAACCGAGACGGGGTGCGATGTGGCGAATGCCAGCGCGGTGGTCACGCCGTTGCGCAACAGTTCTGCGACGAAAAACCGCGCCACTTGCGCGCTGTATTCGGGCGCTGCAAAGCGTTTTTCATGCGGGTAGGTGTAATTCTCCAGCCAGGGCAGCAGCCCATCGGCCGGCGAGCCGATCACATCGGTCTGCGGAAAATGGAGGTGCATGTCCACAAACCCGGGGGCAATGATGCGGCCCGGCAGGTGCTCGACCGGCCCGCTGCCAAAGCGGGGCGCCAGATCCTGCCATGCACCGGCGGCCAGCACCCGCTCGCGGCCCTGGGCGTCGGGGCCCACGGCCAGCAGGCCATCGGCGTCATACAGGGCCGTGCCGTCGTCGGCAAAGCGCAAGAGGGCAGAACGAAATACAGGCATGGCCGCTAGCTTAGCGGCTGCCGCACCCTCTGCAGCCGTCAGCGCGGCAACTTGCCTTGCACGCCCTCGGCCAGCCAGTTCATCTGCAGGATCTGCGCATCCGAAAGCGTTGTGCCGGCGGGGACAACCTCATGCCCCTCGTTGTCGCGCACCGCGGCCTTGCCCGCGCGGAAGGGATGGACCCGGCCCGCCCCTACCGCCTTCTGCGCGGCCAGCACCTCCTGCTGCACGGCGGGGGGCACACGGCTGCCAAAGTCGCCCACGCGGATCATGCCCTCGCGCACGCCGCCCCATACATTGCCGCTTTTCCAGCTGCCGTTCTGCACGGCGCGCACGCGCCCGGTGTAGTAGGCGCCCCACTGGTGGGTGACGGCCACGATCTGTGCATCCGGCCCGGTCTTGCGCATGTCCGAGTGGTAGGCCACGGCCATCTTGCCGCGCTCCTGCGCGGCCGCCATCACCGCCGTGGAGCCGGTGTGAAAGGCGATCACGTCCACGTCCTGGTTGAACAGCGCCATGGCGGCATCGCGCTCCCGGGGCGGATCGAACCACACGTTGAGCCACACCACCTTGACGGTGGCCTGCGGGTTGACCGAGCGCATTCCCAGGGTGAACGCATTGATGCCCTGCAATACCTCGGGGATGGGAAAGCCCGCCACATAGCCGGCCACGCCCGTCTTGCTCATGCGGCCTGCGGCAATGCCGGCCAGGTAGCGCCCCTCGTAGTAGCGCGCATTGGCGGTGGCCACGTTAGGCGCCTGCTTGTAGCCGGTGATGGCCTCGAACTTCACATCGGGGTAGTCCCGCGCCACCTTGAGCGTGGGCTCCATGTAGCCAAAGCTGGGCGTGAAGATGATCTGGTGGCCAGTAGCGGCCAGGTCGCGGATCACGCGTTCGGCGTCGGCCCCTTCGGGCACGTTGTCGACAAAGGTGGTCTGGACCCGGCTGCCCAGCGCGGCCTCGACGGCCTTGCGGCCCTCGTCGTGCTGGCGCGTCCAGCCGGCATCAGTGACCGGCGTGACATAGACGAAACCCGCCTTCACGACCGCAGCGGCAGGCGCCTGGGACGGGGTGGGGGTCTGGGAAAAAACGGGGGCGAAAAAACAGGCGGCCGCGAGCGCGGCGGCGAGGTTTTTGTACATGGTGTTCCTCTACATGGTCCCGGAGACAAAAAGCAAAAGACCGCCGGGACAGCGGTCTTTGCGCCGGATTTTACCGCAGCCCCTGCAGCACCCCTGCGGGCTACCATGGCAGCATCCACCCACCACGCCAAGGAATTGCCGCATGCCCATGTTTGCCGATACGTCCCCTCCCGGCCAATGCATCTTCTGCCGCCTGGTGGCCGGCGAGATTCCATCGGCCCGGGTGCATGAGGATGCGCTGACCATCGCCTTCATGGACCTGGGCCAGGTCAACCCCGGTCATGTGCTGGTGGCCACCAAACGCCACGCGGCCACCTTGCTGGACATCACCGTCGAGGAGGCCGCCGCCGTGATGCAGACGGCCCGGCTGGTTGCCCATGCCGTGCAGGCCGTCTTCCACCCGCCGGGGCTGACACTGCTGCAGGCCAATGGCCGCGAAGGCGACCAGACGGTGTTTCACTTTCACCTGCATGTGGTGCCGCGCCATGCAGACGATGGCATTGCGCTGTCATGGCCGCGCAAAAATCCATCGCCCGAGGTGCTGTTGGACCACGCGGCAAAACTGCGCGAAGCCCTTGCCGCCTGCTGAGGGGGCACCCGCGCAGGGGCTGCGCGGCGACCTCGGTTGTGTGTTCAGTCGTGCTCGACGAAGCGCTCAAAGGCTTCCTTCAGGCGGTGCTCCCACACGCGCTTGTCAGCCTGGCTGGCAAAGCTGGCTTCGAAGCTGTTGAACGCCAGCTGGTAGGCGTGGCGCGCGGTCATGGCCGTTGCGGCAAATACCTGGGTGAAGTTCTCGTTGATGTAGCCACCAAAGTAGGCCGGGTCGTCGGAGTTGACGGTGGCGCACAGGCCGGCGTCCAGCAACTGGCGCAGGTTGTGGTCTTTCAGATCGGGAAACACGCACAGCTTCTGGTTCGACAGCGGGCACACCGTGAGCGGTATGCGGTCTTGCGCCAGGCGCTGCATCAGGGCCGCGTCGTGCACGGCCTGCACGCCGTGGTCGATGCGCTCGACTTTGAGCACGTCGAGGGCGCTCCAGATATAGGCCGGCGGACCCTCTTCGCCCGCGTGGGCCACCAGGTGCAGGCCCAGTTCGCGGCAGCGGGCAAAGACGCGTGCGAACTTCTCTGGCGGGTGGCCCAGTTCGCTGCTGTCCAGCCCCACGCCGACGATCTTGCCGAGCATCGGTTGCGCCTGCTCCAGCGTTTCAAAGGCTGACGCTTCGCTCAGGTGGCGCAGGAAGCACAGGATCAGCGTGGCGCTGATGCCCAGCTCGGCACGCGCATCCTCGCAGGCGCGGTGCAGGCCGTTGATGACGGTCTCCATGGCCACGCCGCGCGCCGTGTGGGTCTGCGGGTCGAAGAAGATTTCCGCATGCGCCACGTTATCCAGGGCAGCTCGCGCCAGATAGGCGCGGGCCATATCGTAGAAATCCTGCTCATGCAGCAGCACGCTGGCCCCCGCATAGTAGATGTCGAGAAAGCTCTGCAGGTTGGTGAAGGCATAGGCCTGCCGCAACGCCTCGACACTGGCATAGGGCAGCGGCACACCGTTGCGCTGCGCCAGGGCAAAGATCAGCTCGGGTTCGAGCGAGCCCTCGATGTGGATATGCAGTTCGGCCTTGGGCATCGCGCGCAGCAGCTTCTGCAGGCGCTGTGGGGCAAGGGGGGGCACTTTAAACATCAGCAGACTCCAGAAATGGCGCCCAGCGTGGCGGAACGGTGCACCGAATCAGTTGAACCGACCGCCCAGACTGAACCGGCCCGCGCCCAGAAGGGCGACGGCCACCGCCGTGAACAGAAAAAACCCCTGCAGTTCCAGGGCCCAGCCGCCGGACTTGCCCAACTGCCCCAGCTGGCCCATATGCGCCAGCCCGATGGCCACGACCATATTGATGGCCACCACCAGTGCCGCCGGACGCGTCCACAGGCCGACGATGAGCAGCAGAGGTGCCAGCACTTCGCCAACATAGACCAGGTAGCCCAGCACGCCCGGCAGGCCATGGCTGGCCACCATGCCGGCGATGTGATCGGCACCCGACGAGAGTTTGGCGATGCCATGCAGCAGCATCAGGATCCCCAAGGTCAGGCGGAGAACCAGTTTTCCGAGGTCATTGGACATTTTTTTTGTTGCTCAAGGGTCAAGGTCATCACAAAGCGGTCGGGGTTTACTTCCTGTCGCCACCGGGAATCTTGCCTTCCACGCCCTTGACGTAGAAGTTGATGCCACCCAGGAACTTGTCGTCGGCCACCACGTCTTTTTCCAGCACGGGCTTGCCGTCCTGGCCGACGATGGGCCCCTTCCAGATCTGGAAGCTGCCGTCCTTCAGGCCCGCCTTCACGGCCTCGACCTTGGCCTTGGTATCGGCAGGCACGTCTTCGGCGATGGAGACGATGTCGATCGCACCTTCCTTCACGCCCCACCAGGCCTGGCCCGTGGCCCAGGTGCCATCCAGCGCATCCTTGGTGGCCTTGATGTAGTAAGGGCCCCAGTTGATGACGGCCGACGCCAGGTGGGCCTTGGGGCCGTAGGCGGTCATGTCGCTGTCCCAGCCGAAGGCGCGCTTGCCCTTTTCCTGGGCGGTCTTGAGCACGGCGGGCGAGTCGGTGTTCTGGAACAGCACGTCGGCGCCGCCGTTGATCAGGCTGGTGGCGGCTTCGGTTTCCTTGGGCGGGCTGAACCACTCGTTCACCCAGACCACCTTGGTCTTGATCTTCGGATTGACCGACTGCGCGCCCAGCGTGAAGCTGTTGATGTTGCGGATCACCTCAGGGATCGGCACCGAGCCCACCACGCCCAGCGTGTTGGTCTTGGTCATGGCGCCAGCGATCACGCCGGCCATGTAGGCGCCTTCGTAGGTGCGGCTGTCGTAGGTACGCAGGTTCTCGGCGGTCTTGTAGCCGGTGGCGTGCTCGAACTTCAGGCCCGGGTTGTCGGCCGCGACCTTGAGCATGGACTCCATGTAGCCGAAGGTGGTGCCGAAGATCAGCCGGTTGCCCTGGCCTGCCAGATCGCGCAGCACGCGCTCGGCGTCGGCCGACTCGGGCACGCTTTCCACAAAGCTGGTCACGACCTTGTCGCCGAACTCTTTTTCCAGGGCCTTGCGGCCGTTGTCATGCGCATAAGACCAGCCGCCATCACCCACGGGGCCGACGTAGGCAAACGCGATCTTCAGAGGCTCGGGCTTGGGTGCGGGCGCTTCGGCCGCGGGGGCCGGTGCGGGCGCAGGCGCCGGGGCCGACTCTTCCTTCTTGCCGCAGCCCGCAAGCGCGGCGGCAGCCACGGCGGAGAGCGCAGCCACCTTGAGCAAAGAGCGTTTCTGCAGATCAGTCATGTGGTTTCCTTGTGAAAAAGAGGATGGCAACAATGTAAGCAAAATTTCAGGAGCCAGGATAAAACGGTTTCCCCAGCGATGCCGGCATGTTCACCCGGATCCACGCCGGATTGCGTGAAATGAGCGCCAGCACCACGATGGTGGCCACATACGGCAGCATGCTCAGCAACTGGCTGGCCACCTGCACGCCCGTGGCCTGCAGATGGAACTGGAGCATGGTCACGCCACCAAACAGGTAAGCGCCGAGCAGGACACGTGCCGGGCGCCAGGTGGCAAAGGTGGTGAGGGCCAGCGCGATCCAGCCACGCCCGGCCACCATGCCCTCCACCCACAGCGGCGTGTACACGGTGGAAATGTAGGCCCCCGCCAGGCCGCACAGCGCGCCGCCAGCCATCACCGCCGCCAGCCGGATGCGGCGCACGGGGTAGCCCAGCGCATGGGCCGACCCGGGCGACTCGCCCACCGAACGCAGCACCAGCCCTGCGCGCGAGCGGTACAGGAACCAGATCAGGGCCGCCGCCAGCAACATGGTGAGGTACACCAGCGGGTGCTGCCGGAACAGCGCGGGCCCGAGCAGCGGCACATCGCCCAGCACGGGAATGGCGTACTGGGGCAGTTCGGGCAGCTTGGCCTGCACGTAGCGGATGCCCGCAAAGGCCGAGAACCCCACGCCAAACAGGCTGAGCGCCAGCCCCGTGGCGTACTGGTTGGTGTTGAGCCAGATCACCAGCACGCCAAAGATGGCGGCCAGCAAGGCCCCCGCCGCCATGCCGGCGGCAAAGCCCAGCCAGGTGTTGCCGGTGTGCACCACCGTGGCAAACCCCGCGATGGCGGCGCACAGCATCAGGCCTTCGGCACCCAGGTTGACGATGCCGGCCTTCTCGTTGATGAGCAGGCCCAGGGCTGCAATGGCCAGCACGGTGCCCGCGCTGAGCGTGGCGCCGATCAGCAGTGCATAGGCTTCCATCACTGGCCTCCCGTGGAAATATTGCGGTTGCCGGCCCAGCGCACGCGGAAGGCAATCAGCGTGTCGCAGGCCAGCAGCGTGAACAGCAGCAGGCCCTGGAACACGCCCGTGAGCGACTTGGGCAGGCCCATGCGCGACTGCGCCAGCTCGCCGCCGATGTAGAACATGCTCATCAGGATGGCCGAAAACACCATGCCCACCGGGTGCAACCGCCCCACGAAAGCCACGATGATGGCGGCAAACCCATAGCCGGCCGGCACGTAGGGGGTGAGCTGGCCAATCGGCCCCGCCACTTCCAGCGCCCCCGCCAGGCCGGCGGCTCCGCCCGACACCAGCAGCGCCGTCCACAGCGCGCGGCGCGACGAAAACCCGGCATAGCGCGCCGCCGCCGGCGCCAGCCCGCCCACCTGCTGGGCAAAGCCCGCCCGCGTGCGAAACAGGAACACCCACAACGCAGCCGCACCCGCCAGCGCCAGCAGCAACCCAATGTTCACGCGCGAGCCCTGCATCAGCCGCGGGATCTGCGTGACCTTCTCGAAGGTCTTGGTCTGCGGAAAGTTGTAGCCCATGGGGTCTTTCCAGGGCCCATAGACCAGGTAGCCCAGCACCAGCGTGGCCACATACACCAGCATCAGGCTGACCAAAATTTCGTTGGCATTGAACCTGTCGCGCAGCAGCGCCGTGAGTCCCGCCCAGGCCATGCCGCCCAGCACGCCGGCCAGCAGGATGGCGGGCACGATCCAGGGGCCCGAGGTCTTGTCGGCCAGCAGCGCCACGCCACCGGCCACCACCGCGCCGATGACGAACTGCCCCTCGGCGCCAATGTTCCAGACGTTGGAGCGAAAGCACACGGCCAGCCCCAGCGCAATCAGCAGCAGCGGCGTGGCCTTGACCATGAGCTCGCCCAGTGCGTATTGCGAACGGATGGGCTCCCAGAAAAACACCTGCAGGCCGCGCACCGGGTCCTTGCCCAGCGCGGCAAACAGCGCAATGCCGATCAGCACCGTGACGGCCAGGGCCAACAGCGGCGAACCGTAGCTCCACCAGCGCGATGCCTGCGGGCGGGGTTCAAGACGGAACATGCTGCGCCTCCTGGGTGAGCTGCGCGAGCTGTTCGCGGTTGCGGGCCAGATGCGCCTGCACGTCGGCATGCCACAGGCCGCTCATCCATTCGCCGATGCGCTCCACGGTGGCTTCGGCACGGGACACTGAAGGCGACAGGTGCCCCTTGGCCACCACATGCAGGCGGTCACAGATTTCAAACAATTCGTCCAGCTCCTCGCTCACGACCAGCACGGCACAGCCGGCATCGCGCAGCGCCAGTATTTCACCGCGGATCTGCGCGGCCGCACCCACGTCCACACCCCAGGTGGGTTGCGAGACGATCAGCAATGCGGGGTTGGCATCGATTTCACGCCCCACGATGAACTTTTGCAGGTTGCCCCCCGACAGCGATTGGGCCACCGAGTGGGGACCGCCCGCCTTCACGTTGAAGCGCTCGATGAGGGTCTGGGCATGTTTTTGCAGCGCCCCCATCCGGATCCAGCCGCTGCCCGTGACCGCGTTGGTGCGCGTGAGCAGCAGGTTGTGCGCCAGACTCATGGTGGGCACGGCACCGCGGCCCAGGCGTTCTTCGGGCACGAAGTGCAGGCCCAGCGCCCGGCGCTGGCGGGGGCCCATGCGGCCCGCGTTCTGCCCCGCCACCTGGATGCTGGCTGGCTCGGCGCGCTGGTCCTCACCCGACAGGGCATAGAGCAGCTCCTTTTGCCCGTTGCCCGACACCCCGGCAATGCCCAGCACCTCGCCGGCCCTCACCTCGAACTGCAGGTCGATCAGATCCACGCCGAACTGGTCGGCACGGGGCAGCGACAGACCCTGCACGCGCAACACCGTGGCACCGGCCTGCACCGGGCGGTGCGTGAGCGCGGGCGGCTCTGCGCCGATCATCAGGCGCGAGAGCGAGGCATTCGATTCTTCGGCCGGATTGCAGACGCCGGTGACCTTGCCGCCACGCAGCACGGTGCAGGCCGTGCACAGCGCACGGATCTCGTGCAGCTTGTGGCTGATGTAGAGAATGCTGCAGCCCTCGGAGGCGAGCTTGCGCAGCACCACGAACAGCTTTTCGACCGCCTGGGGCGTGAGCACCGAGGTGGGCTCGTCCAGGATCAGGACCTTGGGGTTGGTGAGCAGCGCACGGATGATTTCCACGCGCTGCATCTCCCCCACGCTCAGGGTATGCACCGGGCGCAGGGGGTCGATACCCAGGCCGTATTCGGCGGCCTTGGCCGCAATGCGGGCGGTCACTTCGGCCAGGGCGTGGCGCTTGTCCAGGCCCAGCCACACGTTTTCAGCCACCGTGAGGGTATCGAACAGGCTGAAATGCTGGAACACCATGGCGATGCCCAGCGCGCGGGCCTCTTGCGGGTTGCGCACCTGCACGGCCCGGCCGTTGAAATGCAGGCTGCCTTCATCGGGCTTGACCGCGCCGTAGATGATCTTCATCAGCGTGGACTTGCCCGCGCCGTTTTCGCCCAGCACGGCATGGATCTCGCCGGGCTGCACCGTCAGCGAGACACCGCTGTTGGCCACCACGGCCGGGTAGCGCTTGGTAATGCCCACCAGCTGCAGCCGGGGTGGTACGGCGTCAGACCTGCCCGGCATGCCCGGCTGGAGGGAAATGGGGGTGGAACTCATGCGGGCGATTGTCGCTCAGTTTTCACGAAAGAAAATTGGGTTAAAAACAAGGTTTGCGCTTATTCCACATACGCAAGCAGCTATATTTTTAGAAGCACATACCCGCCTGCATCGGGTGTGGAAATTGCGATGCGTACCTGGGCGGCATAAGCTTGAGCCGGCGCCAGCGCCGGGTGCGTGCTGGCGCTCTGCCGGCCATCCATCTCTTTACGGGCGTCTTTCGAAGCGAAATGGCATTTTCCCCATGACAACCCGAACCTTGCAATTCTTGCGCCGTGGCCAGCCCGTGGCGCTGGGCAATGTACCACCCGACCGCACGCTGCTGCAGGTGCTGCGCGAGGATCTGGGTTGCACCGGCACCAAGGAGGGCTGCGGCGAAGGCGACTGCGGCGCCTGCACCGTGGTGCTGGGCGAGGCGCGCAATGGCCGGGTGCACTACAGCACCGTGAACAGCTGCATCCGCCTGGCGCATTCGATCGACGGCATGGCGCTGTGGACGGTGGAGGACCTGGTGGAAGACCCGCTGATCCAGCCGGTGGGCGATGCTGCACCCGCTGCTCAGCAAACCATCACGCTCCACCCAGCACAGGAAGCCATGGTGCGGTGCCACGGCTCCCAGTGCGGCTTCTGCACACCAGGCTTCGTCATGGGCCTCTTCGGCATGTACCAGAACCACGTCTGCAACGGTGCGCCCATTACCCGCGAACTGGCGCAGGAAGAACTCTCGGGCAACCTGTGCCGCTGCACCGGCTACCGCCCCATCCTGGACGCCGCGCAGCAGATGGCCACCCTGCCCGCCATGGCCGTGAACGAAGCTCTGTTGCTGCAAAGATTGGAGCTGATGGCGCATGCCCATCCATCGCCACAGGCAGATTCTTCGTATATTTCTCCCACCACGCTGCCCGCCCTGCTGGCCGCGCGCGCGGCCCACCCGGGCGCCCAGGTGGTGGCCGGCTGCACCGATGTCGGGCTGTGGGTGACCAAGCTGCACCAGCAGTACGCACAGGTTCTGGACGTGACCCGCGTGGCCGAGCTGCGCGCAGTGCAGCAGGACGCACACCACATCCGCATCGGCGCAGCCGTCACGCTGACCGACGCCTTTGCCGCCCTTACCACGCAGTGGCCGCAGCTGCACCGCTTCGCCAGCCGCTTTGCCGGCCTGCCCGTGCGCAACGCAGGCACGCTGGGCGGCAACGTGGCCAACGGCTCGCCCATTGGCGATTCCATGCCCCTGCTGATCGCGCTGCGCGCCCAGGTGGTGCTGGCCAGCCAGGCCCGGGGCGAACGCCAGTTGCCGCTGGAAAACCTATACACCGGCTATCGGCAGAACGTGATGGCGCCGGACGAGCTGCTGGTGCGCATCGTGGTGCCCCTTACGGGCAGCAGCAAGACCGAGCCGCCGCCGGGCCGCCCCAAGGCGGCGAGCGACCCCTCGGGGGGCAGCGAGGACACGACAGTGCCGAGCGTGGGGGCCAACATCCTTCGGGCCTACAAGATCTCCAAGCGCTTCGACGACGACATCTCCGCCGTCTGCCTGGTGATCAACCTCAACATCGTGGATGGCACGGTGCAACGCGCGAGCATTGGCGCAGGCGGCGTGGCCGCCACCCCGGCCCGCGCTCGGCAGACCGAGGCTGCACTGACCGGCCAGCCCTGGACCGAGGCCACTGCGCAGCGCGCCGCTGCGGTGCTGCAGGCCGAGTTCAGTCCCATCTCGGACATGCGCGCCAGCGGTGCCTACCGCCGCCAGGTGCTGGGCAGCCTGCTGCAGCGCTACTGGCTGGAAAGCCAGGGCCAGCCTTCTGTGAGCCTGGACACATTGACGCTGGAGGCCACCGCGTGAACGCCCCCCCCACCATCGCCGGAACCGCCCTGCCCGCGCCCACCCGCGCCGCCATGGGCCAATCGCACATCCACGAAAGCGCCCGCGCCCAGGTGGCTGGCGCTGCGCACTACATCGACGACCTGCCGGAGGTGAAAGGCACGCTGTATGCGGCACCCATCCTCTCGACCGTGGCCCACGGCATCCTGAACGGTGTGGATGCCACCGCCGCCCTCGCCCTGCCCGGTGTGCGTGGCGTGGTGCTGGCGGCCGACGTGCCGGGCGACAAGATCCTGGCCGCGTTCGGGCACGACGAGCCCGTGTTTGCGCTGGACAGCGTGCAGTTTGTCGGCCAGGTGATCGGCCTGGTGGTGGCCGAATCGGTCATGCAGGCGCGCCGCGCGGTGCGGGCCGTGAAGCCCGACATCACCCCCCTGCCCGCCGTGCTCACGGTGCAGGAGGCACTGAAAGCCGAGAGCCATGTGCTGCCCCCGGTGTTTGTGCGCCGGGGCGATGCAGCCACGGGCCTCGCGCAATCCACCCACCGCCTGAGCGGCGCGTTCGAAGTCGGCGGGCAGGAGCATTTCTACCTCGAAGGCCAGATTGCCTACGCGCTGCCGCTGGAGCAAAAGCAGTGGTCCATCCATTCGAGCACCCAGCACCCCGGCGAAGTGCAGCACTGGGTGGCACACGCCTTGGGGCTGGACAACCACGCCGTGCGCGTGGAATGCCGCCGCATGGGCGGCGGCTTTGGCGGCAAGGAGACGCAGGCCGGGCACCTGGCCGTGTGGGCCGCCGTGGCCGCGAACAAGCTGGGCAGCCCCGTCAAGCTGCGGCTGGACCGGGACGAGGACTTCATGGTCACCGGCAAGCGCCATCCGTTTGCGTATGCATACGACGTGGGCTTTGACGACACGGGCCGCATCACGGGCCTGCAGCTGCAGATGGCGGCCAACTGTGGCTTCAGCGCCGACCTGTCGGGCCCCGTGGCCGACCGGGCCGTGTTCCATGCCGACAATGCTTATTACCTGAGCGATGTCGAGATCGCGTCGTACCGCTGCAGGACGAACACGCAAAGCCACACGGCGTTTCGCGGCTTTGGCGGCCCGCAGGGCGTGATCGTGATCGAGGCCATCCTGGGCGACATCGCGCGCGCCCTGGGGCGGGACGCGCAGGATGTGCGCCTGGCCAACCTCTACGGCACCACGGAACGCAACGTCACCCACTACCAGATGGCGGTGGAGGACAACATCCTGCAGGCACTGCTGCCCTCGCTGGAGCAAACCGCCAACTACCGCCAGCGCCAGGCCGACATTGCCGCATGGAACGCACAAAGCGCCGTGCTCAAGCGCGGCCTGGCCATCACGCCCGTCAAGTTCGGCATCAGCTTCACGGCCACGCTGTTCAACCAGGCGGGTGCACTGGTGCACGTGTACACCGACGGCAGCGTGCAGGTGAACCACGGCGGCACCGAGATGGGCCAGGGCCTGCACACCAAGGTGGCGCAGATCGTGGCCGACGAGCTGGGCGTGCCGCTGGCGCGCGTGCTGGTGACGGCCAGCGACACCGGCAAGGTGCCCAACGCCAGCGCCACCGCGGCCAGCAGCGGCACCGATCTGAACGGCCGCGCGGCCCAATACGCGGCGCGCCATGTGCGCGACAACCTGGCCGCATTCGTCTGCGGGCTCGATGGCTGCGGCGCGGGCGCCATCCGGTTTGCGGGCGGGCAGGTCATCTCGCCCAAGGCCGTGCGCAGCTTCGAAACCGTGGTCAAAGAGGCCTATGCCAACCGCATCCAGCTGTGGAGCGACGGCTTTTACCGCACGCCCAAGATCCACTACGACAAGACCACGCTCACGGGCCGGCCGTTCTACTACTTCAGTTACGGCGCGGCCTGCACCGAAGTGGTGATTGACACCCTCACCGGCGAGAACCGCGTGCTGGCCGTGGACATCCTGCACGACGTGGGCCACAGCATCAATCCGGCCCTCGACCTGGGCCAGATCGAGGGCGGCTTTGTGCAGGGCATGGGCTGGCTCACCACCGAGCAGCTGGTGTGGAACGACAAGGGCACCCTGGCCACCCACGCGCCCAGCACCTACAAGATCCCGGCCACGGGCGACATCCCGGCGCACTTCAAGGTTCAGCTCTGGCCCGAGGCCAACCGCGAGGACAACGTGGGCGGCAGCAAGGCCGTGGGCGAGCCGCCGTTGATGCTGGCGATCAGCGCATATGAGGCGCTGCGCAATGCGGTGGCGGCGGGGCGTGGGGGGGATGCTGCAGCACCGGTGGTGTTGACGGCGCCGGCGACGGCGGAGAATGTGCTGAGGGCGTTGGGGCGAGTCGTGGATTGAGTGTTTTCTGCCTCGGGTCTGGCGCTTGCCTGTCTTGCGCTGGCGGCCAAGATCTCTTTAAAACGCCCCCAATGCCGCCCGCCCCGACGCCGTCGCCTCCCTCGCATGCCGCGTTTCCACCCGATTGCGTCCCGCCCGCTTGGCGTCATAACAAGCCATGTCTGCCGCATTCAGCAACGAAGGCACGTCCTGCAGGCTGGCATCCAGCGCCACCAGGCCAATGCTCACCCCCAGCGTGAAGCTGCGGCCCTGGTACGAAGGTTCCCAGGTCTGCACCGCGGCGCGCAACTGCTCGGCCAGCGCCCGCCCCCGCGCCAGGGAGCAACCGGGCAGCACCACGGCAAACTCGTCGCCGCCCAGCCGCGCCGCCCAGCCGATCTGGCGCACCTGCGACTCCAGCAGGCGTGCCACATGGCGCAGCACGTCATCGCCCGCATCGTGGCCGGCCACATCGTTCACCACGGTGAAATGGTCCAGGTCGAGAAACAGCATCACGCCATCGCCCTCGGTTTCCGCGGCATCCATGGCCGCCATGGCCGGTGCATGTGCCCGCGACGACCGCTCGGCCAGCAGCACGGCCATGCGCTGGACAAACGCTTCGCGGTTGCACAGTTGCGTCAGCGGATCGTGGGTGGCAGCCCAGTCCTGCTGCTGCTGCGCCTCGCGCGCAGCCGTCATGTCCTCCAGAATCCAGACGGTGCCGCCCCCGATATCGTGCGCCTGTATCCCCCGGCCCTGCACCCGCGCCCAGACGGGGCTGCCATCCTTGTGCATGAAACGCACGTCCCCGTCAAATGCCCCATGGGCCACGAATTCGGCCTGCACCCTTTCGCCCAGCCGGGCGTAATCTTCATCCGATGCATAAAGAATGCGCGCCGGGCGGCCCTGCAGCTCCCTGGCGCCATAGCCGAGCATCTGGCAGGCCTGCCGCCCTACCACTTCCAGAACGCCCTGGCGCGTGATCACGATCCCCACCGAGGCGTTGTCCAGGATGGCCTGGAACTGCCCCTCCAGCTGGACGCGCTGCTGGCGCTCATGCGCGCTGTGCTGCACCTGCCCTTCAAACACCTGCACCAGCACCCCCACCTCGCCCGTAGCCCGGGGCCACACGATGGAGTCGGTGCGCCCCCCCTGTGCCAGCTGCAGTGCACTCTGGCACAACCGGGCCAGCGGCTGCGCCATCCACAGCGTGAACACCGCCAGCAGGGCCATGCTGGCACCCATCACCGCGACGGCCAGCCACCAGACCTTGCGCTGCGCGCCTTCCAGCGGCGCCAGCATGGCGCGGGAGTCCGTCACGCGAGCCACCAGCCACTGCGGCAGAGGCATTCCGGCCATGCTCACAATGTGCGCCGGCTGCACCACGGTGGTGCCCCGCCCTGCCACAGGCTGCGCCTGCTGCAGCCATTGGGCATAGACCGGCCCCAGCCCCGGTTCATCGCGCACGCTCCCCAGAATGCGCTGCGCATCGGGGTGCGCGAGGATGGTGCCATCGCGGGTAAAGACAATCAGGCGCGAATCGTCCCGCGCCGGCGACGTCATGGAAGGAGGCAGCAGCCCTTGGGAATGCAGCTTCAGCGCCCCCGCCACCACCCCCAGAACCGGACCATCCTCGCGGCGCAGCGGCATGGTGAACACGACCCGTGCGCCGGTGGTGCGCGCCCCCACCAATTCGGACACCAGGGGTTTGCCATCGCTGAGCGTGCGCCGCAGGGCATCGCGTTCGGCAGGGTCGAGGTTGGCCGCATCCTCCAGCCGCCCGGAATGCAGGTTGACACGCAACTCACCGTCCTGGCGGGCCACCTGCATGGAATCAAAGAACTGCACGGCCGGCAGGCCCTGCTGCAACAGCCAATGCAGCGACGACGGCGAACCGAGCATCTGCGGCGTGATGCCCTCGGCCACGGTGCGCAGCACTTTCTGGCTTTGCTCGATCTTGCTGGCCAGCAGCCGCGCCATCACCTCGACCTCTTCCGTCTGCTGGTCCACCAGGCGGCGGACGGCTTCGCGCTCCGAAGCACGCGAGGCCAGCCATGCGGACAGCACCCCCGACACGGCCACGGCCAGCAGGGCCACCAGCATCAGGCGCAGCACCAGCGGCCCGGGCAGCAACCAGCCGGGCGCATCCATTTGTGCCTGGGCGCGCTCCAGGGGCGTCATGGGCACCCCGCAGGCGATAGGCCCAGGGCAGAAAGAACGTGGTGGGGCAACATACAAACAGGCTTTGCCAGAGAGATCTCTGGCCAATATACGCAGCCCGCCGCCCCCCGCGCTTGGGTGGAACCCTCGCTTCAGCCCAAGGAAAAACCCTGAGTCCGAGGGCCGGCCAGCCCGTCAGCAACCTGCCACGGATTGCAGCGCATGCGGCTGCGGCAGATTGAGCACGTTGCCGGTGCCGGCGATCAGCCCGTGCTCGCGCAGGTGGCGCAGAACACGGGAGAACGTTTCGGGCGCAATGCCCAGCTGCGCGGCAATCAGGCGCTTGCGCTGGTGCAGCGTGACGCTCATGGCGCCACTGTGGTCGGGCTGTGCATGGTTGAGCAGCCACTGGGCGCAGCGCGCCTCGGCGTCCTGGGCCAGTCGGCTCACCGCCAGTTCGGACTGCGCCCGATACCCGGTGGCCAGGTCCCGCAACAGCCCCTGCGCCACGGCAGGCAGCGACGCGCACCCGCGCCGGAACTCCTCGATGGGCAGGCGGCGCACCTGCACACGCGTCTCCGCCACCATGTCCACCGGGAAGGGCCTTTCCAGCAATGCAGAGGCCGCATCCAACCAGAAGGGCCCTTCCACCACACCCAGCTGGTGGCGCATGCGCCCATCTTCATAAACGCCGCGCAGCACCCGCCCGTTTTCAAGGTGCAGCACCGAAGTCAGGGTTTCGTTGCGCCGGCGAAGCACTTCGCCGGCAGCAATCACTTCGATCTGGGCGGGGAGTGAGAAGAATGTAGATGGCAACATGTGGACCACTTTGCCGTGCGTTAGCACTGCGCGTTTTGAGGAAGATCAAAGGAAGCAGGGCCCTCTGGAAGGCGGTGCCCGCTCTCTGCGTCCGGTCAAAAGCGCGAAAAACAACATCTGGCGCCTCTTGGAGACATGGAACTTGCGGCAGATTGTTGAGGGCATGATCATGGAGCCCGCCGTGCACTGTCATGACGGTGCCATGCGTCCCCCTTTGCTGCCGGAAACACCGGAACTTTCAACCTCTGCAGGAGTTTTCATGCCAAAAAACCTGATCGCCTTGGGCGCCGCATTGCTGTGTGCCGCCGGAGCCCATGCCCAAAGTTCCGTCCAGGTGTCGGGTCTGATGGACGTGTTTGCCGGGTCCATGAAAATGGCGGGCGACGCCAAGAGCCAGTCCGTTGTCGATAGCGGCGGCCTGACCACCTCGTGGTTTGGCTTCAACGGCACCGAAGACCTGGGCGGCGGCCTGAAGGCCCACTTCAACCTGACCTCGTTCATCAAGGTAGACACCGGCACGCAAGGCCGGTTCACGAACGACACGTTCTTCTCACGCGATGCCAACGTCAGCCTGTCGGGCGGCTTCGGCTCGGTGCTGCTGGGCCGCTGGATGGCGCCCAACTTCCTGCCTTCGGTGGTGGGCAACCCGCTGGGTGACTCGTTCGTCTTCTCGCCGCTGATCCTGCACAAGGATGTGCCGCTGTTCAACGGCACCGGCTGGCGCTCCATGACTCCCGCCGACACGGGCTGGAGCAACCAGATCGTGTACTCCACGCCCGACATCGGTGGCTTCAAGGCCAACCTGCAATACCAGTTCGGCGAACAGGCCGGCAAGCCCGGCAAGAACAACATTGGCGCCAATTTCTTTTACTTTGGCGGCCCGCTGACCCTGACCGGTTTCTATGAAAACGCCGACCTCAACAACCCGGTGAACACGCTGCTGGCCAATAACCAGAAATACTGGATGCTGCTGGGCGCCTACGACTTCGGCATGGTCAAGCCCTACCTGAGCTATGGCGAAAAGAAGATCGATGACACCGCCTCCACCAAGGGCAAGACCTACCAGGTGGGCGCCTCTGCGCCCCTGGGCGGTGGCAAGCTGCTCGCCGAGTGGGTCAAGACCGAGTGGTCCACCCCCGACGTGAGCCGCAAAACCTTCACGCTGGGCTATGACTACCACCTGTCCAAGCGCACCGATGTGTACGCCATGTACATGAACGACAAGATCACCAGCCAGACCAACGGCAACAGCTTCGGCATGGGCATCCGCCACCGCTTCTGATGACCGCGCCCCTGGGCGCAGACAAGGCACGGCCGAGCCATCTGCCGTGCCTTTTTTCATGCCGTGGCGGTTCAGCCGTCACCGCAAGGACTTGAATCAACCAAGCCTCGAGCGATTATCAATCCATCGTCAATAGCTATAAAACCAGGAGCGCCCTGAAGTCATTCACATTGGTATGGGTGGGGCCGGTGATGACCAGGTCGCCCAGTGCCTCGAAGTAGCCATAGGCATCGTGGCGGTCCAGGTGGTCGGCCACGCGCAATTGCGCGGCTGCGGCGCGGGCCAGCGTGTCGGGGGAGACCAGAGCGCCCGCGTTGTCTTCGATGCCATCGATGCCATCGGTGTCGGCCGCCAGCGCCCACACGCCATCGATGCCCTGCAGCGCCTGCGCCAGTCCCAGGCAAAACTCGCCGGCACGCCCGCCGCGGCCGGGGGCTGCACCCTCGCGGCGCGGGCCCACCGTGACCGTGGTTTCGCCGCCGCTCAGGATCACGCAGGGCCGTGCAAACGGCTGGCCGCGCAGCGCCACGCCACGCGCCAGTGCCGCATGCACCCGCCCGACATCGCGGGATTCGCCTTCGATCTCGTCCGACAGGATGTAGGCCGCCAGGCCCGCCGCACGCGCCGCCGCCGCCGCCGCCTCCAGCGCCTGCCAGGGCGTGGCCACCAGGTGCACGGAATGCCCGGCAAACACGCCGTCTGCGGGCTTGGGGGTCTCCAGCATGCCGTTGTGCAGGGCCTGGCGCACGGGCAGCGGCACGTCGATGCGGTAGCGCGCCAGAATTTCGAGGGCATCGGCGCAGGTGGTGGTGTCCGGCACCGTGGGGCCGCTGGCGATGACGGAGGGGTCATCGCCGGGCACGTCGCTGATGGTGAGCGTGACCACCCGCGCCGGCGCGCAGGCCGCGGCCAGGCGCCCACCCTTGATGCGGGACAGGTGCTTGCGCACGCAATTCATCTCGCCAATGCTGGCACCGCTTTCCAGCAGGGCGCGGTTGATGCGCTGTTTGTCTTCCAGCGCCAGGCCGTCGGCGGGCAGCGTAAGCAAGGAGGAGCCGCCGCCCGAAATCAGGCACAGGACCAGGTCATCGGCCGTCAACCCGGCAGTGAGCCCCAGCATGCGCTCTGCCGCCGCCATGCCCGCCGCATCGGGCACGGGGTGCGCGGCCTCGACCACCTCGATGCGCTGCGCCAGCCCCTGCGGCCGGGGCGGCAGATGGCCGTAGCGCGTCACCACCAGGCCCGACAGCGGTGCGTCGGCAGGCCACAGGGCCTCCAGCGCCTGGGCCATGGAGCCCCCCGCCTTGCCGGCGCCCAGCACCAGCGTGCGTCCGCGCGGCGGCGGGGGCAGCCAGGCCCGCATGCCGTGCAGCGGCTGGGCGCTGCGCACGGCGGTTTGGAAGAGCGCTTGCAAGAATGCGCGCGGCTGGGAACGAAAGTCCGGCAGGCTCGCGCCCGAAACGTCAGAAGGTGCTGGCATGGCAGGCATTGTCGCCGCAGTCGCGCGCTGCGCGAAGCGGCAGCCTACGCCCGGCCCGGCCAGCCCCCTCAGTTTTGCGCGCCCGTGCTTGCGGCGCTGGCAAGCGCATCGCGCCAGCCGCCGCCGAGCGCCTTGTACAGCGCCACCTGGTTCTGCCGCTGGGCCAGCTGGGTCTGTGCCAGCGCCTGCTGCGTCGCAAACAGGGCGCGCTGGGCATCGAGCACATCGAGGTAGCTGGCCACGCCGTTGCGGTAGCGCAGATCGGCCAGGCGGAAACGGTCGGCCTCGGCGGTGGCCTGCTCCTGCTGGGCCCGCACCTGCTCGCCCAGGGTGGCGCGGCCCGCCAGGGCGTCGGCCACTTCACGGAACGCGCTCTGGATGGCCTTGTCGTACTGGGCCACCGCGATCTCGCGCCCGGCACGGGCCGAGTCGAGCCCGGCCTGGTTGCGCCCGGCATCAAAAATGGGCAGCACGGCCTGGGGGGCCAGCGTCCAGCCCCACGAGCCGCTCTTGAACAGGCCCGACAGCGCATTGCTGGCGGTGCCTGCGCTGGCCGTGAGGGCGATGCGCGGAAAGAACGCAGCCCGCGCCGCACCGATGTTGGCGTTGGCCGCGATCAGCTGCTGCTCGGCCTGGCGGATGTCGGGGCGGCGTTCCAGCAGATCGGACGGCATGCCTTCGGGCACGTCGCGCAGGGCCACCGCGCGCTCATCGCCCTGCGGCGTGGGCAGCAGCCGCTCGGGCAGGGCTTGCCCCACCAGCAGCGTGAGCGCGTTCACATCGAGCGCGCGCAGGCGTTGCTGCTGGGCCAGGGTGGAACGCGCGGCAGCCGTCAGGGATTCGGCCTGCCGCAGGTCCAGGGCCGAGGTCACGCCCTGGTCAAAGCGCAGGCGGTTGAGCCGCAACGAGTCGTCCCGGGTGGCCAGCGTGCGCTGCGTCAGGGCCAGCAGTTCTTCGTTGGTCTGCAGGCTCAGCCAGGTGCTGACCACCGAGGCGACCAGGCTGGTCTGCACCGCACTGCGCGCCTCCTGCGTGGCCAGGAACTGCGCCAGGGCCGCTTCCTTCAGGCTGGCGACGCGGCCAAAGAAATCGATTTCCCAGGATGCCATGGCCAGGCCAGCGGTGTAGGCGCTGCTGATCCTGCCGCTGCCATCGGTGGCCGGCTGGCGGTTGCCCGTGGCGGCGGCATTGATGGTGGGCAACTGGTCGGCCCGGCGGATCTGGTACTGGGCGCGGGCCTGCTCGATGGAGAGCACGGCCACGCGCAGGTCGCGGTTGTTTTGCAGCGCCAGCGCCACCAGCTCGCGCAGGCGCGCGTCACCCACAAAGTCCTGCCAGGGCAGGTCGGCGGCCGCGGCGGTGCCTGTGGTGGCCGTGGCGGTCGTGCTGCCCTGGGCAGCGCCCACGGCGGGCCATTGCGCCGCCACGGGGGCGGCGGGCCGCTCGTAGGTGGGAATCATGGAGCAACCGGCCAGCAGCGCCGCAACGGCAAGCACCGTGGCAGCAGGAAGGCGGGCCGCGCAAACGCCGGCAGTGCGGCGGGCCGTGAAAACATTACGCATGGGAGTCCCCTGTGCCAGCCTGGTGGGAATGCTGGGCATCGAATTGCCGCTGGCGCTGGCTGCCCTTGAACAGGCTGCGCACCACCACAAAGAAGATAGGCACGAAAAACACGGCCAGGAAGGTACCCACCACCATGCCGGAGATCACGCCCGTGCCAATGGCACGCTGGCTCGCCGAGCTGGCACCCGAGGCGATGGCCAGTGGCACCACGCCCAGAATGAAGGCCAGCGAGGTCATGACGATCGGGCGAAAGCGCAGATGGGCCGCGGCCAGCGCCGACTCGATGACGCCCTTGCCCTGTGCCTGCAGGTCTTTCGCGAACTCGATGATCAGGATGGCGTTTTTGGCCGACAAGCCAATGATGGTGATCAGACCGACCTGGAAGTACACGTCGTTGGTCATGCCCCGCAGGCTGATGCCCAGCAGCACGCCCAGCACCCCCAGCGGAACCACCAGAATCACCGACAGCGGAATCGACCAGCTCTCGTACAGCGCCGCCAGGCACAGGAACACCGCCAGGATGGCAAAACCGTACAGCACGATGGCCTGCGAGCCGGCGAGCTTTTCTTCGCGCGACTGGCCCGTCCATTCAAAGCCGAAACCGGCCGGCAGCTGCGCGGCCAGGCGCTCCATCTCGGCCATGGCCTCGCCGGTGCTGTAGCCAGGGGCGGCGCCACCGGCAATGCGCATGGCGGGGTAGCCGTTGTAGCGCACGGTCTGCATGGCACCGCTGACCCAGCGTGTGGTGGCAAACGATGACAACGGCACGGCCTTGCCCTGGCTGTTCAGTGCCGTGAGCTGGAGGATGTCCTCGGGCTGCATGCGGGCCTCGGCCTCGGCCTGCACCACCACCCGCTGCAGACGCCCAGCGTTCGGGAAGTCGTTGATGTAGGCCGAGCCCAGAGCGGTAGAAATGGCATTGTTGATGGCGGCAAAGCCCACGCCCTGGGCGCTGGCCTTGTCACGGTCGATGTCCACCTGCAATTGCGGCGCGTCTTCCAGGCCGTCGGGTCGAACGCCCGCGAGCACCTTGCTCTTGGAGGCCATGCCCAGCATCTGGTTGCGGGCCGCCACCAGTGCATCGTGGCCGTTGCTACCGCGGTCCTGCAGGCGGAAGGTGAAGCCTGAACTCACGCCCAGCTCGGGAATGGGCGGCGGGCTCAGCGCAAAGATGAACGCATCGCGCACGCCCGACAGCGCACCCATGGCACGCCCTGCAATGGCTTCGGCCGTGTGCCCGGCACCGGTGCGCTCGGACCAGTCCTTGAGCGTCACGAACGAAAGACCGGCATTCTGCCCCTGGCCGGAGAAGCTGAAGCCCAGCACGGCGACGATGTTCCTGACTTCCGGCTGCTGCAGCATGAAGCCCTCGACCTTTTCCACCACGGCCTGGGTGCGCTCGAGCGTGGCGCCAGGCGGCAGCTGGATGTTGACCAGCAGGTTGCCCTGGTCTTCGTTGGGCAAGAACGAGGTGGGCAGGCGCATGTACAGTACGCCCACGGCGGCGATCAACGCCACATAGATGACCATCATGCGGCCGCCGCGGCGCAGCAGCTTGGCCACCCAGCCTTCATAGCCCTTGGCACTGCGGGCGAAGCTGCGGTTGAACCACCCGAAAAAGCCCGTCTTGGAGTGCCCATGCCCGGCCTCGACCGGCTTGAGCAGCGTGGCGCACAGCGCGGGCGTGAGCGACAGCGCCATGAAGGCAGAAAAGGCGATGGACACCGCCATCACCGCCGAAAACTGGCGGTAGATGTTGCCCACCGAGCCGGCAAAGAAGGCCAGCGGCAAAAACACCGAGACCAGCACCACGGTGATACCGATGATGGCGCCCGAGATCTGGCCCATGGCCTTGCGCGTGGCCTCCAGCGGCGGCAGGCCTTCCTCGTTCATGATGCGTTCGACGTTTTCCACCACCACGATGGCGTCGTCCACCACGATGCCGATCACCAGCACCATGCCGAACATGGTCAGCACGTTGATCGAGAAGCCCATGGCCAGCAATGCGCCGAAAGTGCCCAGCAGGGCCACCGGCACCACGATGGTCGGGATGACGGTATAGCGGAAGTTCTGCAAGAACAGGAACATCACCAGAAACACCAGCGCGATGGCTTCCAGCAGGGTCTGGGCCACCTGCTTGATGGAAATCTTGACGAAGTCGGAGCTGTCGTAAGGGATGGTCCAGCTCACGCCCGGCGGAAAGTATTTCTCCAGTTCGGCCATGCGGGTCTTGACGGCCGTGGCTGCGGCCAGCGCATTGCCCGAGGGCGACAACTGCAGCCCCATGCCGGTGGCCGGCTTGCCGTTCAGACGCGCGGTGGTGGCATACGACTGGGCGCCCAGCTCGATGCGCGCCACATCCCTGAGGCGCACCGTGGAGCCGTCGGCATTGGCACGCAGCACGATGTCGCCAAACTCCTTCGTCGAGCTGATCTGCCCCGGCACCACCACGGTGGCCGAGATGCTCTGGCCGCTCAGGTTGGGCAACTCGCCCAGGCTGCCGGCCGAGACCTGTGCGTTCTGCGCCTGGATGGCGCTGGCCACATCGGCGGCAGACAGGTTGTAGCCCTGCAGCTTGGCCGGATCGACCCAGACGCGCATGGCGCGCTCGGCACCGAACAACTGCACCTGGCCGATGCCGGGCACGCGCTGCAGTTCCGGCACCACGTTGCGTGCGGCGTAATCGCTCAGCGCATTGACGTCGAATTGGGGGTCCGAGGAAGACAGCATGGTGAACAGCAGGAAGTTGCTGCGCGACTTGTCCACGCGCACGCCCTGCTGGGTTACCACGGCAGGCAACCGCGGCGTGGCGCGCGACAGGCGGTTTTGCACCTCGACCTGGGCCAGATCGGGATTCGTGCCCGGCTCGAAGCTCAGCGTCAGGGTTCCGGTGCCGTTGGCCTGGCTCACCGCCTCCATGTAGGCGAGGCCGGGCGCGCCATTCATTTCGCGCTCGATCACGGCCAGCACGCTGTCTTCCAGCGTTTGCGCCGAAGCGCCCGGATAGGCGGCGGTGACCACGATGCTCGGTGGCGCCACGGAGGGATACTGCGACACCGGCAGCCTGGTGATCGACACGGCGCCCAGCACCATGATGAACAGGGCAATCACCCACGCAAAGATGGGACGGTCAATAAAGAACTTGGCCATGGGGCTGGCTCCTTATTTCTGGCCGGCGCTGGCGGCCGCAGCGGGGGCACTGGCCGCGGGCGCAGCACCTGATGCTGAGGCTGCGGGTGCCGGAGCAGCGGCGCTGCCAGGGGCCTGCCACGGCACCGCCTTCACGGGCGTGCCGGGCGGCATCATCTGGAGCTTCTGGAAGCCATCGACCATGACCTGCTCGCCTTCTTTCAGGCCTTCGAGGACAACCCACTGGTTGTTGCGCGCGGCACCCACCTTCACCGTGCGCTGGCTGGGCTTGCCGTCGGCGCCCACCACCGTGATGCGGTCGCCCTGCTGGGTGCGCGTCACGGCCTGCTGCGGCAGCGTGATGGCGTTGGCCACCTCGGCCTGCTCCAGCCGCACGCGCACATACAGGCCCGGCAGCAAATCGCCCTTGGGATTGGGCACCTCGGCGCGCAGCGTGATCTGGCCCGTGCTGGCATCCACCGTCAGGTCGGAAAACAGCAGCTTGCCAGGACGCGAGTATTCGCTGCCATCTTCCAGCACCACGCGCACGCTGGCCGCATCGCTGCCCCCGGCGCGCTGGAGCTGGCCGTCGGCCATGGCGCGGCGCAGCCTCATCACCTCGCCAGCCGACTGGGTGAAATTGACATACACCGGGTCGATCTGCTGGATCACGGCCAGTTGCGTGGCCTCGCCCTGCCCCACCAGCGCGCCTTCGGTGACCAGGGCGCGGCCGATGCGGCCCGAAATCGGCGCCGTGACGCTGGCGTAATTCAGGTTGATGCGCCCCGTCTGCACCGCGGCCTTGCCGGCGGCGACATCGGCCTCGGCCTGCTTGTGCGCGGCCGCGGCGTTGGCGTATTCCTGCTGGCTGACCGCGTTGGCGGCCAGCAGCGGCTTGTAACGCTCTGCCAGCGCGGCGGCCTGGGTCAGGTTGGCCTGGGCCCGTGCCAGCGTGGCCTCCGCACTTTGCAGGGCTGCCGCGTAGGGGGCGGGGTCGATCGCAAAAAGTGGCTGACCGGCCTTCACGTCACTGCCTTCACGGAACAGCCGCTTTTGCAGAATGCCGGCCGCCCGGGCCCGCACCTGGGCCACGCGCGACGCTTCCAGGCGCCCGGGCAGTTCGGTGACCAGGCCCACATTGCCCGGCGTTGCCACGACCACACCCACTTCGGGTGCGGGCATGCCGCCACCAGCCGCTGCCGCTGGCGCCTCGGACTTGCCACAGGCTGCCAACAGCAATACAACGGACAGGCCACCCGCCGCAACGCCCAGGCGCACCAGCGCAGGGGACGAGGCAGAGGCAACAACGGGGGCAGTCTTGACATGGCGCAAGGCAGACATGGCGTTCCTTGGAGAAAAAGGCGCGGTGAATCCGCGGATGGAGTCAGTCTAGTGTGGCTCGGCGTTCAGCGCACAGGACCGCAGCACGGTAACGAAGTGCTGCATTAAAGCATACATACATTCAAGAATGTATGTATAGTGGCAAAAGCACCCCTACCAGTGAAAGGTATTCCATGGCCCGCCGCACCAAGGCAGACGCACAGACCACGCGCAACAACCTGCTCGATGCTGCGGAACAATTGTTTCAATCGCGTGGCGTTTCACACACCTCCCTCAATGACATTGCGGTGGCGGCAGGTACCACGCGGGGGGCGATCTATTGGCATTTCAAGGACAAGGCCGACCTGTTCAACGCCATGATGGAGCGCGTGACCCTGCCGCTGGAGCAGACCCTGGTGGCGGCCTATGTGGAGCAATCGCCCCACCCCGTGGCCGAGATCCGCAGCGCCATGCTGGATGCGCTGCACCTGATCGCCACCGACGCGCAGACGCAGCGCGTGCTGCAAATCGCCACCCACCAGGTGGAATACACCGCCGACATGGGAGCCGTGCTGGAGCGCCATCTGAGCGTGCACGACGGCTGCGTGGCGCGCAACCATGTCGCGCTGCAAAGGGCCTTCGCCGCCCGCAGCCAGCCCCCGCCGGTGCCGCTGGACTGCGCGGCCCGGGGCCTGCAGGTGCTGATCGAGGGGCTGGTGCACCAATGGCTGCTCAACCCCGCCGCGTTTGACCTGCAGGCCAACGGCCGGGCTGCGCTGGACGTCTACCTGACGGGCCTGGGCCTGCAGGCCAGCCCCCCCGCCTGATCATTGCGCGGGGGCACCCGCCGCGTACCAGCGCCCGATCAGTGCGCGTTCAGCGTCAGTCATCTGCGTGGCATTGTTCATGGGCATGAGCTTTTGCACCACCACCTGCTGGTAAATGGCCTGGGCGTGCTGCTTCACGCTGCCGGGTGAATCCAGGCGCAGGTTCTTCATCTGCACCTGGGCACCATGGCACTGGGTGCAGCGCTGCTCCAGCACCGCCTGCACAGATAGATAGCCATATTGATCTCCAGCGATTATTCCGTATGCGCCAGAAGCTCCTGAAACAGGAGCAACAAAGGCCACCGGGCGCATCCACACGATGGCGCCCACGATCACGGCCACGCCCACCAGCGCATACGGCAGCGGATGGCCGCTCTTGCCCAGCAGGTAGCCATGGCGCATCACAAAGAACTGGCGGATGGCCGCGCCCGCCAACATCATGAGGATGAGCACCAGCCAGTTCTGCGGGTGGCTCCAGGCAAAGCTGTAGTGGTTGCTCAGCATGGCAAACAGCACCGGCAGCGTGAAGTAGGTGTTGTGCACGCTGCGCTGCTTGCCGCGCTTGCCGTGGATCGGGTCCACCGGCTGGCCGGCCTTGATCTGGGCCACCACCGTGCGCTGGCCGGGGATGATCCAGAAGAACACGTTGGCACTCATGGCGGTGGCGATCATGGCGCCCACCAGCAAGAAGGCGGCACGCCCGGCAAACCAGTGGCAGGCCAGCCAGGAGGCCACGCACACCAGCACGAACACCAAGGCGCCCACGATGGCGTCGCCGTTCTTCTTCTGGCCAAAGATGCGGCAGATCGCGTCGTACAGCAGCCAGAACACCACCAGGAACGCCAGCGCCACCCCGATGGCCGTGGCGGGCGCCCAGTCCATGCGCGACTTGTCGATGAGGTAGGTGCTGGCGCTGTAGAGGTAAGACACCGTGAACAGCGCAAACCCGCTCATCCAGGTGCTGTAGCTTTCCCAGAAGAACCAGTGCAGGTGTTTGGGCAACCGGGGCGGCGACACCGCGAACTTGACCGGGTGATAAAAGCCGCCGCCGTGCACGGCCCACAGCTCGCCGCTCACGCCCTGCTTTTTCAGGTCATCGTCCTCGGGCGGCGTGAGGCTGCTGTCCAGAAAAACGAAGTAGAACGACGAGCCGATCCAGGCCATCGCGGTAATGACGTGGATCCAGCGCAGCAGCAGGTTGGCCCAGTCGAGAAGATAGCTTTCCATGTCTCAACCCTGGCAGCGCCGGCGCGCTGCGTTGCAAACCTGCTCACCACGGCGGGCGCTCTGAGCAGACAAAGGGGCCGCGCACCGTGGCAGACATCTGCCGGGGCACCGCTGCGACCCAGAAACCTTGCGGTTCGGCCCAAAGTGTAAGCAGATTTTTTTCCCGGCTACGCCTGAACCCGCTTCATCGACCGCTGGAATGGCTCCTGAAGGCTGTTCGCGCCCCCTGCAAGGTCTGCAGCAGCTGCGCGGCCACGGCCACCGCAATCACCTCGGGGTCCTTGCCCACGATGCCCGGCACCCCGATGGGGCAAGTCACATGCGCCAGCTCTTGCGGCGTGAAACCCCGCCCGTTCAGCCGGCTCGCAAACGTGGCCCATTTGGTCTGGCTGCCGATCAGCCCGATGAAGGGCAGATCACCCCGGGTGCGCTGGCGCTGCAGGCATGCCGCCACCACATCCAGGTCTTCGGCATGGCTGAAGCTCATGACCAGCACGCGGCTGCCCGTTGCCAGACGCGGCACGGCCATGTGTACCGGTTCGGAATGCTCGCACACCACATCGCCCGGCGGATGGACAGGAAAGACACCATCGCGGCTGTCGATCCAGGTCAGCGCAAACGGCAGCGGCGCCAGCACACGCGCCAGCGCATGGCCCACATGCCCGCCGCCAAACAAGGCCACCGGGTGGCGCACGCTCGCCAGGCGCTGCTGCAGGTCTGCCCCATCCTGCGCCCCCACCAACGCAAATCGCAGGTGCATCACGCCGCCACAGCACTGGCCGAGGGCGGGCCCCAGCGCGTAACGCAACTGCGGCGCCCCCTGCCCCCCGCGCAGCCTGCGCCGGGCCTCGGCAATGGCCTGGTACTCGATATGCCCGCCACCGACCGTGCCCACCAGCTTGTCTTCAAACACCAACATCCACGCCCCCACTTCCCGCGGGGTAGAGCCTTGTGTAGACTCCACGGTCACCCAACAGGCCGGGGCAGCCTTCAGATCCTCCAGCAGTAACAACAGATCAGCCACGGCAAACTTCCACAGGTTCATTGCACTGCCATGCACAGCGCGCATGCATCGTGCCCACCAGCATAGCGACAACACCATGCCCCCCACCTCGCTCCAACGCTCTTCCCGAACGGGTCGTCACTGGCTCCTGGCCGGCCTCATGGCGACCGTTGGCGCCATCCTTGCCGCCTGCAAGTCCACCCCTGTCAACGTGCCCCCGTCTCCCGAAAGCCGCTTGCCCAGCGACGATGCTGCGGCGCATTCACTGGGCAAATCGGTAACACCCGGCCCCTCAGCGGCCAGCACCGCGCGGGCCTATCGCCGCGACGCGGCAACCCACCTCTACAACCAGAACAACCAGCGGGTTTTCAAGGGCAAGCTCCCGCCCCTGCTGTACGCCATTGGGGTGCTGGAAGTGGACATCGACCGCAACGGCCGCATCACCAAATTGCACTGGATGCGCGCCCCGCGCCATGCCCCCGAAGTGGTGGCCGAAATCGAGCGCACCGTGCGTGCCGCCGCACCGTTCCCGGTACCTGCCCGCATGGGCCGCGTCACCTATACCGACACCTGGCTGTGGGACAAGAGCGGGCATTTCCAGCTGGATACCCTGACCGAAGGTCAGCTTTAAGAGCCTGTTCACAATCCCGCAGGGGATCGTGAACGGCTCCAAAGACATCCCCCGGAGGCGCTGCGCGCCTTCCCTGGGGCGTGCCAGTTTCGGCGGACAGTTTTCCATGCCACCGCACTGTCATCCCCTCATCACGAACCCCGGTAGGTCGAATAGCTCCAGGGGCTTACCAGCAGCGGCACGTGGTAATGCTGGTCGGCATGGGCGATGCCGAAGTCCAGGCTCACCTGGTTCAAGAAATTGGGTTCGGGCAGTGCCACGCCCCGGGCCTTGAAGTACCCCGCCACGTCAAAACGCAGCCGGTAGGTGCCAGCGCGCAGGCTGGCGTTGTCCAACAGCGGCGCATCGGTGCGGCCATCGTGGTTGAGCACCAGCCGCTGGATCAGCGTGGCCTCGTCACCCCGGGTGGAAAACAGCGACACCTCCATGCCAGCCGCGGGGCAGCCGTGCATGGTGTCCAGAACGTGGGTGCTCAAGCCCATGGGGCAATCTCCTGAAGGTGGGAAGCCGGCATGGGATACCACAGCCGGTGCCCAAAGTGTAGGCACTGCGCATCGGGTCCATGGAATTTTCGCCGACCCGCCCCAGCGCCAAGGCATGGATGCCTGCCGTCGCACCCCACTGCTTCAACCCGGCCTCCGGCTGGCTGGTGATTTGCCTGCCTGGGGGCACGGGTACCCCGCCCGCGATTCGGCGGCGATACTGCCAGGCAACGCATGATTTCCCAGCCCTTTGCCCCCGTCCATGATCTACGACTCCACCCAGCCTTACCCGCGTGACCTGATCGGCTACGGCAAGAACCCGCCCCACCCGCGTTGGCCCGGCGGCGCCCGCATTGCAGTGCAGTTTGTGCTGAACTACGAAGAAGGGGGCGAGAACGCCGTGCTGCACGGCGATGCGGGCAGCGAGCAGTTTTTGTCGGAAATGTTCAACCCCGCCAGCTACCCCGAGCGGCACATGAGCATGGAAGGCATCTACGAATACGGTTCGCGTGCCGGGGTGTGGCGCATCCTGCGCGAGTTTGCAAAGCGCAAGCTGCCGCTCACGGTGTTCGGCGTATCGACGGCGCTGCAGCGCCACCCCGCGCTCACGGCCGCTTTCGTGGAACTGGGCCACGAGATCGCCTGCCATGGCCTCAAGTGGATCCACTACCAGCACATGCCCGAGGAAATCGAGCGCGCCCACATGCAGCAGGCCATGGAAATCATCGAACACCTGACTGGGGAACGGGCCCTGGGCTGGTACACCGGCCGCGACAGCCCCAACACCCACCGCCTGGTGGCCGACCATGGCGGCTTTGCCTACGACAGCGACTACTACGGCGACGACCTGCCCTTCTGGATGAAGGTGCGGCGCACCGACGGCACGGCGGTGCCCCAGCTCATCGTGCCCTACACGCTGGACTGCAACGACATGCGCTTTGCCCTGCCCCAGGGCTACTCGCACGCCGACCCGTTTTTCCAGTACCTCAAGGACACATTCGATGCCCTGTATGCCGAGGGCGACCCGGCCGGCGACAACGCCCCGAAGATGATGAGCGTCGGCATGCACTGCCGCCTGCTGGGCCGCCCCGGGCGCATCACGGCGCTGCAGCGGTTTCTGGACCACATCGCGCAGCATGACAAGGTGTGGGTGGCCCGGCGCATCGACATTGCGCGCCACTGGGCGCAGCACCACCCAGCGCCCGCGCTATGAAACCAATTGACAACCAGCGCTTACCTCATAAGCGAAAGCAGACCACCTGGTAAAAGCAAACACCATGCCCCTGACTCTGGAACAACTCAACACCGCCAGCGCGGCTGATGCCCTGCAATGGCTGGACGGACTGTACGAACACTCGCCCTGGATTGCCGAACAGGCGCTGGCGCAGCGGCCTTTTCGCTCGCTGGCCCACCTGAAGCACGCCATGGCGCAAGCCGTGCGCACCGCCCATACGGACGCGCAGCTGGAACTGATCCGTGCCCACCCCGAACTCGCAGGCAAAGCCATGGTGGCCCAAAGCCTCACCGCAGAATCCACCCACGAGCAGAGCAAGGCGGGCCTGACGCAGTGCACGCCCGAGGAGTTGGAGCACATCCAGCAGCTCAATGCCGCGTACAACGCGCGCTTCGGCTTCCCCTTCATCCTGGCCGTCCGCGGGCCCCGTGGCACGGGTTTGAACCAGCGCGAGATCATCGACACCTTTGCTCGGCGGCTCGATAACCACCCGGAGTTCGAGCTGGCCGAGGCCCTGCGCAATATCCACCGCATTGCCGAGATCCGCCTGAACGACAAGTTCGGTGCCGAGCCCGTGCTGGGCGGCGACGTGTGGGACTGGCAAGAGCAACTGGCCGAACACTCCGACCCCGGCTTTGCCGAAAAGGGCCAGCTCACCGTCACCTACCTCACCGACGCGCACCGCGCCTGCGCGCGGCGCATCGGCCAATGGATGCACGCGTGCGGCTTTGACAGCGTGGAGACCGATGCCGTGGGCAATGTGGTGGGCCGCTACCACGGCGCGCAGCCCGCGGCCAAGTACCTCATGAGCGGATCGCACTACGACACGGTGCGCAACGGCGGCAAGTACGACGGGCGCCTGGGCATCTTTGTGCCCATGGCCTGCGTGCGCGAACTGCACCGCGCGGGCCAACGCCTGCCGTTTGGCATCGAGGTGGTGGCGTTTGCGGAGGAAGAAGGCCAGCGCTACAAGGCCACCTTCCTCGGCTCGGGTGCGCTCATCGGGCACTTCAACCCCGCCTGGCTGGACCAGAAGGATGCCGACGGCATCACCATGCGCGAGGCCATGCAGCAGGCAGGCCTGTGCATCGACGACATTGAACGGCTCCAGCGCGACCCGGCGCAGTACCTGGGCTTCGTCGAAGTGCACATCGAGCAGGGTCCCGTGCTCAACGGGCTGGACCTGCCCCTGGGCGTGGTCACTTCCATCAACGGCGGTGTGCGCTTTGTGGCCGAGATGATCGGCACCGCCAGCCACGCTGGCACCACCCCCATGGACAGCCGCCGCGACGCCGCCGTGGCCGTGGCCGAACTGGCGCTGTATGTGGAGCAGCGCGCCGCGCAGGATGGCGACGCGGTGGGCACCATCGGCCTGCTGAATGTGCCCGGAGGCTCCATCAACGTGGTTCCGGGGCGCTGCAGCTTTTCACTGGACTTGCGCGCCCCTACCGACGCCCAGCGTGACGCCCTGGTGCGCGACGTGCTCGATGCGCTGGCGCGCATTGCCCAGCGGCGCGGCCTGCGCTACACGCTGGAAGAATCGATGCGCGCCGCCGCAGCACCCAGCACCCCTGCCCTGCAGCACCACTGGGAACGTGCCGTGGATGCCCTGGGACTGCCCGTCTTCCGCATGCCCAGCGGCGCCGGGCATGACGCCATGAAACTGCACGAGATCATGCCGCAGGCCATGCTGTTCGTGCGCGGGCAAAACTCCGGCATCAGCCACAACCCGCTCGAATCCACCACCCACAACGACATGCAGCTGGCCGTGGAGGCCTTCACCCAGGTGCTGCACCAGCTTGCCGAGGAACACCAGCCATGACCACCGACTACACCGCGCTCGACGCCTGGGTCGACCAGCACTTCGACGAGGAAGTGCGCTTTTTGCAGGCCCTGGTGCGCGTGCCCACCGATACGCCGCCGGGCAACAACGCGCCGCACGCCGAGCGCACCGCCGAACTGCTGCAGGGTTTCGGCTTCACCGCCGAGCAACATGCCGTGCCGGCTGCCGATGTGCTGGCTTACGGCATGGAATCCATCACCAACCTGATCGTGCGCCGGCCCTACGGCGCACCCGGTTCGGGCAGGACCATTGCCCTGAACGCCCATGGCGACGTGGTGCCTCCCGGCGAAGGCTGGACACACGACCCCTATGGCGCCGAGATCGTGGACGGCACGATGTACGGCCGCGCCACCGCCGTGAGCAAAAGCGACTTTGCCAGCTTCACCTTTGCCGTGCGCGCGCTCGAAGCCGTGGCCAGGCCCACCCGGGGCGCGGTGGAGCTGCACTTCACCTACGACGAAGAGTTTGGTGGCGAACTCGGCCCGGGCTGGCTGCTGAAAAACGGCCTGACACAACCCGACCTGCTGATCGCCGCGGGCTTCAGCTACGAAGTGGTGACCGCCCACAACGGCTGCCTGCAGATGGAAGTGACCGTGCACGGCAAGATGGCCCATGCCGCCGTGCCCCACACCGGCGTCGATGCGCTGCAGGGCGCAGTGCACATCCTGAACGCGCTGTATGCGCAGAACCAGGAGTACCTGAAGGTCACGTCCAGCGTGGCGGGCATCCAGCACCCCTACCTCAACGTGGGCCGCATCGAAGGCGGCACCAATACCAACGTGGTGCCAGGCAAGGTCACGTTCAGGCTCGACCGCCGCATGGTCCCCGAAGAGAACCCTGCCGAGGTGGAAGCCACCATCCGCCGCGTGATCGAGCAAGCTGCGGCCGAGCGCGCCGGCATCAGCGTGGACATCAAGCGCCTGCTGCTGGCCAATGCGATGACGCCGCTGGTGGGCAATGCCCCATTGGTACAGGCCATCCAAAAGCACGCCCAGGCCGTGCTGGGCGAACCCGTGCCCGCCGTGGGCACGCCGCTGTACACCGATGTGCGCCTGTATGGGGAGCGTGGCATTCCGGGCGTGATCTACGGCGCCGGCCCGCGCACCGTGCTTGAATCGCATGCCAAGCGGGCCGACGAGCGGCTCGATCTGGAAGACCTGCGCCGCGCCACCAAGGTGGTGGCCCGCGCGCTGAGCGACCTGCTCGCCTGAGAGCCTGTTGACGATCTCCCAGGGGTCGCGCAGCGGTCTTTGCGCGATGGGATGCAAGGCGTGGTGCGCAGTGGATAGCCCGGCTATCCACAAACGCCGCAACGCCGCAGACCGCCCGCAAAGACCGCTGCCCCAAGGGTTGGAGCGCAATCGGGCCGATGTACTTGGAGTGTTGGCGCCCCGGCTGCTGGCATGGGCGCGAGCCCATGCGGCGCACCCTAAGCATCCACTCATCCCGATGGTGCTCCAACGCGATCCCCTGCGAGATCGTCAACAGGCTCTGAGCGCTGCGGCAGCGTTCACGCCCGCTCCAAAGCAACCCTCGGCTGCCAGGATTCATTCAACCAGGACCGTAACCCGGTTATCCTGTCAGCCCGCTCCATCCCGGGGACATTCCAGTGCCCTGCACCGGCCCGGTCGCGTCACCTGCGCGACTGTGCGCTCGCCACCTGGCCACCGCGCACCCGCGTGCGGCAGGGTGGCGACAGATGCAGAAAAGGAAGGTCCGGCCCCATCTGCGCACGGATCGGCACATGGGCCCCGTGCCCCCCGGGTGCGCTGGTTTTGCATTCCGCCGACGATTTCCAGGATTTCCGTATGACACAGAACATTTCCGCCGCCGAACAGGCACTGCGCGACGCCGCACGCGAATACCACCGCAACCCCGGCCGGGGCAAGATTGCGGTGACACCCACCAAGCCCCTGTCCAACCAGCGCGACCTGTCACTGGCCTACTCGCCCGGCGTGGCCTACCCCTGCCTCGATATCCAGGCCGACCCCAGCAAGGCCTTCGACTACACCTCGCGCGGCAACCTGGTGGGCGTGATCACCAACGGCACGGCCGTGCTGGGCCTGGGCGACATCGGCCCGCTGGCCGGCAAGCCGGTGATGGAGGGCAAGGGTTGCCTGTTCAAGAAGTTTGCGGGCGTGGACGTGTTCGACATCGAACTGGCCGAGCGCGACCCCGACAAGCTCATCGAGATCATTGCCGCGCTGGAGCCCACGCTGGGCGGCATCAACCTCGAAGACATCAAGGCGCCCGAGTGCTTTTACATTGAGCAGGAGTTGAGCAAGCGCATGAACATCCCGGTGTTCCATGACGACCAGCACGGCACGGCCATCATCAGCAGCGCGGCACTGCTCAATGGCCTGGAACTGGTGGGCAAGGACATTGGCTCGGTGAAGATCGCGGTGTCGGGCGCCGGTGCCGCCGCCATTGCCTGCGTGGGTGTGATGGTGGGCCTGGGCGTGAAGGTGGAAAACATCTTCATGTGCGACTCCAAGGGCGTCATCTATGAAGGCCGCCCCGGCGGCTACGACGAATCCAAGGCGCGCTACGCGCAAAAAACCGAAGCGCGCACGCTGGCCGATGCTGTCAACGGCGCCGACGTGTTCCTGGGCTGCTCGGCCCCGGGCGTGCTCACGGCCGAGATGGTGAAAACCATGGCGGCCAAGCCCATCATCCTGGCCCTGGCCAACCCCGAGCCGGAGATCCGTCCCGAGCTGGCCAAGGCCATCCGCCCCGACTGCATCATCGCCACGGGCCGCTCGGACTACCCCAACCAGGTCAACAACGTCCTGTGCTTCCCCTACATCTTCCGCGGCGCGCTGGACTGTGGCGCCACCAAGATCACCGAGGCCATGAAGCTGGCCTGCGTGCGCCAGATCGCCGACCTGGCCAAGGCCGACATCAGCGAGGAAGTGGCCAGTGCCTATGCGGGCAAGGAACTCACCTTCGGCCCCGACTACCTCATCCCCACGCCCTTCGACTCACGCCTGATCCTCAAGATCGCGCCCGCCGTGGCCAAGGCGGCGGCGGAATCGGGCGTGGCCACGCGCCCCATCGACGACATGGAGGCCTACAAGGAAACGCTGTCGCGCTTCGTGTACCAGACCGGCATGCTGATGCGCCCGGTGATCAATGCGGCCAAGGCCCTGCCCGACGCGCAAAAGCGCGTGGCCTATGCCGACGGCGAAGACGAGCGCGCCCTGCGCGCCGCGCAGATGGCCATCGACGACAAGATCGCTGCACCCATCCTCATTGGCCGCCCCGCCGTGATCGCGGCGCGCATCGCCAAGGCCGGCCTGCGCATGCAGCCGGGCAAGGACGTGGAGATCTGCGACCCCTCGGACGACCCGCGCTTTCGCCAGTACTGGGAGCACTACCACCGGCGCATGAAGCGCGACGGCGCCACACCCGAAGTGGCCAAGGCCGCCGTGCGCCGCTCCAACACCATCATCGCCTCGCTGATGGTGTCGCTGGGCGACGCCGACGCGATGATCTGCGGCCTGGTGGGCACCTACGAGACGCACCTGGAGCGCATCCACAGCATCCTGGGCCGCCAGGAGGGTGCACGCGATTACGCTGCGCTCAACGCCCTGATGACCAACCGCGGCACGCTCTTCATTGCCGACACCTATGTGAACGAAGACCCCACGGCGCAGCAGCTCGCCGACATCGCCTGGATGTCGGTGCAGGAGGTGCAGCGCTTTGGCCTGCCGCCCAAGGTGGCCTTCCTGTCGCATTCGAGCTACGGCTCGTCCAAACGCGCCTCGGCCCGCAAGATGCGCGAGGCGCGCGACCTGTTTGTGGCGGCCCACCCTGAAATCGAGTGCGACGGCGAGCTGCACGGCGACGCCGCGCTGGAGCCGAACATCCGTAACGCCTACATGGCGGACTCCACCCTCACGGATTCGGCCAACCTGCTGATCTGCCCCAACCTGGATGCCGCCAACATCCTCTACAACGTACTGAAAACCACCACCAGCGGTGGTGTGACCGTGGGCCCCATCCTGATGGGCGTTGCGGCCACGGCCTGCATCCTGACGCCTGCATCCACCGTGCGCCGGGTGTTCAACATGACGGCGCTTGCCGTGGCCAGCGCGGCAGCAAGACCCAGGTAAGGGCAAGGCGCTCTGCCGCCCGAGGCCCGCAGAGGGCCTAACGGTGCGCGGGCGTGCAGTCCGGTGAAATTCAGCCCAAAAGCCTTCTAGCGCAATCAGGTCAAGCGCCAGAAGCTCCTTTTCCAGGAGCGAATACACCACCCACGGTGTCAGGGGAATGCCACCGCTATACTGCCCGCCCCGTTGGACCGCAGGATTGCCTGGCATGCGCTTGACCGCTTTTTTCCCCCCACTGGCCGCCCGCGCCGCAGTGACCGTGCTGGCAACCCTGGCCCTGGCGGCCTGTGGTGGCACCAGCCCCACCCGGCCCGAAACGTCGGCGCAGCCCCCTCTTGCGTCCTCCACCAGTCCCATCCGTGTGGGCATTGCCCTGGGCGGCGGCGCGGCCAAGGGCTTTGCGCACATTGGCGTGATCAAGATGCTGGAGGCCAATGGGCTGGCGCCCGCTGTCATCTCCGGCACCAGCGCGGGCAGCGTGGTCGGCGCGCTGTATGCCAGCGGCATGAATGCCTTCGAGATGCAGGAGAAAGCCGTGGCACTCGACGAAACCCGGATCCGCGACCTGCAGCTGTCTTCGGGCGGTCTGGTGCTGGGCCAGAAGCTCGAAGACTATGTGAACGAGCAGGTGCGCCGCAAGCCCATGGAACAGTTGGCCAAGCCCTTCGTGGCCGTGGCCACAAGGCTCGAAGACGGCGAGCGCACCGTGTTTGCGCGCGGCAACACGGGCCAGGCCGTGCGCGCCTCCAGCAGCGTGCCGGGCGTGTTCCAGCCCGTGACCATTGGCAAATACCATTTCGTGGATGGCGGCGTCGTGAGCCCCGTGCCGGTGGATGCGGCGCGCCAGCTGGGCGCGGACATCGTGATCGCCGTGGACATCTCCAGCAAGGCCCGGGGCAAATCGCCCGGCGACATGCTGGGCACGCTGGGCCAGTCGATTGCCATCATGGGCCAGAAACTGGGCCAGGCCGAACTGGCGCGTGCCGATGTGATCATCCGCCCCCAGGTGCTGGACATCGGTTCGACGGACTTCAGCCAGCGCGCCAATGCCATCTTGGAAGGCGAAAAGTCGGCCCTGGCCGCCATGCCGCAGATCCGCGAACGCATGGCCCAGCTGCAGGCCGAACGCGCCAACGCCGCGCGGCTGGCCCAGCAGAAGACCGCCGAGGCGCAGTACCAGACCTGCATGGACAGCCGTTCCCGCCTGCAAAAAATCGCAGACCTGGCGCGGCTGGACGATTCCTGCGCAGCGCCAAAGTAGCCGGGCGGCGGGTTGGGCGCTGGGCCATGCGCCCTTGCGCACCTGCCCCGGCCCCTTCGCTGCGCCGGTGTGCGCCCAGGCGCTTGGGGTACAGTCAGCCAGGCCTGCCTCCCCCGCGCTGCCGCCGTCATCCCTGAGCCGCTTTACCCATGTCGTCACCGTTTTCCGCCATCAAACCCGGCATCAAGCTGTCCGATCAGGTCGCCAGCGCGCTGGAAGCGGAAATCCGCGCAGGCCGCATCCAGGCGGCGGAGAAGCTGCCCACCGAGGCCGCGCTGGCCCAGCAGTTCCAGGTCAGCCGCACGGTGGTGCGCGAAGCCGTTTCACGCCTGAAATCGCTGGGACTGGTGGATTCGCGCCAGGGCAGTGGCGTGTATGTGCAGGCCCCGGGCATCGAGCCGCTCCATTTTGACCTGCCGCACTCGGCATCGCGCGAGGCCGTGATGCAGATCGTGGAAGTGCGCAAGGCCCTCGAATCCGAAGTGGCCGAACTGGCCGCGCAGCGCCGCAATCCCGCCGACGTGGCCGCCATCCGCCACGCCATGCGGCAGATTGCCCAGGCCGTGCAGACCGGGCGCGATGGCGTGGAAGAAGATGTGCTGTTTCACCGCGCCATTGCCCGGGCCGCGGGCAATCCCTTCATGATCCGCACGCTGGACTACCTGGCCCAGTTCCTCAAGGGCGCCACGCGCGTGACCCGCGCCAACGAAGCGCGGCGCGCCGACTTTGCCCAGGCCGTGACGCAGGAACATGAGCGCATCGTGCAGGCCATAGAAGCGGGTGATGCCCCTGCAGCCCGGCACGCCGCTGCCGAG
This sequence comes from Acidovorax sp. JHL-9, assembly GCF_000426205.1. NCBI lineage: Bacteria > Pseudomonadati > Pseudomonadota > Betaproteobacteria > Burkholderiales > Comamonadaceae > Acidovorax > Acidovorax sp. JHL-9. Next base: position 200,474 of record NZ_AUEX01000001.1, read on the forward strand.
CACATGCGCAACGCACTGTCACGCATCGAGCAGGCCGATCCCGCCTTCTGGGCACAGGACGGCGAGCGGCTGGCCCAGCCGCTGGTACAGGCCTCGCCGCCGCTGCTGTTTTAAGAACGCCACCCCGCATCAGGGTTAACCCGCAGCAAGGGCGCCTTCATAAATTTGTATGATAACCATATAAACACACCAACAGTGGTGCAGCGCGTCGCGCTCGCCCTTCCATTCAGAGAACCCTCGCATGTCCACCCTCGCACTCCTCGGCATTGGCGCCGGCAGCATTGCCCTGCTTCTTTTGCTCATCATCCGCTGGCAGGTCCACGCCTTCGTGGCCATGATGCTGGTGAGCTTTCTGGTGGCATTTGCCACCGGCATGCCCATTGGCGACATCATCAGCACGCTGATTGCGGGCATGGGCGGCACGCTGGGTTCGGTGGCCATCCTGGTGGCGCTGGGCTCCATGCTGGGCCGCATGATCGAGGTCTCGGGCGGCGCGGCCAGCCTGGCCAACCGCTTCACGCAGCTGCTGGGCCCCACGCGCGTGCCCATGGCGCTCACGGCGGCGGCGCTGGTGCTGGCCATTCCCGTGTTTTTTGACGTGGGCTTCATCATCCTGGTGCCCATCGTCTATGGCTTTTGCAAGGCCGCAGGCGTCAACCCGGTGAAGTTCGGCTTGCCCGTGGCGGGCATCATGCTGGCCGCACACGTGGTGGTGCCGCCGCACCCCGGCATCGTGGGCGGTGCGGCCATCGTCAAGGGCGACATCGGCTGGATCACCATCATTGGCCTGTCCATCTGCATTCCGCTGGCGGCGCTGTCGCAGTACGTGGCAGGCTGGCTCAACCGCAAGGGCTACCCCCTGCTGCCCACCACGGCCGAGCAGTTCGCCGCCTTTGGCAGCAGCGATGAAACCGCTGCATCCAAAGCCCGCAGCGCGCCGGGCGTGGGCACCATCCTGGCGCTGATCCTGATTCCGCTGGCCCTCATCATGGCCGGCACCACCGGCGCCACGCTGCTGCCCAAGGGCGACAGCCTGCGCAATGTGCTGGGCTTCATCGGCTCGCCCATCTTTGCGCTGACGGTGGCCGTGGGCCTGGCCATGTTCCTGCTGGGCCGCAGCCAGGGCTGGAACCGCGAACGCACCAACGCCATCATGGAATCCGCCCTGCCCCCGGCCGCCACCGTGATCCTGGTGACGGGCGCCGGCGGCGTGTTTGCCAAGGTGCTCACCGCCAGCGGGATCGGCGCGGCGCTGTCGCAAAGCCTCACGGCCACGCACCTGCCACTGATCCTGCTGGCCTTCCTCATCGCGCTGGCGCTGCGCGCCGCCCAGGGCTCGGCCACCGTGGCCATCATCACCACCTGCGGCCTGCTGGCCGACGCGATCGCGGGCGGCGGCTATTCCCCCCTGCAAGTGGCGTTGCTCACGGTGGCCATTGGCTTTGGCAGCCTGGGCTTGTCGCATGTCAACGATTCGGGCTTCTGGATCGTGACGCGCTACCTGGGCCTGAGCGTGGGCGATGGCCTGCGCACCTGGACGGTGCTGACCACCGTGCTGGGCCTGGCGGGCTTTGCACTCACGGCGTTGCTGTGGGCCCTGGTGGCCTGAGCCCCCTCTTCTCCAATTCACTGAAGGACTGACAACATGACCCGACCCATCGTAGGCATCATCGGCCTGGGCGCCATGGGCGCTGGCATTGCCAAGACCCTGCGCAACAACGGTTTCACCATCCACGTGTGCGACGTGCGCCCCGGCGTGGCCGATGCCTTTGTGGCAGACGGCGGCACGGCCCACGCCACCACCGCCGCCCTGGCGGCGGTGAGCGATGTGGTGGTGTCGGTGGTGGTGAACGCCGCGCAGACCGAGAGCGTGCTGTTTGGTGACGATGGCCAGGGCGGAGCGGCTGCGGCCATGCGCTCCGGCAGCACCTTTGTGATGTGCTCCACCGTCGATCCCAACTGGTCGGTGGCACTCGAAACGCGCCTGAACGCCCTGGGCCTGCACTATGTGGACGCCCCCATCTCCGGCGGCGCCGCCAAGGCCGCATCGGGCCAGATGACCATGATGACCTCGGCCAAGCCCGAGGCCTATGCCGCAGCCAATGCCGTGCTCGACGGCATGGCCGGCAAGGTGTACCGCCTGGGCGACAAGGCGGGCGCAGGCAGCAAGGTCAAGATCATCAACCAGCTGCTGGCCGGGGTGCACATTGCCGTGGCCGCCGAAGCCATGGCCCTGGGGCTGCGCGAAGGCGTGGACGCTGCAGCGCTGTACGAGGTCATCACCCACAGCGCGGGCAACAGCTGGATGTTTGAAAACCGCATGGCCCATGTGCTGGCGGGCGACTACTCGCCGCTGTCGGCCGTCGATATCTTTGTGAAGGACCTGGGCCTGGTGCTGGACACCGCCCGCGCCAGCAAGTTCCCCCTGCCGCTGGCCGCCACCGCGCACCAGATGTTCATGCAGGCCTCCACCGCAGGCTTTGCCAAGGAAGACGACAGCGCCGTGATCAAGATCTTCCCCGGCATCACGCTGCCCGAGGGTAAGGAGAAGGCATGACACGCGCATTGCTGGGCTGCATTGCCGACGACTTCACCGGCGCGACCGACCTGGCCAACAACCTGGTGCGCGCAGGCATGCGCGTGGTGCAGGCCATGGGCGTGCCCACGGCTCCGTTGGATGCGGAGGCCGATGCCATCGTGGTCGCGCTCAAGTCGCGCACCATCCCGAAGGACGAAGCCATCGCCCAGTCGCTGGCCGCCCTGCAGTGGCTGCAGGCGCAGGGGGTCGAGCAGATTTATTTCAAATATTGCTCCACGTTTGACAGCACGGCAGAGGGCAACATCGGCCCCGTGACCGATGCGCTGATGCAGGCCCTGGGCACCGACTTCACCATCGCCACGCCCGCCTTCCCCGACAACAAGCGCACGGTATTCAAGGGCTACCTGTTTGTGGGCGATGTGCTGCTGAACGAGAGCGGCATGCAGAACCACCCGCTCACGCCCATGACCGACCCCAACCTGGTGCGCGTGCTGCAGGCGCAGACCGAGAGCCGCGTGGGCCTGATCGACCACAGCGTGGTCGCACAGGGCGAGGCCGCCATCCGCGCGCGCATCGATCAACTGAAGGCCGAGGGTGTGCGCATGGCCGTGGTCGATGCGGTGTCGAATGCCGACCTGCTGCGCCTGGGCCCGGCGCTCCAGGGCATGCCGCTGGTCACGGCGGGCTCGGGCGTGGCCATTGGCCTGCCGGGCAACTTTGGCGTGGCACCCAGCAACGAGGCAGCCCGCCTGCCCGCAGCGCAAGGGCTGCAGGCCATCGTGTCGGGCAGCTGCTCGGTGGCCACCAACCAGCAGGTCATGGATTTCATCAAGGCGGGCAAGCCAGCCCTCGCCATCGACCCGCTGCGCATCGCCGCAGGCGTGGATGTAGCCGCCGAAGCGCTGGCCTGGGCCGAAGGCCACATCGGCCAGGGGCCGGTGCTGGTGTATTCCACCGCCGAGCCCTCGGCCGTGCGCGCCATCCAGGGCAAGCTGGGTTCCGAAAAAGCGGGCGCCATGGTGGAGGAAACCATCGCCGCCATTGCACGCGGCCTGGTGCAGCGCGGTGTGCGCCAGCTCATCGTGGCGGGCGGCGAAACCTCGGGCGCCTGCGTGCAGGCCCTGGGCATCACGCAGATGCGCATTGGCGCGCAGATCGACCCCGGCGTGCCGTGGTGCCATGCGGTGGCGCCCGACGCGGTGGACGGCCTGCACATCACGCTGAAATCGGGCAATTTCGGCAGCACCGATTTCTTCACCAAGGCTTTTGCACAATTGCCGGCATGAGCACCACCACCGCCTTCATGGATGAGAGCACCGCCCGCGACGACATCTGCCGCGTGGGCCGCAGCCTGTTCGAGCGGGGCTATGTGCATGCCACCGCAGGCAACATCAGCGTGCGCCTGGCCGATGGCTACCTCATCACCCCCACCGACGCCTGCCTGGGCACGCTGCAGCCCGAGCGGCTGGCGCGCCTGGACGCGCAGGGCCAGCAGGTGGCGGGTGACCGGGCCAGCAAGACCATTGCGCTGCACCGGCAGATCTACGAGGCCTCGGCATCGACGGCGGCACCTGCCCGCTGCGTCATCCACACCCACAGCACGCACCTGGTGGCCTGCTCGCTGCATGCCGACACGGCGGCAGGAGGCCAGCTCGCGCCCGATGCGCCCTTGCTGCCCCCCATCACGCCCTACTTTGTCATGAAGGTGGGCCGGGTGCCGCATATCCCCTACCACCGCCCCGGCGATGCGGCTGCGGCGGCACTGGTGGCGCAGACCATCGCCCGCCATGCCGCGCAGGGCCACCCCGTGCGCGCCGTGATGCTGGCGCGGCTGGGGCCCAATGTGTGGCACGACACTCCCGCCGCCGCCATGGCCGTGCTCGAAGAGCTGGAAGAAACCGCCCGCCTGTGGCTGCTGTGCCAGCCCCGCCCCACGCCGCTGACCGAGCCCCAGATGGAAGAACTGCGCCAGGCCTTTGGCGCGCAGTGGTAAGGCCCAGCCCTCACCCCCCCAGACAGAAAGACACCCATGCCCCGTTTTGCCGCCAACCTGTCCATGCTCTACAACGACGTGGACTTCCTCGACCGCTTTGCCGCCGCCGCCCACGACGGCTTCCAAGCGGTGGAATACCTCTTCCCCTACGCCTACCCCGCCCAGGAACTGGCCACGCGCCTGCAGGCCAACGGCCTGCAGCAGGTGCTGTTCAACGCCCCGCCCGGCGACTGGGATGCGGGCGAGCGCGGCCTGGCCTGCCTGCCCGGGCGCGAGGCCGAGTTCCGCGAAGGCATGGCCAAGGCCATCGAGTACGCCAAGGCACTGCAATGCCCGCGCATCCACGTGATGGCCGGCCTGGTGCCACAGGGTGCCGATGCGGCCACCGTGCGTGCCACCTACATCGCCAACGTGCGCCACGCCGCCGAGCAGGCCGCGCCCCACGGCATCCAGATCCTGCTGGAACCCATCAACGGCCGCGACATGCCCGGCTTCTTCCTGAGCCGCCAGGACCAGGCCCACGCGCTGATTGCCGAGATCGGTGCGACCAACGTCAAGGTGCAGATGGACCTGTACCACGCGCAAATCGTGGAAGGCGACCTGGCCATGAAGATCCGCCAGTACCTGCCCACCGGCAATGTAGGCCACCTGCAGATCGCGGGCGTGCCCGAGCGCCACGAGCCCGATGTGGGCGAGGTGAACTACACCTACCTGTTCCAGCTGCTCGACAGCCTGGGCTACGGCGGCTGGATCGGCTGCGAGTACCGCCCGGCGCGCGGCGCAGCGCCCCATGCCACGTCGGACGGCCTGGGCTGGCTCAAGCCCTGGCTGTAAAACGCGCTCGGGGTCTTGCAGCGTGCAAATCCCGGCACGTTTACCGACGGTCAGGAGGCCAGCACTCCTGCGCGGTGTGACACATGGCGGTTGGCACGCCAAATGCATGGCCATGGCACGGGTGGCAGGCAGTGTGCGGGTCCTTGCAACACGCGCCCACCCTGCACACTGCAGGAGACAACCATGCACACCTTCATGGCGACCCACCCGCCAGCATTCGACATGCCCGTGCCGCTGGGCAAAACAGGCACCCGCCTCCTGCGCCAGGCCATCGCCTGGGCATGCACCGCTCGGGCGCGTGGCACTCACCCTTTTGGGGCGGTGATCGCCGGGGCCGAAGGTACGCTGCTGGCCGAGGCCTATTGCACGACCACCGCGTCTGGCCCCGTCGAATGCGTGGGCCCGGCGTTGCTGGAGAAATCCAGCGCGCCACACACAGGATTCTGGCGGCCTGGCACGGCACCTGATCCCTGGCCTACAGGGTGCTTTGCGCTCGTCCAACGCTCATAATCAGCTATTTATTTAGTAGCGACATTGTCCATCCGATATGCCCTGGTACGCCCGCCTGCAGCTGAACTACACCCTGGAGAACGCCCGCACCGTGGCGCGCTTCGAGCACGACGGGCCGCTGCGCATCCTGCAAAGCCTGTACCCGGAAGGTGACGGCATTTGCCACAACGTGCTGGTCCACCCGCCGGGCGGTCTGGTGGGGGGGGACACTCTGGACATCACGGCATCTGTGGGACCCGGCGCCCACGGGCTGGTCACAACGCCGGGTGCCACGCGCTTTTACCGCTCCACCGGAGAGCGCGCCCTGCAGCGCACACACCTCTCACTCGAAGAAAACTCCCGCCTGGAATGGCTGCCGCTGGAGTCGCTTTGCTACAACGCCTGCCAGGCAGAAAACCACCTCACGATCAATATCGCCCCTGGTGCCGAATGCATGGGCTGGGATGTCACCGCGCTGGGCCTGCCGCATGCCGGGCAAGCCTTTGACACCGGCCGCTTCGTGCAGCACATCGAGGTGCCCGGCCTGTGGCTGGAGCGCGGCGTGATAGATGCTGCCGACCGGCGCCTGCTGCAAAGCCCACTGGGTCTGGCAGGGCACCGCTGCGTGGCCAGCCTGTTCTTCACAACGGGCGCCCCGATGGGCAAGGCCCGGCGCGATGCCGCTCTGGACGCTGCCCGCGCCCTGATGGACACCCATGCACTCAAGGCCACCGCAGGCGCCACCAGCCCCAACGGGCAGGTGGTGGTGCTCCGCGTGCTGGCGCCGCAGGTAGAGCCGGCGATGCAACTGCTCCAGCAGGTGCGGTCCGCATGGCGTGCGGCCCTGTGGCAACTCGACGCCGCACCGCCCCGCATCTGGTCCATGTAGGCAACAGGCGCTGGTGCAGACCTGCCATGGAGCCCACGATCAAATCGCCACGAGTTTGCGAATACCCTTCGCCTCCATCTCGCTGCCGGGGCCACGCGCAATGACCTCGCCGCGCTCCATCACCAGGTAGTCATCGGCCAGCTCCTGCGCAAAGTCGTAGTACTGCTCGCAGAGCAGGATGGCCATCTCGCCGGTGTCGGCCAGCATGCGGATCACGCGGCCGATGTCCTTGATGATGCTGGGCTGGATGCCCTCGGTGGGCTCGTCCAGGATCAAGAGGCGCGGCCCGGGCGCAAGGGCCCGCGCAATGGCCAGCTGCTGCTGCTGCCCACCCGACAGGTCGCCGCCCCGGCGCCCCAGCATCTGCTGGAGCACGGGGAACAGCTCGTACAGGTGCGCAGGCACGGGCGTGGAGCCGCTTTTGTAGGCCAGGCCCATGCGCAGGTTCTCTTCCACCGTGAGGCGGCCGAAGATTTCGCGCCCCTGGGGAACGAAGCCGATGCCGGCCCGGGCCCGTTCGTACGGGGTGGCCTTGTCGATGGGCTTGCCATCGAAGCTGATGGAGCCGCTTCTGATGGGCACCAGGCCCATGAGGCTTTTGAGCAGCGTGGTCTTGCCCACGCCGTTGCGGCCCAGCAGCACGGTGACCTTGCCGGGGGTGGCGGTGAGGCTCACGTCACGCAGGATGTGAGAGCCGCCGTAGTACTGGTTGATGTTTTGGACGGTGAGCATGGTGGTCTTTTGAGTGTTTTTGGCTGCTGGCGCCTGTTCAGCAAGCGCTATTAGCTATTGTTTTTATAGCTTCTGTGTTGAGTCCGAACGGACGGGCTGAGCTTGTCTGAGCCTGGGTGCTGGTTTGGGCGACGTGCTTTTGCTGAGGGCGGAGGCCGGGAGTCGCCCGGCATGCGAGTAACTTTCTTTCGTCTCGCCGAAAGAAAGTCACCAAAGAAAGGGCGACCCTACAGGCTGCGTCCCTGCGCTTCGCTACGGGCAACCTGCGGTGCTCGCGTCCAGCGGGGTCTCGCTCCAACTCGCTTCGTTTCACTGCGCTCAGACAATCGCGAGCCCTTATCCACTGGCCGCTGCGCTCCTCGGCACATCCTGAAGGGAACCCTGGGTGCGGACATCCACACGGGCCATTGCTGCGCTCGGCCTCGCCTGCACAGCGCGTGGCGCTTGCGCCCGCAAGGTGGGGCCGAGCGAAGCGATGGCCCGTAGGGCTGTTCGGCTGTTGGATGTTCGGATTTCCCACCCCCTGCTGGCTGCGCCTGCGGCGGGGCGGTTGCGGGGTGGCATGGGCGTCGAAGCGCCCATGCTTCGTGCTCTGACTCGCCGTGGCTGTCCGAGCGGCGCGCACAGCGCAAAGCGAGTTCCACGGCGCACCCCGCAACCGACACGCCGCAGGTTTGCCCCTTCGCACAGCGAAGGGGTCGCAGACTGGGGGTCGCCTTTTCTTTGGTGACTTTCTTTTGGCGAAGCAAAAGAAAGTTACTTGCATGCCGGGCGACTCCCGGCCTCCGCCCCGAACCCAAGCACGCTTTCCCAACCCGCACGCCCAGGCTTCGACAAGCTCAGCCCGAACGGTTCCGAGGTAGCGCCCAGGCTTCGGCAAGCTCAGCCCGAACGGATCGAGGACAGCCAGGCCAGCGGAGACGAAGAAGTGGCAAAACACGATCACCGCCCCAGATAAACCTCAATCACCCGCTCATCCGCCTGCACCTGATCGAGCGTTCCCTCCGCCAACACCGACCCATCGCACAACACCGTCACCTTCTCCGAAATCGTGCGGATAAAGCCCATGTCGTGTTCCACCACCATCAACGAATGCTTTCCCTTCAAAGCCAGAAAAAGCTCTGCCGTGCGGGCTGTTTCTTCATCCGTCATGCCCGCCACCGGTTCGTCCAACAGCAGCAACTTCGGGTCCTGCATCAGCAGCATGCCAATCTCGAGCCACTGCTTTTGCCCGTGGCTCAGGTTGCCGGACTGGCGCGTCACACTGCCCGCCAGGTGGATGGTGTGCAGGATCTCGGCCAGGCGGTCCGACTGCGCGGAGTCGAGCCGGAAGAACATGCTGGACTTCACGCCCTTGTGGGTCTTGAGCGCCAGTTCCAGGTTCTCGAACACGCTGAGCTGCTCGAACACCGTGGGTTTCTGGAACTTGCGGCCTATCCCTAAGCTGGCGATCTCGGGCTCGTTGTGGCGCAGCAGGTCGATCGTGGAGCCGAAGAACACCGTGCCTGTGTCGGGCCGCGTCTTGCCGGTAATGATGTCCATCATCGTCGTCTTGCCCGCGCCGTTGGGGCCGATGATGCAGCGCAGCTCGCCGGGCGCGATGTCCAGGCTCAGGCCGTTGATGGCCTTGAAGCCGTCAAAGCTCACGTGCACGTCTTCCAGGTACAGGATGCGGCCATGGGTCACGTCCACCTCGCCCGGCACCGCCACGCGCGAGAAGCCTGCGGCGCGGCCGCCCGACTCGGTCTGGCCCAGCGCAGCGGGCGCCAGCGTCTTCTGCAGCCGCAGCGCGCCTTCTTCCATCAGATCGGGCGTCATTGCGCAGCTCCCTTCGTGGTTGTCATTTTTGCTTTGAGCTTCTTGACCAGCCCCACCACGCCATCGGGCAGGAACAGCGTCACGGCAATGAACAGCGCGCCCAGAAAGTACAGCCAGAACTCCGGCGCCGTCACCGTGAGCCAGCTCTTGGCGCCGTTGACGATGAACGCGCCCACAATGGGCCCGATCAGCGTGGCGCGCCCGCCCACGGCTGCCCACACTGCTATCTCGATGGAGTTGGCGGCGCTCATCTCGCCGGGGTTGATGATGCCGACCTGGGGCACATACAGCGCGCCTGCCACGCCGCACATCATGGCGCTGATGGTCCAGATGGTGAGCTTGTAGGGCAGCGGCGAGTAGCCCGAGAACATGACGCGGCTCTCGGCGTCGCGCACCGCCTGCAGCACACGGCCGAACTTGCTGCGCACCAGCCAGCGGGCCAACAGGAAGAAGCCCAGCAGCGTGACGCCTGTCAGCACGAACAACGTCATGCGCATGGTCGGAGTGGCAAGGGGCATGCCCAGGATGCGCTTGAAGTCGGTGAACCCGTTGTTGCCGCCAAAGCCCGTCTCGTTGCGGAAGAACAGCAGCATGGCCGCATAGGTCATGGCCTGGGTGATGATGGAGAAGTACACGCCCTTGATGCGCGAGCGGAAGGCGAAGTAGCCGAACACGAACGCAATCACGCCGGGCACAGCCACGATGAGGACCAGCGTGGCCACAAAGCTGTCGGACAGCGCCCAGTGCCAGGGCAGCTCCTTCCAGTCCAGGAACACCATGAAATCGGGCAGGTCGCTCTGGTAGTTGCCGTCGCGGCCGATCTGGCGCATGAGGTACATGCCCATCACGTAGCCACCCAGCGCAAAGAACAGGCCGTGGCCCAGGCTCAGGATGCCGGTGTAGCCCCAGATCAGATCCATGGCCAGCGCGCAGATGGCGTAGCACATGATCTTGCCGAGCAGCGCCACGGCGTAGTCCGACAGGTGGAACAGGCTGCCTGCGGGCACCCACAGGTTGAGCACGGGGGCCACGGCGCACACCACGATGAGCGCCACGATGAAGGCCGACCAGCCACCGCGCGTGAGCAGCGGCGCGGGTGCGGGCAGTTGGAGGTTGGGAGAGGTTGGCGTAGTCATGATCTGTCGTCTCTGGTGCTTCAGTCGGCCGTACGCCCTTTGACCGCGAAGATGCCCTGGGGCCGCTTCTGGATGAAGATGATGATGAACACCAGCACCGCAATCTTGGCCAGCACGGCGCCCGCCCAGCCTTCAAGGAACTTGTTCAGGATGCCCAGACCCAGCGCGGCATACACCGTGCCCGCCAGCTGGCCCACGCCGCCCAGCACCACCACCATGAAGGCATCGACGATGTAGCTCTGGCCCAGGTCCGGCCCCACGTTGCCCACCTGGCTCAGGGCGCAGCCAGCCAGGCCCGCAATGCCCGAGCCCAGCGCAAACGCCATGGTGTCGATGCGCGCGGTGTTCACGCCCATGCACGAAGCAATGGGGCGGTTTTGCGTGACGCCGCGCACGAACAGGCCCAGGCGCGTGCGGCCAATCAGGTAGCCCATGCCCAGCAGGACGGCAATAGCAAAACCAATGATGACGAGGCGGTTGTACGGCAGCGTGAGGTTGGAGAGCACCTGCACGCCGCCGCTCATCCACGCGGGGTTTTCCACGCCCACGTTCTGCGCGCCAAAAATCGTGCGCACCAGCTGCATCAGCACCAGGCTGATACCCCAGGTAGCGAGCAGCGTCTCCAGCGGACGGCCGTACAGGAAGCGGAGCACACCCCGCTCCAGCACCGCGCCCACGGCGGCGGATGCGCCAAACGCCAGCGGCAGCGCGGCGACCAGGTACCAGTCGAACGCGCCCGGAAAATGCTTCTGGAAGATGCCCTGCACCACGTAGGTGGCGTAAGCGCCGATCATCATCAGCTCGCCATGGGCCATGTTGATCACGCCCATGAGGCCGTAAGTGATGGCCAGGCCCAAGGCGACGAGCAGCAGGATGGAGCCCAGGCTGATGCCCGAGAACGCTGCGCCCAGGCGTTCGCCCCAGGCCAGTTTTTCGTCCAGGGTGCGCAGCGCGGCCTGCAGGGCTGACTTGACCTTGGCGTCTTCTTCGACCGCCACGCGCTCGTTCAGCAGCAGGCGCGTGTCGGGCGTGGCGCTGGCCGACAGGGCCTGCGCGGCAGCCATGCGCTGCGCGGCATCGTCGCTGCCCAGCAAGGTGGCGGCGCGCGCCAGCTGCAGCTGGGCCTTGATCTTGTCGTTGCTTTCCTGCGCCAGCGCCTTGTCGAACAGGGGCAGGCGGCCCGCATCGGGCTCCTTGGTGAGCGCCTTGGCTGCGGCCATGCGCTGGGCTTCGTCCTTGCCAAACAGCGCCAGGCCCGCCAGGGCCGTGTCGATCTCGCCGCGCATGCGGTTGTTGTTGATGATTTCCTCGGCGTCCGCGGGCACGGGCACCTCGGCACCGGTGACGGGGTCGATGCCCTTGTCGTCCCGCACGATCAGGGCCTTGCCACCGGCGACCTTCACTGCATCATCGGCCAGCGCCCGCAGGAAGGCGGCGGTGCGCTCGCTGGGCTCCGCCACGGCCTGCTGCACGGCGGCCACGCGGTCGTCGGTTTCGCCTGCGGCCATGGCCAGGGCCTGCTCGGCGGTGAGTGCGTGGGCCTGTACCGTCACCCACAGCAACAGGCAGGCGATCAGACGAGAAAAAAAAGAGGAATACATGAAGGAGGCTCTTTGAAGTCGCAGTGGGCCGCCGTGCAGGCGCGATGCGAAGGCGAGAGCCGCCGCGCAAGGGCCGCCCCGCCGCGCTGGCGGCGTCCCCCCTCCCACGCGCCAGCGTGAGAGAGGGGTGAAGGCGCGCTAGCGCCTCAGGGGGTGTCACTTCTTTTCAGGCTCGTCCTTCTTCTTGTCGTTGCCTTCGATGTACGGGCTCCACGGCTTGGCCTTCACAGGGCCAGGGGTCTTCCACACCACGTTGAACTGGCCGTCGGCCTTGATCTCGCCGATGAACACGCTCTTGTGCAGGTGGTGGTTCTTCTCGTCCATCTTGCTCACGATGCCCGACGGTGCCTTGAAGGTCTGGCCGGCCATGGCGGCAATCACCTTGTCCACGTCGGTGCTCTTGGCCTTTTCCACGGCCTGCTTCCACATGTTCACGCCGATGTAGGTGGCTTCCATCGGGTCGTTGGTGAGTGGCTTGTCCTTGTGGCCGGCAATGCCCTTGGCCTTGGCGTAATCGCTCCACTTCTTGATGAAGGCGGTGTTCTCAGGGCTCTTGATGGACTGGAAGTAGTTCCAGGCAGCCAGGTGGCCGACCAGCGGCTTGGTGTCCACGCCGCGCAGCTCTTCTTCACCCACGCTGAACGCGACCACCGGCACGTCCTTGGCCTTCAGGCCGGCGTTGCCCAGTTCCTTGTAGAAGGGCACGTTGGAGTCGCCATTGATGGTGGACACCACCGCCGTCTTGCCCCCCTGGCTGAACTTCTTGATGTCGGCCACGATGGTCTGGTAGTCGCTGTGACCAAACGGCGTGTACTTCTCGTCGATGTCGGAATCCTTCACACCCTTGGACTTGAGGTAGGCGCGCAGGATCTTGTTCGTGGTGCGGGGGTACACATAGTCGGTGCCCAGCAGCACCCAGCGGCGGGCAGCGCCGCCGTCCTTGCTCATCAGGTAGTCCACCGCAGGGATGGCTTGCTGGTTGGGCGCGGCACCGGTATAGAACACGTTCTTGGACAGTTCTTCACCCTCGTACTGCACGGGGTAGAACAGCAGGCCGTTCATTTCTTCCACCACGGGCAGCACCGACTTGCGCGACACCGAGGTCCAGCAGCCGAAGATGACCGAGACCTTGTCCTGGCCCAGCAGCTGCTTGGTCTTTTCGGCGAACAGGGGCCAGTTGGAGGCCGGGTCCACCACCACGGGTTCCAGCTTCTTGCCCAGCACGCCACCCTTGGCGTTGATCTCGTCGATGGCCATGAGCACGGTGTCTTTCAGCACCGTTTCGGAGATGGCCATGGTGCCCGACAGGCTGTGCAGGATGCCGACCTTGATCGTGTCCTGGGCGTGGGCTGGCAGTGCAGACAGGCCAGCGAGCGCAGCGGCGGCCGCGAGGGCCTTGAGGGAATGACGACGTTGCATGTGTGCTTCTCCAGTGGGTGGTTGCAATCCATCGAACCGCTTCACACGGTGGCCCCGGTGGGGTGCCATGTGTGATCGGGCGATGGAATGGATTCTGGAGAGCGCGGCCGGCTTGGGAAATACGCCGGGTGGCGTACACCGCACGGGTTCCACCCGCGCTCAGCCCTCGAACTGCGGGTGCAACTGGCGGATGCGGTTCATGGCCATGGCGGCTGCGGCCGTGCGTGTTTCCACGCCGAGCTTGGCGAACACGCGCTCCAGGTGCTTCTTCACCGTGGCCGGGCTGGCACCCAGGATGTCGCCGATGTCGCGGTTGATCTTGCCCTTGAGCACCCAGTACAGCACCTCGGCCTCGCGTGCGGTGAGCTTGAAGGACAGGCTCATGGATTCGATGATCTTGGCGTCGGACACCTCGCGCATCACGATGAGCCAGTCGCCGCCGCCCGCGCTGTCGCCCGCCTGCTGGTGCAGCCGGAAGGTGAGCCTGCGCGCGCCCTGCTCCACCGCCAGGCGCGGCGGCTCGGCCAGCGAAGCCTCCAGCCGCTCGGCCGCGTTGTCGGCCAGCACATGGCGGCGCAGCCAGGCCTGCACGGGCTCGGGCGCCCATTGGCCAAACGGGGTGGGTGCGCCATCGGGGCCTACCTCGCCAAAGTAGCTTTGCAGCAGCTCGCGCGCCAGCGGGGTCTGCCACACGATGCGCCCGTCCGCGGCGCGCACGGTGATGCTGGCGTAGCCAAAGGCATCGAGCGCGTTGCGCGCCTCGCGCGCCTGGCGGGCGTCCTGCCGGGCCTTGCGGGCCGCGCCCAGGTGCACGCCCATGCGGGCCATCACCTCGCGCGGCTTGAGGGGCTTGGTGACGTAGTCCACGCCGCCCGCCTCCAGCGCGGCCACCAGGTGCTCGGTCTCGGTCAGGCCGGTCATGAAGATGATGGGGATATGCGCGGTGGCGGGCGAGGCCTTCAGGCGCCGCGCCACTTCAAAGCCGTCCATGCCGGGCATCATGGCGTCGAGCAGCACGATGTCCGGCAGGGCCTGCGCAGCGCGCTGCAATGCGGCTTCACCGTGCGTGGCCACCAGCACGGTGTAGCCGGATTCATCGAGCGCGTCGTGCAGCACGACCAGATTGTCGGGCACGTCGTCCACGATCAGGACCACGTCGCTGTCGCTGCGGTCCAGCGCGCTGGCGGGCGCTGTGGGTGGTTGAGAAGGAAGGGGGTTGGCAGTGGTCATCACGAGGGTGCCTGCTCCAGGATCTGGCCCATAGCATCGAACTGGAATTGCTTGGCCAATTGCCGCATGGTGCCGACAAAAGCGCTGTGCGCAGGCTGGCTGCGTTCAATGTCATCCAGGGTGTTGAGAATGCCCCGGTAGTAGCCCAAGGACACCGCCTGTGCCAAAGCCACCAGCGCAGCGGCATCGGGGTAAGTGAGGGGCACGGGCGCATGAGACCCCAGCGCGGGTTCAGCCCCAGCGAGCGCCCCGGAGGCCTCGTCGTATTGCCACTGCAGGCCCAAGCGGCGCTCCAGCCAGTCCAGCAGCTCGCTGTGGCGCACGGGTTTGACGATGAAGTCTTCGGGGCGGATATCCACGTCGTTGTCGAGCGCCTTGTCGAAAGCATTGGCGGAGACGATGGCACAGTGGAGGTCTTCGAGGTGCATCTGCCGCACGCGCCGCAGCGTTTCCCAGCCATCGATGCCCGGCATGGCCAGGTCCATGAAGACCGCGTGCGGCCGGTACCCGGTAGACAGCAAGTCCAGCGCATCGTGGCCGCTGGCGGCCTGGCGCAGCTCGAAGCCCAGGGGTTCGAGCAGTTGCACCAGCAGCTCGCGGTCGGGCTCCTCGTTGTCCACCACCAGAATGCGGCGGCGCTCGCCCGCGTACCCCTTGCGCTGGCGTTGGCCGTGTGCGGCCCGCGCCGCCGGCGCTGCGGCCTTGCCCGACGCATCGCCATGCACTTCGGGCAGGAACAGCTTGGCGTGGAACACCGAACCCACACCCGGGGTGCTGCTCACTGTCAGCTCGCCGCCCATGAGCGCGGTGAGCATCTTGGCAATGGTCAGGCCCAGCCCCGCACCCGGCGCGGCAGCGGTGCTGCCACCGCCCGATCCGCCGCGCGCAAAGGGCTCGAAGATGCGCTCGATCTCTTCAGCCGTGAGGCCCGGCCCGGTGTCCTGCACCTCGATGCGCGCCATCTCGCGCGCATAGCGTACGCGCAGCGTGACGGTGCCCTGCACGGTGAACTTGACCGCGTTGCCCAGCAGGTTGATGAGGATCTGGCGCAGACGCTTGTCGTCGGCGCGCACCACCTCCGGAATCACCCCTTGCACATCAAACGTGAACGCCAGGCCCTTGGCGGCGGCCTGCAGCTCGAACAATGCGGCCATCTCGTGCAGGCCGTCAGCAAAGCGCATGGGCGCCACATCCAGCGTGAGCTTGCCGGATTCAATGCGCGCAATGTCCAGCGTGCCTTCGATGAGCGACAGCAAATGCTCGCCGCCCCGGCGGATCACATGCACGGCCTGCTTGCGGTGCGGCGGCACGCCCGCGTCCTCACCCATGAGCTGGGCGTAGCCCAGGATGGAGTTGAGCGGCGTGCGGATCTCGTGGCTGATGGCACTGATATAGCGGCTCTTGGCATGGTTGGCCTGCTCCGCGGCCTGCTGCGCCTGCTCGGCCACGCTGCGCGCGGTCTGCAGCGCCTCGTCGGTCTGGCGGTGCAGCTCGATTTCGCGCACCAGCAGGCCCGTCTGGCGATTCGACTCCTCCTGCGCCACCTGGCGGCTTTTGTGCGCCAGCACCAGCCACCAGGCCACGATGCCCGAGATGACCAGCAGCGCGAGGTAAGCCTTGAGCAGGCCGGAGCGCAAGGCGACCTCGGGCGCAGCCAGCACTTCGGTATGGGTCGCCGCCTGCGCGAGGGTGTTGAGCTCCTGGTGGTACAGCATGCCCATCACCGACGCCAGCAGCGGTGCGATCACCAGCATCAGCAGCAGGAAGTGGCCCAGGCCCGTGTCCAGGTAGCGCCACATGGCGCGCGGCAACACCCAGCGCAGGGCGGCGGACCACTGCACCGCCATGCTCGCATGCGGCTTGCACAGGTCGCCACAGCGCACATCGAGCGTGCAGCACAGGGAGCAGATGGCGCCTCGGTAGGCGGGGCACTGGGCCATGTCGGGGGCTTCATACTCGCGCTCGCAGATCACGCAGCGCTGCACGGTCAGGCGCTGGAAAGTCCCCAGGTCGGCGGCCCGAGTACCCGGCACGGGGCCCACCATGGGCATGGCCACGGGTGCGCTCTGCCGCGCGATGTAGTAACGGCCGCGTGTGGTCCAGGCAATGAGCGGCGCGGCCACAAACGCCACGGCCATGGCGATCACGGCCGAGAAAGCCTGTGGCAGCGGGCCGAACAGGCCCAGGTGCGCGCTGATGGACAGGAGGGACGCCAGCGCCATCGCGCCCACGCCCACCGGGTTGATGTCGTACAGGTGCGCGCGCTTGAACTCGATGCCCTTGGGCGACAGGCCCAGCGGCTTGTTGATGACGAGGTCGGCCACCACGGCCATGATCCAGGCGATGGCGATGTTGGAGTACAGCCCCAGCACCTCGCCCATGGCGCGGAACACATTCATCTCCATCAGCATGAAGGCGATCAGCGTGTTGAACACCACCCACACCACGCGCCCCGGGTGGCTGTGCGTGAGGCGCGAGAAGAAGTTGGACCAAGCCAGCGAGCCCGCGTAGGCGTTGGTCACGTTGATCTTGAGCTGAGAGATCACCACAAACAAGGCCGTGGCCGCCACCGCCCAGCCGTAGTGGGGGAACACATATTCATACGCGGCCAGGTACATCTGGTTGGGGTCCACCGCGCGGTCGGCAGGCACCATGTGGGTGAGTGCCAGGTAGGCGAGCAGCGCCCCGCCCAGCATCTTGAGCACCCCCAGCACCACCCAGCCCGGACCGCCCACCAGCACGCCCAGCCACCAGCGCCCGCGCGTGTCCGGGGTGCTGGCAGGCATGAAGCGCAGGTAGTCGGCCTGTTCCCCCATCTGGGTGATGAGCGCAATACCGACGGTGAGTGCCGCACCAAACACGGGCAGCTGAAAACTTGCATTGCGCCCTGACTCCCCACCGTAGTGCACGACCCCCACAAATGCACCAGGATCGCGCACCAGCACATACACAAACGGCACCACCAGCATCACCAGCCACAGCGGCTGCGTCCACACCTGCAGGCGGCTGATGACGGATACCCCGTGCGTGACCAGCGGAATCACCACCACGGCGCAGATCAGGTAGCCCCAGGTGGGCGGGATGTCGAGCGCCAGTTCCAGCGCGTAGGCCATGACGGCGGCCTCCAGCGCAAAGAAGATGAAGGTGAAGCTGGCGTAGATGAGCGAGGTGAGCGTGGAGCCGATGTAGCCAAAACCCGCGCCGCGCGTGAGCAGATCCATGTCCACGCCATAGCGCGCGGCGTAAATGCTGATGGGCAGGCCCGCCAGGAAGATGATGAGCCCCGTGGCCATGATGGCCCAGAAGGCATTGATGAAGCCGTACTGCACCAGCAGCGTGGCGCCCACGGCCTCCAGGATCAGGAAGGACGCGGCGCCGAACGCCGTGTTGGCCACGCGCCATTCGGACCACTTGCGAAAGCGCTGGGGCGTGTAGCGCAGCGCGTAGTCCTCCATGGTCTCGGTGGCCACCCAGCTGTTGTAGTCACGCCGGACCTTGACGACCTGCTGGGGCGCCTGCGCGTCGGCATCCGGCCCTGGCACAGGGGCCGAACTGGCGTCGGGCGGGGCAAGGGAGGCGATGGAGGGAGGCATGGGCAAAGGGCGGCGGCAGCCCCTGCAAGTGCAGTTTCCATGCCACGGGTTGCCTTCGTATGCGGTGCACCTTCGCCCTCTGGCGTATGGCGGGCACGGGGCTTGCTGCCTATGATGGATTCGCTTCCACTCGCTCACTCGGTACACCATGGAACTGACCCCACGCGAAAAAGACAAACTGCTGATCTTCACCGCCGCCCTGCTGGCCGAGCGCCGCAAGGCCCGGGGGCTGAAGCTCAACTACCCCGAGGCCGTGGCCCTGATCAGCGCCGCCGTGATGGAAGGCGCGCGCGACGGCAAGACCGTGGCGCAGCTCATGAGCGCAGGCCGCACCGTGCTGACCCGCGCGGACGTGATGGAAGGCATCCCCGAGATGATTCCGGACATCCAGGTGGAGGCCACCTTCCCCGATGGCACCAAGCTCGTGACGGTGCACCAGCCGATCGTCTGATCCCTTCTATTCCCCTCTTCTCTCCGTGGAGCACCCATGCGCATCGCCCTCTCACACCGCCACACAGCCGCTCTTCTTTTCATAGCTGCCAGCGCAATCGGTAACAGCGCCAACGCCCATACCAGTGCTGAATCCCACATCCACAACAGCTTTCTGAGCGGCTTGGCCCACCCCCTGTTCGGGCTGGACCACCTGGCCGCCATGGTCGCAGTGGGCCTGTGGAGCGCCCTGGCCGCGCGCAGCGCCGGGCGCGATCTGCTGTGGGGCCCCGTGGGCTTTGCCGCCATGTTGCTGGTGGGCGCCGTGCTGGGCCTGCAGGGCGTGGCGCTGCCAGCGGTGGAGCCGATGATTGCGGCGTCGCTGCTGGTCACGGGCCTGCTGGTCGTGTCGCGCCTGCGTGTGCCCGGGCTGGTGGCGGCGCTGGGTGTGGGCGTGTTCGCCGTCTTCCACGGAGTGGCCCACGGCTACGAGCTGGCAGGCAGCGACAGCGCCTGGTTGACCCTGGCAGGCATGCTGACGGCCACCGTGCTGCTGCACAGCGCGGGCCTGGCGGCTGGCTGGGCTCTGCGCCACTGCCATGTGTGGCCGGCCCGCGCCGCAGGTGCCAGCGTGGCCATGCTGGGTGGCGCGCTGCTGGCGCAAATGGCCTGAGCATTCCCTCGAAGGAGCCTTCATGATCCCCGGCGAACTTTTCACCGAACCCGGCGAACACCAGCTCAACACCGGCCGCCGCACCCTCACGCTGGTGGTGCGCAACACCGGCGACCGGCCCATCCAGGTCGGCTCGCACTACCACTTTGCCGAGACCAACAACGCCCTGGGCTTTGACCGTGCGGCTGCGCGCGGCATGCGGCTGAACATTGCATCCGGCACCGCCGTGCGCTTCGAGCCCGGCCAGGAGCGCACCGTGGAACTGGTGGACTACGCCGGCGAGCGCCGCGTGTTCGGCTTCCAGGGCCTGACGCAAGGCGCGCTGTAGCGAATTCAAGCCAAATTGGCAGATAGCGCAGGTATTCATTGCCCAAGCAGCTATCAAAAAAATAGTAAACCGTTCTCACGGAGCACCCCACCCATGGCAACCATTGGACGACGCGCCTACGCCGAGATGTTCGGCCCCACCGTGGGCGACCGCGTGCGCCTGGCCGACACCGAACTCCTCCTCGAAGTGGAGGCCGACTACACCCTGCGCGCGGGCAGCTACGGCGAAGAGGTGAAGTTTGGCGGCGGCA
This sequence comes from Acidovorax sp. JHL-9, assembly GCF_000426205.1. Classification (NCBI taxonomy): domain Bacteria; kingdom Pseudomonadati; phylum Pseudomonadota; class Betaproteobacteria; order Burkholderiales; family Comamonadaceae; genus Acidovorax; species Acidovorax sp. JHL-9. Next base: position 220,427 of record NZ_AUEX01000001.1, read on the forward strand.
AGACCATCCGCGACGGCATGGCGCAAAGCCAGCGCAGCAACGCACAAGGGGCAGTGGACACGGTGCTGACCAATGCCCTGGTGGTGGACCACACCGGCATCTTCAAGGCCGACATCGGCCTGCGCGCGGGCCGCATCGCCGCCATCGGCAAGGCGGGCAACCCCGACACACAACCCGGTGTGGACATCGTCATCGGCCCCGGCACCGAGGTCATCAGCTGCGAAGGCAACCTCGTCACCGCGGGCGGCATCGACAGCCACATCCACTTCATCTGCCCCCAGCAGGTGGAAGAAGCCCTGGCCAGCGGCGTGACCACCATGCTGGGCGGCGGCACCGGCCCGGCCACGGGTACGCTGGCCACCACCTGCACATCCGGCCCCTTCAACATGGAGCGCATGCTGCAGGCCGCCGACGCCTTCCCGATGAACCTGGGCTTCCTCGGCAAGGGCAACGCCAGCCTGCCCGATGCGCTGCACGAACAGATCAACGCAGGCGCCATTGGCCTCAAGCTGCACGAAGACTGGGGCACCACCCCATCGGCCATCAGCAACTGCCTGGATGTGGCAGAGGAAACCGACACGCAGGTCGCCATCCACAGCGACACGCTCAACGAATCGGGCTTTGTGGAGAACACCATCGCCGCCGTGGGCGGGCGCGGCATCTGCGCCTTTCACACCGAGGGCGCGGGCGGCGGCCATGCACCCGACATCCTGCGCGTGGTGGGCGAAGACAACTTTTTGCCCAGCTCCACCAACCCCACCATGCCCTACACCCAGAACACGCTGGACGAGCATGTGGACATGCTCATGGTGTGCCACCACCTCGATGCGAGCATTGCCGAAGACCTGGCCTTTGCCGAAAGCCGCATCCGCAAGGAAACCATTGCAGCCGAGGACATCCTGCACGACCTGGGCGCCATCAGCATGATGAGCAGCGACAGCCAGGCCATGGGCCGCGTTGGCGAGGTCATCCTGCGCACCTGGCAGACCGCGCACAAGATGAAGCTGCAGCGCGGCAGCCTGCAAGGCGACAGCGCGCGAAACGACAACACGCGCATCAAGCGCTACGTGGCCAAATACACCATCAACCCCGCGATTGCCCATGGCATCAGCCACGAGGTGGGCTCCATCGAGGTCGGCAAGTGGGCCGACATCGTGATCTGGAAGCCCGCGTTCTTCGGCGTCAAGCCTGCGCTCATACTGAAAGGCGGCCTGATCGCGATGGCTGCGATGGGCGACCCAAACGCTTCCATTCCCACGCCGCAGCCCGTGCACTACCGGCCCATGTTCGGCGCCTTTGGTGGTGCCATCGCCAGGACCTCGCTGACCTTTGTCTCGCAAGCCGGCCTGAACGCGGGCATTGGCGAGCGCTTCGGCCTGCGCAAGCAGCTCAGCGCCGTGCACAACATCCGCGGCGTGCGCAAGCAGCACATGGTGCACAACAGCTACACGCCCCGCATGGAGGTGGACGCACAGACCTACACCGTGCGCGCAGATGGACAATTGCTCACCTGCGAACCCGCCACGGTGTTGCCGATGGCGCAGCGCTATTTCCTTTTCTGACGCTCCGTCCATGATCCAGGTCTCCAAACTCATCCCCCAGGGCCAAGGCCTTGCTCCCGTTTTGCTCAAGCGCGCCACCACGGTCGATCTGGACTGGGACATTCGCCAGAAAAGCCGCTTTGCGGCCACCGATTCGGCAGGCCGAGAACTGGGCATCTTTTTGCCACGCGGCACCGTGGTGCGCGGCGGCGATGTGCTGGTGGCCGAAGACGGCTCGCTGGTGCGCGTGCTGGCTGCGCCGCAGCCGGTGCTGGTCATCACGCACTGCGCCAACCATGGCGCCCCTTTCGATCTGACCCGCGCCGCCTACCACCTGGGCAACCGCCACGTGCCCATCGAACTGCAGCCCGACCACCTCAAGATCGAGCCCGACCATGTGCTGGCCGAGATGCTGCGCGCCATGCATCTGATCGTGAACGAACAGCAGCTGCCGTTTGAGCCCGAAGGCGGTGCGTATGCGGCGGGGCATGGCGGCGGGCACCACGCCCACGGTGAACACGGGCATGACCATGGGCACGACCACCCACACGACCATGGGCACGGCCATTCGCACGGGCAGGGGCCGGCAGCTGCGCCCGCTCGCGTTCGCGCTGTGGCCATTCCGGTGGTCGCACAAGGCCATGTGCATGGCCCGCACTGCAACCACGACCACTGAGCCAGCGGAGCGCCTGCATGCGTACAGACCGCACCGCCCCCCTGCCCGCGGCCAGCCTGCTGCAGCTCATGTGGCTCGCCTCCCCCGCGCTGCCCGTGGGCGGGTTCTCGTATTCCGAAGGGCTGGAAAGCGCCATTGAAAACGCAAACCTTTCCACCGAAGCCGCAGTGGCCAACTGGCTGCTCGACCAGTTGCACATCACCCAGTCGCGCGGCGACATGGCCCTGATCGCCAAGGCCGTAGGCGCCTGGCGCCGTGGCGACATGGCCCAAGTGCAAGCGCTCAACGACTGGGTACAACACACCCGCGAGACCAGCGAGCTGCGCTTGCAAACCGAGCAAATGGGCCGGTCGATGGCCGACTGGCTGCGCAACCAGCACCAGGACGACGAAGCCCTGATGCCGGCCGTGCGCCACCTGGCGGCACTTCCACCCACTTACCCCGTGGCTTTTGCGCTGGCCGCATCCACCACCCAGGCGCCCGTGCGCACAGTGCTGCTGGCCTACGCCTTTGGCTGGGCCGAGAACATGGTGCAGGCCGCACTCAAATCCATGCAGCTGGGCCAAAGCGCGGGCCAGCGCATCCTGGCCCGGCTGGCTGACGCCATCCCCGATGCCGCAGACCATGCGATCGGCCTGATGGACAGCGAACGGCAGGCCTTCTCGCCCATGCTGGCCATCCTGTCGGCCCAGCACGAAACCCAATACTCCCGCCTCTTCCGATCATGAGCACCCTGCACCACATCCCGAACCGCACCAAGAACCTGCCCCCCCTGCGCGTGGGCGTTGGCGGCCCCGTTGGCTCAGGCAAAACCACACTGCTGGAAATGCTGTGCAAGACCATGCGCGATGACTACGACCTCATCGCCATCACCAACGACATCTACACCAAGGAAGACCAGCGCCTGCTCACGGTGAGCGGCGCCCTGCCCGCCGAACGCATCCTGGGCGTGGAGACCGGCGGCTGCCCCCATACTGCCATCCGCGAAGACTGCTCCATCAACCTCGAAGCCATCGACCGCATGCTGGGCGAGTTCCCCAACGCCGATATCGTGTTCGTCGAAAGCGGCGGCGACAACCTGGCAGCCACCTTCAGCCCCGAGCTGAGCGATCTGACCATCTACGTCATCGACGTGGCCGCTGGCGAGAAAATCCCCCGCAAGGGCGGCCCCGGCATCACCAAGAGCGACCTGTTCGTCATCAACAAGACCGACCTGGCCCCGCATGTGGGTGCCGACCTGGAGGTGATGCGCGCCGATACCGTGCGCATGCGCACCAACGCCCAAGGTCTCAAGCCCTTTGTGATGACCAACCTCAAAACCCTGGCGGGCGTGGCCGACGTGGTGAAGTTCATCGAAACACGGGGCATGCTGCAGAAACCGGCACCTGCAGCGCAATAACAGACTCCATAAAAAGGCGGAAATGGCCGCGATGCCGCGCCATGCCCAGCGATTGACAGACGGGCGAACGGATCGACCAGCGAGGCCTGCGTGACGGCACCGGGCGTCACGGTGCCCGCGCGGCGGGGGGCGCGGGCGGCTCGTTGACCGGTTGGAGCTCAAGAACCGGCTTCTTCAAAACCGTTCGTACGATGGGTTGACGCTACTGATCAACATTGCCTTAGCGCTTTGCGCAGTTCGCCCACGGGCTTGGCATAGATGCCTCCTCATATCCCGTCGAACATCCTTGAGAAGTTCCCGCACTCCTGGGCCAACAGGCAAATGGAGGAAACCAGGATGCTCTTGCGCTGTGGCTTATAGACAGCGGCGTAAGGCACCTCAGGGTTGGGCACGTCGATATCGACCGTTTGCAGAGCTCCCGCATCGACCAGTGGCTGCAAGCACTCCAGCGGCATGTAGCTCACGCCCATGCCCGCGACGGTCAGGCCGATCAGAGGCAGCAGGCTGTTGGTGATGATGGGGGGCTCGATACGTGCGACCAGGTTTTCGTTCAGCCAGTGGTCCATGATGACGCCGAGCCCCGAAGTGTCGCCCTGCATCAACAAAGTGTGCGACGCCAGTTCCTGAACGCTCAGCGGCCCTTGTTTGCGCACCAACCCTGGCTTGCACATCCAGGTGAATCTGGCGCTTTGCAAGCGCTTGGAAGCCAGGCGATCATGGCTGAACGCATCGGGGACGATCACCAGATCGAGCGCGTCGGCCTGCAGCTTGTCGCGCAGCCGGGTGGCTGAATCCACGTCCGGCTCGATCGTCACCTGCGGATACATGGCGCGCACGCGGCCCAACAAGCGGGGTAGCCAGGTCATGGCGACCAGCTCGGTAATGCCGATGCGGACACGCCGCACCATCGCTTCGGGGTTGACCAGGCTCTCTAGCGCTGCATCGCGCTGCGCAAGCAGCCGCTGCGCCGTCAACAGCACCTGCTGGCCTTTCTCCGTCAGCCGTGCATGGCGCAGGCTGCGGTCAAACAACTCGTCGCCGAGCAGCGATTCCAGTTCCTTGACCCGCTTGGAGACCGCAGCCTGGCTGGTGTGCAAGCGTAGAGCGGCGGCGCCGAAACTGCCTTCGCGATCGATCCAATAAATCGCTTCGAGCTGCTTGAACGAGAACATGGCGTGGGAAAACCCTCTCTTTTGATAACTAAAAGCGATTTTAATCATAAATTAAATATCGCTTTTTTTCATTCGTATCTACAGAAAGAATCGGCCTCACAGTGTTTGCTCCGCTTTGAACATGAACGCAATACAGAACCCTTTTCCCACTCCCGCTCCGAGCGATGTCGTCTCCGCGCTGCACGGCATCGTGGTCTCGCACCTCAGCGATAACTTGGCACGCTTGAGTGGAGTCACCGGACTGCGGCGCATCCACCGCCAGCGCAAACTCGTCGGCACGGCGGTGACCGTGAAGGTCCGCCCCGGCGACAACCTGCTGATCTACAAGGCACTCACGCTCGGACAGCCCGGGCATGTGCTGGTGGTCGATGGCGGGGGGGACCTGACCAACGCCCTGGTCGGCGAGCTGATCCTGCTGTATGCACGGCAGCGCGGCTTCAGTGGATTTGTGATCGATGGCGCCGTGCGCGACAGCGCGGCCTTCGCTGAAGCCGACTTTCCCTGCTACGCCCGCGGCGTCAGCCACCGTGGTCCCTACAAGCAGGGCCCCGGCGCGCTCAATGTGCCGGTAACCGTAGGGGGGCAGGTCATTCATCCGGGAGACCTGGTCGTGGGGGATGAAGACGGCGTCGTCTCCTTCAGCCAATCACAAGCCGCAGCGCTGATTGAGGCCGCACGCAAGACCGCTGCACACGAGGAAGCCGTCAAACGCGAGATCGCGACGGGCAAAGTCGAGCAGTCATGGCTAGACAAGGTGCTCATCCCCGCAGGCCTTTGAGTTCAAACAATACACATCAAGGAGACGTACCATGAAAACCCTTCGCATGACACGCCGCTGCATTGCCGCGGCCCTCACTTTGTTCGCTGGCACGGGCTTTTCGCTTGGTGCTGCGGCAGCGTACCCCGATAGGCCGATCCGCATCGTCGTGCCCTGGTCGCCTGGCGGCGCAACGGATGTGATTGCACGCACGATTGGCCAGCACCTGAGTCAGTCACTGGGCCAGCCGGTCGTAGTGGACAACAAACCCGGTGCTGGCGGCAACATTGGTACCGCCGCGGTGACACGCGAGCACGCCGATGGCTACACCCTGCTGATGGGCACCAGCAGCACCAACGCTGTCAACCCCAGTCTGTACAAGCGACTGCCGTTCGATCCAGTCAAAGACTTCTCTGCGGTCGCGTTCATTGCGACGGTGCCGAATGTGCTCGTCGTGCCGGCGCAATCGCAGTTCAAAAATGTGCAGGACATCATCGCCACGGCCAAGGCATCGCCGGGCAAGATCACTTATGGTTCCGCGGGCAATGGTTCATCGCAGCATCTGGCCGGCTCAATGTTCGTCAAGGCAACCGGCCTGCAACTGATCCACGTGCCTTATAAGGGTTCGGGTCCGGCTGCCTCGGACCTTATCGCCAAACACCTCGATTTGATGATCGACACGGGCTCCATGCCACATATCAAGGGAGGCAACCTGCGTGCCCTGGCTGTTGCAGCATCGGAGCGCCTGCCGGCGCTGCAGAACGTCCCGACCTTTGACGAGGCGGGTGTCAGAGGCTTTTACGCATCTGCCTGGTATGGCGTCATGGCTCCCGCGGGGACGCCGGAAGAAATCGTGCAGCGGCTCAACACCGAAATCAACGCGATCCTCAGGCGCCCCGATGTGCTGCAGCGCCTCTCTGACTTCGGCGCAGTGGTGCGCCCTGAATCGCCGCAGGCGTTTGGAAAGTTCATGCACAGTGAAATCCAACGCTACAAGAAAATTGTGGAGGACTCCGGCGCAGCGATCGAATAGACATCATGGTCATGTTGCGCGCTGCGCAGTACCAATCAGATGCAGTTGAATGGGCACATGGCGGGACTCCGCCGGCACGGCGGCACACCCGCAGAGCGAAGCCAGCGGACTCAGGCGCCCCGGTTGCGCATCCAGTCGGCCGTGCCCATGAAACTCTCGCGCAGCCGGGCGCGCAGGGCTTCGGGCACGCCGGTTTCTCCCATGGCCTGGTCCATGCAAGCGACCCACTGGTCACGCTCCTTGATGCCGATGGAAAACGGCATGTGGCGCATGCGCAGGCGCGGATGGCCAAACCGGCTTTGGTAGTGGTCCGGGCCACCCAGCCAGCCGCAGAGAAACCAGAATAGCTTCTCTCTTGCGCTGGCCAGATGACTGCCGTGGGCCGCGCGCAGTTCGGCATATGCAGGCTCCAGGTCCATGAGGTCATAGAAACGCTCGACCAGGGCGTGGACGCGCTCTTCCCCGCCAATCCAGGCATAGGGGGTGTCGGCGGGCGTGCTGACGGGTGGTTTGTCGTTGGTAGGCATCGGGATGGCAAAGGACTTACGAAAAATTACCTCAGCGGTTTTCCGCTGTCGCTGAGAAAGGGGCCAGACTTTACACAGCGCCCCCTGCGACAAGGCCCTCGGCACAGAACTGTGGAGCCAAAGCTGCGCTCTAACCACCATTCTGAACACCACCGAAAGGCCCCACCATGCGGCAAAACCTGAAAAGAACGGCGACTCGCCTGGCGTTTTCACTGCTGGCAGTGTCTGCGGTGGGTGGCTGCGCAGTCTACGCTCCTGCCCCCGACCCTTATTCCTACTATGGCACGGACGCCTATGGCCAAGCCTTCTATGCGCCCCCACCCACCTACCCAGTCCCGCATTACTACGGCCCCGCGTACATGGGGCCGCCGGTTTTCTGGAACTTTGGCCTGGGCTATTGGAGTGGCGGTGGCCGGGGTGGGCCTCCCGGGGGCCGTGGCCATCATGGCGGCGGACGCCGCTGACCCGGTGTTCCGAGTTGGAAATTCGTTTCATAAAGATGCCGAAATCGCCGCCATGCTGCGTTGCAAATCCTCGCGATAACTACAGCTATCGCTGCGGTTTGCGCCTTGCCTGACAGCGATTTCGACATCTTTATTTCATCAACGAACTTCCAACCCGGGACACTCGCGGCACACCGCTCACACGCTGCGCGCACGGCCTGTCATTCAGCAGCTCGGCGCAAGGTATCCACGACGGGCCGCAGCAGCACATCGCGCAGCCCCCACCAGCCAGCCGCCAGCGCCAGCACGGCACCGACCAAGGCCCCCGCCAGTGGCACCCAGGGTGCGGCGGTCCAGGCGAAATCGAACACATAGCGCGCCAGGGCCCAGCCCACGGCCACGGCCACGCAACTGGCCAGAAGACCTGCCAGCAGGCCCACGCCCATCAGCTCGGCGCGCTGCACCTGGCGCAGCAGGCTGGCGCGGGCCCCCACGGCGCGCATGATGGCGAACTCGCGCGCCCGCTCCTCGCGCGTGGCCGTGACGGCGGCAAACAGCACCACCAGACCGGCCGCCAGCGTGAAGGCGAACAGGAACTCCACCGCCTGGATCACCTGTTCCAGCACGCGCTGCACCTGGGCAATGGTGGCGCCCATGTCCACGTTGGTGATGTTGGGAAACTGCCGCACCAGAGCGTTGTCGAAGCCCGCCTTGTCGGGCGCGCGGTAGGCGGCAAGATAGGTCACCGGCACATCCTGGAGGCTGGCCACGGGATACATCACGAAGAAATTGGCGCGCATGGAACCCCAGTCCACCTTGCGCAGGCTGGTGATGCGGGCTTCGTTCTGCACACCGCCCATGTCGAACCGCAGGCGGTCGCCCAGCTTCAGGCCCAGGGTTTGTGCAATGCCCTCTTCCACGCTGATGGCACCCTCTTCGCCGGGCGTCCATTGGCCGGCCACCACCTGGTTGTGGCCGGGCTGGTCAACCGCGGTGGAAAGGTTGAACTCACGGTCCACCAGGCGCTTGGCGCGGTCTTCGGTGTAGCTGTCGGGGCCCACGGACTGGCCGTTCACGGCCAGCAGGCGGCCGCGAATCATGGGGTACCAGTCGTAGCGGGCCACACCCGCATCTTTCAGCACCTGCTGGAAGGCTTCGGCCTGATCGGGCATGACGTTGATGACGAAGCGGTTGGGCGCATCGGGCGGCGTGGCCTTGCGCCAGCTGGCAATCAGGTCGGTGCGCAGCAGCACCAGCAGCACCAGCGCCAGCAGCCCCACGGCCAGGCTGCTGACCTGCACCACCGCGTAGCCCGGGCGGGCCGAGATCTGCCGCGTGGCCAGCACCAGCCAGCGCGGCGCGGTGGATTCATTGACGCTCTTGCGCAGCAGCTTCACCGCCACCCAGCTCAGCAGCGCAAACAGCGCCACGGCGCCGGCAAAGCCGCCCACGGCAATCAGGCCCAGCACCAGATCGCTGCTGACGGCCAGCAGCAATGCCGCAAAACCTGCCACGCCCACCGCCAGCACCGCCAGCGATACAGGCTTGAGCCCGCCCATGTCGCGCCGGATCACGCGCAGCGGCGGCACCTGGGCCAGTTGCAGCACCGGCGGCAGCCCGAAGGCCAGCAGCAGCATCAGGCCCATGCCCAGGCCAAATGCCACGGGCCACAGGCTGGGCGCGGGCAAAGCCGACTCCACCAGCCCTGCCAGCAGCAGCACGAAAACGTTGTGGACCAGATAACCGAGCGCCACGCCCAGGGCGCTGGCAAACAGCCCGATCAGCGCGAACTCGGTGGTGTAGGCGCCAGCGATGGTGCGCTGGCTCTGGCCCAGCACGCGCAGCATGGCCGACGCATCGAGATGGTCGGCCGCAAAGCCCCTGGCCGCCAGCGCCACGGCCACGGCCGACAGCAGGGCCGCCAGCAGGGCCACCAGGTTGAGGAATTTCTGGGCGCGGTCCAGCGTCTGGCGCATCTCGGGGCGGCCGCTTTCGAGCGACTCCACGCGCACGCCGTGCACCGCGGGTTTCTTTGCCTCGGCGGCAGCCCATTCGGCGAAGGCCTTGACGGCAGCGGGCGAACCGGCCACGGCAAAACGGTAGGTGAGGCGGCTGGCCGGCTGCACCAGGCCGGTGGCCGGCACGTCGGCCTGGTTGATCATGGCGCGCGGCGCAAAGCTCATGAAGCCGGCACCCCGGTCGGGCTCCACCACGATGATGCGCGCAATGCGCAGTTGCGCATCGCCCAGCAGCAGCATGTCGCCCATGGCGAGGTTCAGCGCTTCCAGCAAGGGCGCATCGACCCAGACCTCGCCCGGCGCAGGAATATCGCGGGTGACCTCACCCAGGGCATCGAGCGAGTCGGCCACCTGCAGATTGCCGCGCAAGGGATAGCCCGGCTCCACGCTCTTGAGGGCCACCAGCTTGGTGGCACCGCCCTGCAGATCGCTGGCCCGGCCCATGGTGGGAAAGCCCATGGTCGTCACGGCCTTCAGGCCCAGCGCCCGGGCGCGCTCGGCAAAGGCGGGGGGCGTGGGGTTGTCGCTGGCCACCACGGCATCGCCACCCAGCAACTGCAGGGCGTCGCGCTCCAGCCCCCCCTGCAGCCGGTCGGCAAAAAAACCCACCGACGTCAGCGCCGCAACCGCCAGCGTGACGGCCACCATGAGCAGGCGCAACTCTCCGGCGCGCAGATCACGTGCCAGGGTACGCAGCCCCAGGCGGAAAAAAGACAGATTCATGGGAGCGGACCTTAGCGCAATTGCGCTGCCGAAGCGGCTTTAGGGATTTGCCGCAGCCAGTTCGGTTTGCAGCAGCAGGCGGTCGGCACCGCTGTAGCAGACGAAGCGCCGGTTGGTTGCGCGGCCAATGGCGCACAGGCCGAGCTGCTGCGCCACGGCATGGCCCATCTGCGTCATGCCGCTGCGCGAGACCACGATGGGCACGCCCATCTGCGCCGACTTGATGACCATCTCGCTGGTCAGCCGGCCCGTGGTGTAGAAGACCTTGTCGCCGCCCGCCATGTCGCCTGCCTGCATCCACATCCAGCCGGCGATGGTGTCGATGGCGTTGTGCCGGCCCACGTCTTCCACGAACGTGAGCAGTTCTTCGCCGCGAAACAGCGCGCAGCCGTGCACCGAGCCGGCGGACTTGTAGGTGCTTTCCTTGAGGCGAATCGCGTTGACGATGCCGTAAAGCTGCGCCTGCGTGAGCTGCGCTGCCGGCAGCGCGATACGGTCCACCTCGTCCATCAAACCACCGAACACGCTGCCCTGCCCACAGCCGGTGGTGACCACCCTGGCCGCCGTGCGTTCGTCGATGCGCTCGATGCCGCTGCGCGTCTTGACGGCTGCAGCGTTGACCTCCCAGTCGACGGTGATGGATTCGATGTCGTGCGCCGATTGCACCAGCCGCTGGTTGCGCAGGTAGCCCAGCACCAGCAGCTCGGGCAGCGCACCCAGTGTCATCAGCGTGACGAGCTCGCGCTTGTCCACATACACGGTCAACGGGCGTTCGGCGGGAATATGCACCTGCTCGCGTTCACCGCGCTCGTTCACCACCTCCACGGCGTGGGTCAGGGGGGCTTGTGCCTGGGTCAGGCGCGGCAAGGCGGGGGCCGCAAGATCGGGTACGTCAGTCATGCGATCAGCGTACACGCATTCCTCGCCAGTCCGTCGCAGGACTGGGGGAATATCGACACGAACTCAGGGCTTGGGCGCCGACGCTGCAGGCATGAGCGTGCTGGGCGGGCTGCTGGCGGTACCGGGTGGCGAATGGGCACCCGAAGCTTCGAGCGGTTTGGCGGCCGGCGGGGTGTAGGCAAAAGGACCCGGATCGGTGCACCCGCTGGTGGCCACGGCGGGCTTGGCATCCTTGGCCGTGCGCCGGTAGTGCGCAGCCACCTTGTCCTGCGACTGGCAGAGCTTGTAGCTGTCCACCTTGCCGTTCCAGGCGGCCTTGGCAGCAGTCTCGGCGGCCTTGGCCTGTACTTCAGGCGTGGGCGCTGGCAGCTTGGCAAGTGCCATGGAAGATGCGCCGGCCACCAGGAAGGCCAGCAGGGAATGGTGCATGCTCATTTTCATGTAGGCCTCGCTGCCTGCGCCGCACGGGCGGCACTTTCGGTGGGTACGGCAACGCCGCTGCGCTGCGCTGGAATCTTGCCGGCACGGACATCATCGGCCCAGAGCTCGTGGTGCTCGCGGGCCCAGCCCTCGCTGACATAGCCGGTTTTCATGGCCTTGTAGGCGCCCCGCATGCCGACCGTTCCCATGTAGATGTGACCGCAGATCAAGGCCATCATCCAGATCGCCAGCACGGCATGGACCATGTGGGCGATCTGCATGTCACTGCGCACGTCGCCAAAGCCGGGGATCAGCTTGTCCAGCACCAGCCCCGTGGCCACCACGAAGATGCCGGGGATGGTGATACCCCACCAGAACAAGCCCTTTTCACCCGCGTTGAAGCGGTGTGAAGGCACCTGGTGGTCACCGCCACCGAGCAGGCCGCCGCCCTTGCTGAGCCAGATGAAATCAGCGCGGTTGGCGATGTTGTCCTTCACGAAGGTGAGGATGATGACCAGCAGCGAAACCGCAAACAGCGGACCCATGAAGTTGTGCACGTTCTTGAGCGCATAGGCCAGCCAGCCAAACAGCGTGCTGCCGATGACCGGCAGCAGAAAGAACTTGCCAAACGCCATGACGATGCCCGAAATCGCCAGCGCGATGAAGGCACCGGCATTGGCCCAGTGTGCTGCCCGCTCAAAAGGCGTGAAACGCTCGATCCGGCGGTCTGATTCGGGGTGCTCGTGCCCCATGGGGCCCTTGGTGAAATAGAAAATCGCCAAGGCCAGCAACACCAGGCCCAGCAAGGCAGCACCGTAGGGAATGATCCACTGGTTGCGCACCTGGCGCCAGCCCTCACCCGCGTTGGTCACCCGGGCCCCGGGGTATGCCACCATCGGCTGGATCAGGTTGCCGGCCTCAGGCGCTTGGGTCCGGGGCAGGCTGCTGTAGCCCGTCACACCCTGCCCCACCTGGCGCCACATGGGGGCGTTGTTGCCAGGCTGTACCTTGGCGCGCTCGCCGTTGGTCTGATCGGCGTATTGGGGGTCGGCGCTGGCGTCGGGCTTGATTTCAAAAATGTTCTGGCTCTGAATGCCACCGGGCGCTGCAGCAGGCGCGGGCGCCACCGCAGCTGGAGCCGCGGACGCATCCGTGGCTGCAGCCGGTGCCTGCGCATGGGCAGGCACCCATGCCAAGCCCGCCGCCAAGGCCAGGGACCACATGATGTGTTTCATGGTGGGCCTCACTTGGATGGGGTGCGGGTGTATTCGTTCTGGCCGTACTGCTGGCGCGCCTTCAGCTGCTGCTCCCAGCTGGTCTTGTCGCCCACCTTCCAGCCCGGCTGGGTGAAGTTGCTGCCTGTGCCGGCGTACGGTACAGCGTCGCTCTTGATGCCGCCACCGGTTTGCGGTTTTTCGGTACAGGCGGCCAGGCCGGCAAGGGCCAGCACTGCCGTCAGGGTGATGGAAATGCGCTTCATGACTTGGCTCCTGCGGGTGGCTGAGCACCCTTTTGCGTGCCGTAGGCTGTGCCCCAGCCCCACACTTCGGCCCCCTTGCCGCGCTGCACCACGCGGTTGCGGAAGATGTCCGCCACCACGTCGCCATCGCCGGCCAGCAGCGCCTTGGTCGAACACATTTCGGCACAGGCGGGCAGCTTGCCTTCCGCCAGGCGGTTGCGCCCATATTTCTCGAACTCTGCCTGGCTGCCATGGGCCTCGGGGCCGCCGGCGCAGAAAGTGCACTTGTCCATCTTGCCGCGCACGCCGAACGTGCCTTGCGACGGAAACTGGGGGGCGCCAAACGGGCAGGCATAGCTGCAGTACCCGCAACCGATGCAGACATCCTTGTCGTGCAGCACCACACCTTCGTCGGTACGGTAAAAGCAGTTCACGGGGCAGACCGCCATGCAGGGGGCATCGCTGCAGTGCATGCAGGCCACCGAGATGGATTTCTCGCCGGGGACGCCGTCGTTGAGCGTGACCACGCGACGGCGGTTCACGCCCCACGGCACCTCATGCTCGTTCTTGCACGCGGTGACGCAGCCATTGCATTCGATGCAGCGTTCTGCATCGCAGATGAATTTCATTCGTGCCATTGTTCTGTCTCCTGATCAGTGCCGCGCGCTCACGCCCGCTCCACGTTGCAGATCGTGGTCTTGGTTTCCTGCATCATGGTCACGCTGTCGTAGCCATAGGTGGTGGCCGTGTTCACAGCCTCGCCCCGCACGACAGGTGCGGCCCCCTTCGGGTAGTGCGCCAGCATGTCGACACCTTGCCACCGGCCCGAGAAGTGAAAGGGCATCCAGACCGTGTCGGGCGCAACGCGCTCGGTGACCAGCGCCTGCACATTCAGACGCGCACCCGTGGGGGAGCTCAGCCACACGCGCTCACCATTGCGGATGCCCCGGTCGGCAGCCGTCTTGGGGTTGATTTCCACAAACGCCTCTTGCTGCAACTCGGCCAGCCAGGGGTTGGAACGGGTTTCTTCGCCGCCGCCTTCGTATTCGACCAGGCGACCGGAAGTCAGGATGAGCGGGAATTTCTCGTAGACCTTGTCGGCCACGTTCTTGTCCTGCAGGGTCTTGTAGAGCGTGGGCAGGCGCCAGAACGCCTTCTTGTCATCGTGCGTGGGGTACTTGGCCACCAGGTCGGGACGCGTGCCGTAAATGGGCTCGCGGTGCTGCGGAATCGCATCGGGGAAATTCCACACCACGGCACGTGCCTTGGCGTTGCCAAACGGATGGCAACCATGCTTCAGGGCCACGCGGATGATGGCGCCCGTGGGGTCGGTCTTCCAGTTCTTGCCTTCGGCCTTGGCCTTCTCGGCGTCAGAAAGATCGTCCCACCAGCCCAGCTTCTTGAGCAGCACATGGTCGAACTCGGGGTAGCCCGTGGTGATTTCCGCACCCAGCGAATGCGATCCATCCTCGGCCAGCAGGTTCTGGCCGTCCTTTTCCACACCGAAATTGGCGCGGAAGTTACCGCCACCATCCATCACATGCTTGGAGGTGTCGTACAGGTTGGGCGAACCCGGGTGCTTGAGCTCGGGCGTGCCGTAACAGGGCCAGGGCAAGCCAAAGTAGTCGCCGGTGAAGTCGTAGCCGGTCTCCTTGTCCTTGCCACCCTTGGCCTTGAGGGTTTTCACATCGAACACATGCATGTTCTTCATGTGGGCCTTCAGGCGCTCGGGACTCTGGCCGGTGTAGCCAATGGTCCAGACACTGCGGTTGATCTCCCGCAGGATGTCCTCGGGCATGGGCTCGTCCATGCCCTTGACCTTCTGCATCTTGTAGTTCTTGGACAGCTCGTTGGCAAAACCGAGCTTTTCAGCGAACTGGTGCATGATCATGTGGTCGCTGCGACTCTCCCAGAGCGGCTCGATCACCTTCTCGCGCCACTGCAGCGAGCGGTTGGATGCCGTGCAGGAACCACTCGTCTCGAACTGGGTGGCCGCCGGCAGCAGGTACACCGCGCGGTTGGGGTTGAGGTCTTCGGCTTTGCCGGGCATGGCCGCCATGGCGGCAGTGGCCGATGGATAAGGGTCCACCACCACCAGCAGGTCCAGCTTGTCCATGGCCCGCTTCATCTCCAGACCACGGGTCTGCGAATTGGGGGCATGGCCCCAATAGAACACGCCGCGCAGGTTGGAGTCCTGGTCGATCAGTTCGTTTTTCTCCAGCACGCCGTCGATCCAGCGCGACACGGTGATGCCGTTCTTGGACATCATCGCGGGCGAGGCGTACTGCTTCTTGATCCACTCAAAGTCCACGCCCCACACATTGGCAAAGTGCTTCCAGGAGCCTTCGGCCAGGCCGTAGTAGCCTGGCAGCGAGTCGGGGTTGGGGCCCACGTCGGTCGCGCCCTGCACATTGTCGTGGCCGCGGAAGATGTTGGTGCCGCCGCCACTCTTGCCCACGTTGCCCAGGGCCAGCTGCAGGATGCACGAGGCGCGCACCATGGCATTGCCGATGGTGTGCTGCGTCTGGCCCATGCACCAGACGATGGTGCCGGGGTTGTTGTCGTGCAGCATCTTGGCGACCTTGAACATCTGGTCTTCCTTGACGCCGCAGGCCTCTTCCACCTTGTCGGGTGTCCATTTGGCCAGCACTTCTTCGCGCACCTTGTCCATGCCATAGACACGGTCGTTGATGTACTTCTTGTCTTCCCAGCCGTTCTTGAAGATGTGGTACAGCAGGCCAAACAGGAAGGGGATGTCGGTGCCCGAGCGAATGCGCACGTATTCGTCGGCCTTGGCCGCCGTGCGGGTGAAGCGCGGGTCCACCACGATCATCTTGCAGCCGGTTTCCTTGGCGTGCAGCATGTGCAGCATGCTCACCGGGTGGGCTTCGGCGGCGTTGGAGCCGATGTACAGAGCGACCTTGCTGTTTTGCATGTCGTTGTACGAATTGGTCATGGCGCCATAGCCCCATGTGTTGGCCACACCCGCCACGGTGGTGGAGTGGCAGATGCGCGCCTGGTGGTCGCAGTTGTTGGTGCCCCAGAAGCTCACAAACTTGCGCAGCAGGTAAGCCTGCTCGTTGTTGTGCTTGGAAGAGCCAATGAAATACACACTGTCAGGGCCGCTGGCCTTGCGCAGCTCCTGCATCTTGGCGGTGATTTCGTTCAGGGCCGTGTCCCAGCTGATGCGCTCGTACTTGCCGTTGACCAGCTTCATGGGGTAGCGCAGGCGGTACTCGCCGTGGCCGTGTTCGCGCAGGGCCGCACCCTTGGCACAGTGGGCGCCCAGGTTGATGGGCGAGTCGAACACCGGCTCCTGGCGCACCCACACGCCGTTCTCGACCACGGCATCGACCGCGCAGCCCACAGAACAGTGGGAGCAGACCGTGCGGCGCACTTCGATCTTGCTGTCGCCGATGCCGACCTTGGCGCCTTCGGCGGCGTTGGATTTCTTGACCAGCGTGAGTTGCGACGCGGCAATGCCGACGCCCACCCCCAGACCGGAGCGACGCAGGAACGAGCGGCGGTCCATGGTGGGCAGAGCCTGCGACAGGCCACGGCGCAGGCTGTGCACAAAAGGAGACGCCGAGGACGATGCGGCCTGCGCGGCGTGGGAGGACTTCTTGGTAAGCAACATGGTGCGCCCCGCTGTCAGAGTTGGGTGGTTTTGTAGTACTGCTTGACGTGGGCAGACAGGCGGTAGCCACCGCCCTTTTCAGGGGCCACGCGGGCAGGCTCGGACACCGTGGCGTCAGAGGGAATCACCTGGGGAAGAGCCACGACGGCTGCTGCTGCAGCCCCTACGGTGGCGGCGCCGGAAAAGAAACTCCGGCGTGAGGAATGGGGCTGGCGGTTCTGCATGCTTGTCTCCAGAATGGCTGGCAGCTATGAAACGGAATTCATACGAGTCTATGTCAGTGTGTAAAACCCTGCAATCGCGCTTTCCACCCCCCACCAATGCGCTCATCTTTTATAGCGCCTGCATCAGGGTTTCTGCGGACTCCAAGACTCACTCCAGCATATCGAAGCCCTGGGCCTCCACCGCCACGAAAGCCCGCGTGAACTGGGCCAGTGCGGCATAAAACCGGGCCGCCGGCTGCCCTTGCAGGGCATCGCACAACTGCAGGATCCAGGGCTGCAGATGTGTCGCAAAAAAATCACGTTGCGTCGTCAGGTTGCAGACAGCCATGTCGTCGCCCGCGATCAGGTAGCGCATCACCTCGCACAGGTAGGCCACATGGTCTTCGGTTTCCGGCATCGCTTCCGTGCGCGCCAGGCCCAGCGCCGCAAGGTCGCTGCGCAAGCGCACCAGCGGCTTTTCGTTCAGGAATCCGCTCAGGTAGTGCGAGCCATACAAGAACACCTCGGGCTTGCCCACGCCACCGAACAGGCGATCGAACTCTGCGGCAATGGCCGCATCGCCGTGGGCCCGCGCGGCGCCCACCAGCTGCTGCCAGGGCTCCTGCAGAAAGCCCCCCTCCATGGGGGCTTCGGTGACGGCCACGCGCAGCGCGGCCAGGGTTTCCGGCGTGGGCCTGGCGTAGTACAGCTGCGCCAGCAGCCCATACACCTCGGCGCGCGCGGTTTCTTCGTCCAGCGCCGAGCTGCCAGCCGCGTTCAGGGAAAGGGAATCGCTCACAGGTCGGTCACTTTCGTTTCGCTTTGGGAGGAATACAGGTCGATCACGCGGCAGTCGCTGCACATCTTCAGCCGCTCCAGCGCCTCGCCCTGGAACATGGGGTGTCCCGACAGCTTGCCCAGCATGGCCTCGATGGCCTTGACGGTGCCAAAGGGCTTGCTGCAGCGCACGCAGGCCCAGGGCTTGGCTTCGTTGAGCACGCGCAGCTGCGCGCGCTCCGGCGTGAGCAGCAGGCGTGGCTGCAGGGTGATGGCGTCTTCGGGGCAGGTGGTGGCGCACAGGCCGCACTGCACGCAGTTCTTTTCGATGAAGCGCAGCTGCGGCAGCTGCGGGTTGTCCTGCAGCGCACTGGCGGGGCAGGCGCTCACGCAGCTCAGGCACAGGGTGCAGCGGTCCTTGTTGACCTCGATGGTGCCCAGCAGCGATCCCACGGCGGGCAGCGCAATGGCCTCGGGCCGCTCGGCCGCAGGTATCGGAGCCTGCTCGATGAGGTGGTCCAGCGCCATCTCCAGCGTGCTGCGCTTTTCCTGCGCCACCGCAAAACGCGCAGCCACGGCCGGGGTCTTCTGCCGCGTCTGGCCCAGGGCCTGCAGTGCGGCGTCGAGCTCGGTGGGGTGCGTGGCGCGCAGCAGCTGCACATGCGTGCCGGTGTAGCCCAGGCCGCGCAAGATGCTCTGTGCCACATCCATCTGGGCCTGCAGCCCATCGAGGTACTGCGGCGCCTCTTCGTGGGTGGCCAGCACCACCACCTGCGAGGCGCCGTAGGCCATGGCGCTGAGCCACAGGTCCACGCCGGTGCTGGCCGTATGCCACAACGCCACCGGGATCACGTGGGCGGGGACGCCCTGCGCCAGCTTCAGTTGCGCGGCACGGCCCAGTTCTTCGACCAGCGCCTGGCCACGTTCCTGGCTGTGCAGCAGCAGCACGGCGTCCTTGCCGCCTGCGGCGGTGTAGGTGGACAGCAGCGTCTTGAGCCTGGTGCCCTGCTCCGTGGCACTGGGATAGGCATAGGTCAGCGCACCCGTGGGGCACACGGTGGTGCAGGCGCCGCAGCCCACACACAGGTTGGGGTTCACCTTGATTTGCTGGCGGCCCTTGTCACTGCT
The DNA here is from genome assembly GCF_000426205.1 of Acidovorax sp. JHL-9. Taxonomy (NCBI): domain Bacteria; kingdom Pseudomonadati; phylum Pseudomonadota; class Betaproteobacteria; order Burkholderiales; family Comamonadaceae; genus Acidovorax; species Acidovorax sp. JHL-9. Next base: position 239,240 of record NZ_AUEX01000001.1, read on the forward strand.
GATGGCCTCGGCCGAGCAGATGTCCACGCAGGCGTTGCAGCCCATGGTTTCGTTGCGGCTGTGGGCACAGAGCTTTTGTTTGTAGGCAAAGAACCGGGGCTTCTCGAACTCACCCACCAGTTCGCGCAGTTGCAGCAGGGCCGACAGGTCGCGCCCGTCCCAACGGAAATAGCCCTGCGGCAGCGCATGCTGCAGGAAGGTGGGCGTGGCGGTGGCCGAGCGCAGGTCCAGCACCAGGTCAAAACGCTCGGTCTGCGCAGCCGCGTCGCGCGTGAAGTCGATCGCACCGGCCACCTGGCACACCTTCACGCAGGCGCGGTGCGACTGGCAGGCGGCCAGGTCGATCTGGTAATCCAGGCCGATGGCGTTCTCTGGGCAGGCGGCCACGCAGGCGTTGCAGCGCGTGCACAGGTCGAGGTCGATGGGGTTATCGGCCTTCCATTGCAGCTCGAACGCGCCCAGCCAGCCGGCAAGGCCCGTGATGCGCCCGCCCAGCACCGGAAAGCGCCGTGCCTGTGCGCCACCGGCGTTGCCAGGGCCCTGCGTGAACAGGGTCACATCGAGCACATCCGCTACCAGGGCCGCCGCCTGTTCGGCCTGGTCGAGCGGTCCGATGATGAGCAGGCGGCCCGTGCTCTTGTAAGTGACCGTTGCCACGGGCGGCGGATCGGGCAGCCGGGCCGCCGCCAGCAGCGCTGCGATCTTGGGGCTGGCCTTGGCGGCATCGCGGCTCCAGCCCCCGGTTTCGCGAATGTTCACAAACCGGATGGGGGACACAGCCCCTTCGGTCTGCTGGCCCAGGTCGCCAAACAGGCGCTGCTCCTGGGTGCACGCCACCACCACGTCCTGCCCGGACTGGATGGCCTTTTGGAACGCCCCCGCGTCGCGCCGACACAGGGTGGAGTGAAGGGTCAGGTCTTCATGCAGTGCCTCGCCCAGCGCCTTGGCGTTGAGGGGCATTGTCTGGTTGCAGTCGCAGAGGAGCGTCGTGGTCATTGTGGGTGTGGCTGGCTGGCATGGCCACCGCATCCTGTGCGGAGTCGGAGGCCAGCGCAAGCTCGCTGGAGGGGTCGCTAGGAATAGCGTTGCATACCCCGGACTGTGCCACGTCTGGGGAGGTTTGCCCCTCCGCATCATCCCGAGGCTGAGCGATGGCAGGGGCTATTGCATCGGCTTGCGTGTCTGCGGTGGCGCCGTCCACCAGTGCATCGGGCGATGCCTCGGCGTCGGCCTTCTTCTCATCGGCAAAGAAGCCCATCGCACGGGCGCTGGTCATATCTCGCAACATCCCGGCGGGCAGCGGATCGGGTTGGGTGTAATCGCCAACGTAAATATCGAGGCCATCCATCACATTGAAGTGCGGATCGGCAAACAACTTCTTCATGGCCAGGTTGCGCACTTCGGGCGAGACGGCGCGGCCCACAAAGGGCTTGAAGTCAGAGGCGGGGGTGAGGGCTTCTGCATCCGACAACGTGGGCGGTGGCGGCGCATCAGCCCCCGGAACGACAGACGGATTGGCACCTGGCGTGCTCTCCGCAGTCAGAGGTGCCGCCACGGCCTGGTTTGTCGCCGGCGCGGGTATCTTCGCTGCACGAGCAGGCATCTCCTCGACCGGCCTGCCCGCCAGCACATCCTGCTTGCGGCGCGACCAGCGCCCGAGAAATCCGTCAGCCATGGCCGGCCCCTCCTCCACCGCCGCCACGCTGCTTCTCAGTGGACACGGAGGCCGGATTGCCAAACCGGTCCTGCAGTGGCCGGAAGCTGTCGGGGCGCTTGCGGCGCTTGGGCTCGGGCTGGTAGTGCTCGGCCACGAAGGCACGCAGCGCCTCCACCACCTCGGGGTCGGCCGGCACCTGCTCGACCGTTTCCTGCGCATCCAGCCAGCGGCCCGCGTCGTGGTAGCTCAGACTCACTTCAACCGGGCGGGCCAGCGGGATCTCGCCCGTGCCGGGGTCTTCGTCGCGCCGCCACATCACAAACCAGCAGGGGGCTGGCGAGGTGAGATTCAGGTGGTAGCCCTCGGCATCGTCACGGAACAGCTCCACGCGAAAGCCCGGAAACAGCCAGCGCCGCTCGCGCTCGTCCTGAAGGATCTGGCGCGGCTCGGAGCCAAAGGCGGGCTCGTGGATCACCACCTCGGCCAGCGACCACCGCCAGGGCTGCCAGCGGTTGGCTATGTGCTCGCAGCGCATGATCACGGCAACGTCGGTGTAGGGGCGCTCTGTCATGGGCTGCGACTGTACCCCGGAGTCACCCCTTGCCTCCAGTGCGCCCTGCAAAGCCCCACAGCCAGCGCACAGATCGCGCGATGTCAGGCAGGCCCGCCAGTGGCCTGCAAGGCCTCTACCGCCACCGCGCAGTACTTGAACTCGGGGATCTTGCCGAACGGGTCCAGCGCCGCGTTGGTCAGCAGGTTGGCCGCTGCCTCCACGTACGCAAAGGGCATGAACACCGTGCCGCGCGGCGTGCCGTCGTCGCGCCGCACGCGCACCTGCACCCTGCCACGCCGCGAGCGGATGCCCACCAGCGCACCGGGCGCCACGCCCAGCCGTGCCAGTTCGTCGCCATGCAGCGACGCGGTGGCCATGGGCTCGATAGCGTCCAGCACCGTACTGCGCCGCGTCATGCTGCCGGTGTGCCAGTGCTCCAGCTGGCGGCCCGTGATGAGCACCAGGGGGTAGTCGGCATCGGGCTTCTCGGCCGCGGGGATCACGCTGGCAGGCACCAATTGCAGGCGGCCCGTGGGCGTGGGGAATTTCTCGGTGAAGACGATGGGCTGGCCAGGGTCGTCGAGTGCGAGGCAGGGGTAGGTCACGCTGGACTCGCGTTCCAGCCGGTCCCAGGTGATGCCCTCGATGCTCGCGTGCATGGCCTGGCGCATTTCGTCGTAAACGGCGGCCACGCCCGACTCGTCACCTTCATAGTTCCACGCCAACCCCATTCGTGCGGCGATCTGCTGAATGATCCACAGGTCCGGACGTGCGTCCCCCGGCGGGTTGAGTGCGCGGCGGCCCATCTGCACCATGCGGTCGGTGTTGCTGGCAGTGCCGGTCTTCTCGGGCCAGGCGCTGGCGGGCAGCACCACGTCGGCCAGCCAGGCGGTTTCGGTCAGGAAGATGTCCTGCACCACCAGGTGCTGCAGGCTGGCCAGCGCGTGGCGCGCGTGGTTCAGGTCGGGGTCGCTCATGGCGGGGTTCTCGCCCAGGATGTACATGCCGCGCACCTTGTGCGGGTCACTGTCGGGCGCCAGGGCCTTGTGCATGATCTCGACCACCGTGTAGCCGGGTGTCTGGTCCAGCGGGGTACCCCAGAAATCTTCGAACCAGGCATGCGCCCCCGCGTTGTCCACGCGCTGGTAGTTGGGGAACATCATGGGGATGAGGCCCGCGTCGCTCGCGCCCTGCACGTTGTTCTGGCCGCGCAGCGGGTGCAGGCCCGAGCCGGGCTTGCCGATCTGGCCGGTGACGGCGCACAGCGCGATCAGGCAGCGCGCGTTGTCCGTGCCGTGCACATGCTGGCTCACGCCCATACCCCACAGAATCATCGACGCCTTGGCCTGCGCAAACGCACGCGCCACCTCGCGCAGCGTCTCGGCCGGAATGCCGCACACCGGGGCCATGGCCTCGGGGCTGCAGCCCATCACATGGGCCTTGAGCGCCTCGAAATCGGTGGTGCGGTCACGGACAAAAGCCTCATCCACCAGGCCCTCGTCGATCACTGTGTGGATCAGCGCGTTGAGCATGGCCACGTCGGTGTCAGCCTTGAACTGCAGCGTGCGCCAGGCGTGGCGGCCGATGTCGGTCACGCGCGGGTCGGCCAGCACGATCTTGGCGCCGCGCAGGGCGGCGTTCTTCATCCAGGTGGCGGCCACCGGGTGGTTGGCCGTGGGGTTGGAGCCGATCACGAAGATCAGCCCGGCATGCTCCACGTCATTCACCGGGTTGCTCACCGCGCCCGAACCCACGCCTTCGAGCAGCGCGGCCACGCTGGAGGCATGGCACAACCGCGTGCAATGGTCCACGTTGTTGCTGCCAAAGCCGATGCGCACGAGCTTCTGGAACAGGTAGGCCTCTTCGTTGCTGCCCTTGGCCGAGCCGAAGCCTGCCAGCGCCTTGGGGCCGTGCGTGTCGCGCAGGTGTTGGAGCTGGCCCGCCGCCAGGTCCAGTGCCTCGTCCCACGTCGCTTCGCGGAAGGTGTCGCGCCAGTCCGCGCCGTAGGGCCGCACTTCCTTGGGCACACCGGGCTTGCGGATCAGCGGCATGGTCAGGCGATCGGGGTGGTGGGCGTAGTCGAAACCGAAGCGCCCTTTCACGCACAGGCGGCCCTGGTTGGCCGGACCGTCGCGGCCTTCGACGCTGATGATCTTTTCGTCGCGCACGTTGTAGGTGATGAGGCAGCCCACGCCGCAGAACGGGCAGACCGAATCGACCTGGCGGTCCACCTTTTGCGAACCAGTGTGCGTCTTGGGACTGAGCGCGCCCGTGGGGCAGGCCTGCACGCATTCGCCACAGGCCACGCAGGTGCTCTCGGCCATGGGGTCATCGAGGTCGAAGACGATCTTGCTCTGGGCCCCGCGCAGCGCGTAGCCGATCACGTCGTTGACCTGCTCCTCGCGGCAGGCGCGCACGCAGCGGTTGCACTGGATGCAGGCGTCCAGGTTGACGGCCATCGCGGGGTGGCTGAGGTCCGGCGCGGGTTGCTCGCGGCGCAGGGCCTGGAGCGCCGGGCGCACGGTGACGCCCAGGCGATCCGCCCATTCGCTCAACTCACCATGCTGGCCTACCGTCGGGGCGGTTTTTGAATCGGATTGGCCTGTAGCGCTTGAAGAATATGCGCTTCCAGCTATCAATTCAGGAGTACCTATACCTTTGTCGTTCCATTGGTAGCCCACGTCCGGCATGTCAGACAGCAGCATTTCCACCACCATCTGCTGGCTCTTGCGGGCGCGCGGGCTGGCGGCCTGCACCTTCATCCCTGCGGTCGGCACGCGGCAGCAGCTGGGCGCCAGCGTGCGCTCGCCCGCAATCTCCACCACGCAGGCGCGGCAGTTGCCGTCGGGGCGCAGGCCGTCGGTGTAGCACAGGTGCGGAATCTCCACGCCATGGCGCTGCGCAGCTTTCAAAATGGTTTCACCGGGGTGGGCGGTAACGCTGTGACCGTCCAGCTCAAAGTCGATGCCGGGGCTGTTGCCGTTCATGCTTGCACCTCATGAGCAAAGTAGCGCTGTATGCACCGGATGGGGTTGGGCGCCGCCTGCCCGAGGCCGCAGATGGACGCATCGCCCATCACCTGCGCCAGGTCATCCAGCAGTTCCTCATCCCACTGCGGCGCCTGCATCAACTGGGCCGCCTTGGCGGTGCCCACCCGGCAGGGTGTGCACTGCCCGCAGCTCTCGTGTTCAAAAAAGCGCATCACGTTCAGCGCCGCATCGCGCGCGCGGTCGTGCTGGCTGAGCACGATGACGGCGGCCGAGCCGATGAAGCAGCCGTAGGGCTGCAGCGTGTCGAAGTCCAGCGGGATGTGGTTCAGGCTGGCGGGCAGGATGCCGCCCGAGGCGCCGCCGGGCAGGTAAGCGTAGAGCTCGTGGCCGTCCAGCATGCCGCCGGAGTATTCGTCGATGAGTTCCTGCACCGTGATGCCCGCCGGCGCGAGCTTGACGCCCGGGTGCTTCACGCGCCCGCTCACGCTGAAAGACCGCAGCCCTTTGCGCCCGTGGCGGCCAAAGCTGGCAAACCAATCCGGCCCGCGCTCCACGATGTCGCGCACCCAGTACAGCGTCTCAAAGTTGTGTTCCAGCGTGGGCCGGCCGAACAGGCCCACCTGCGCGATGTAGGGTGGTCGCATGCGCGGCTCGCCGCGTTTGCCTTCGATGCTCTCGATCATGGCCGACTCTTCGCCACAGATGTAGGCGCCCGCGCCCCGGCGCAGCTCGATGTGCGGCAACGGACATGGGGGCTGGGTACGCAGGTCATCCAGCGCGGCTTGCAGCAACGCGCGACAGCCGTGGTACTCGTCGCGCAGGTAGATATAGATGGCCTCGGTGCCCACCACCTGGGCGGCGATGAGCACACCCTCCAGAAAGCGGTGCGGGTCACGCTCCAGGTAAGTGCGGTCCTTGAAGGTGCCGGGTTCGCCTTCATCGATGTTCACGGCCATCAGGCGCGGCGCGGGCTGGTCGCGCACGATGCGCCACTTACGTCCCGCTGGAAAACCCGCGCCGCCCAGGCCGCGCAGGCCCGAGTCTTCCATGGCTGCCAGCACGGCCTCGGCGTCCATCTCGCCGTTGACCAGCGCGGCAGCCGTCTGATAGCCGCCATGGGCGCGGTAGGTGGCGAGGTCGGCGTGGGCAGGGCTGATGCCTTCTGGCTGCGCAGGCACGCTGTGCCCGGCCAGCGCTGCAACATCAAAATGGAGAACACCTTGTGCATAGGGATGTATCGCTACCGACCGATCGGGCTTCCAATCGATGGTTTCCAGCACCCCCTCGACCGTGGCGTGTGGCACCGGGCACTGGTGCACCACGGCCACGGGCGCCTGTTCGCAGCGGCCCACGCAGGGCACGGCCTGCACCTGCACATCGCCCTGCCCGGCCGTACGCAGGCGCTCGGGCAGCGCGGCCAGCAGCGCGCGCGCGCCGGCCATGCCGCAGCTCAGACTGTCGCACACGCGCAGCACCAGGCGCGGTGCCTGGGCCTGGTCGCCGCGCACGATCTCGAAGTGGTGGTAGAAGCTGGCCACCTCGTACACCTCGGCCATGGGCAGATGCATCTGCTTGGCCAGCGCTACCAGGTGCCGGTCGTGCAGAACGCCAAAGTGGTCGTTGAGGCGGTGCAGATGTTCGATCAGCAGGTCGCGCCGAAAGCCCTCGGCCGGCGGATCACCCAGCAAAGCGGTCAACTCGGCCATCGCGGCGCCTTCAGGCTGGCGGCCCTTGAGCTGGCTGGCGCGACGAAGGCTGGCGCGCAGGTCGTCGGAGGTGGCGAGCGTTGCGACCGAGGCTACGGCAGGCGGAACAGGTGATGGCTGCATGGGTGTTGTCTCGGTTGAGCAGGCCTCGGCAAAGGGGCCCCATCTTTCAGAATTTCAAAATGGATGGCAGGGTACCGGGACAGGCCACAGATCATAGCCACATGAAACATATAGTCACAACAATGACATCAACTAACAATAAACATGCCCCGGCACCGTAGAGTGGGTTTCTCACACTTTTGACAGGAAGATGCCATGGCTCGATTCCCGTTGCAGAAGGCCGCTTCGCGGCGCAGTGCGTCCTGGTGCAAGCTCGCCCTCACCCTGCTGACCCTGGTGTTCGGCGCAAGCTTCGGCGCCGCGCAGGCCAAGCCAGTCAAAACGGCTTATGAGTACTACGCCGAGGGCAACCCCGATGTGGTGCCCACGGTCAGCCAGTCACAACCCCACCCGTCGTATGTACTGATGGGCGGTGGGCCCGATGTGGACGATGCCTTTCGGTGGATGATCCAGCGCGCCGGGGTGGCGCCGGGCACTGGTGGCCGCCTTGTGGTGATCCGTGCCTCGGGCGATGACGGCTACAACCCTTACATCTACTACAGCGGCCGCAAGTCGGCCATGGACTCCGTGGTCCGGGACGGCTGGGTTGGCGGGGCTTCGCTGGGCCTGAGTTCGGTCGAAACGCTGGTGATTCCCAGCATCGCGGCGGCCAACGACCCTTTTGTCAACACCGTGCTGGCCCGGGCCAATGCAGTGTGGATTGCCGGCGGTGACCAGGCCAACTACATCCGCTACTGGAAAGGCCAGGCGCTGGAGGCGACCTTGAACGGCCTGATGCAAAAGAACGTGCCCATTGGTGGCACCAGTGCGGGACTGGCCGTGCTGGGCGGGTTTGACTTTGCCGCGCTCAATGGCACCGTCACCTCCACGCAAGCGCTGAGCAACCCTTACAACAGCTACGTGACGCTGGACCCCAACCCCTTGAGCACGGTGGGCGGCTTCATCGCACCGCCGGCGCTGGCCAATACCATCACCGATTCGCACCTGGATTCACGCGATCGCATGGGCCGCCTGGTCACCTTTGTCTCCCGGCTGATCGGCACGTACCCCGGTGCGGGCCTGCAAGAATTTGGCTGCCCTGGCGGCGTGCTGGGCAACAACACAGCCCGGGGCATCGGCATTGGCGTGGAAGCCGCCCTGCTGGTGCAGCGCAACCCTGACTCCACCTACAGCGGCAGGCGGGTGACCAATATCTCCACCACTACGGAAAGCGCGGTGTACTTCATCAATGTCACCCAGGGGCCGACCGTGTGCGCTGCGGGCAGGCCCCTGGAAGTGCCCACGTCATCGGTGGTGATTCGCAAGCTTGCCAATTCCGCTGCATCGATCAACCTGACCGACTGGTCGGGCTTTCCCGTCTACCAGTCGGTGGGCGTGGTGAACGGCAGCTTGCTGCCGGCCAATCCCTACTGATGCACCCTGGCGGATCAGGTGTTCTTGCTGACCGAGATGGTGGGGAACTTGCTGGAGAAGTCTTTCGCCTGCCGGGCGATCTTCACCGCCACGTCGCGCGCCACCTGCTTGTAGATCCTGGCCACGTCGCCGTCGGGATCGGCCACCACGGTGGGCTTGCCGCTGTCGGCCTGCAGGCGGATGCTCATGTCGAGTGGCAGCGCGCCCAGATAGTCCATACCGTACTCGGCCGCCATCTTCTTGCCGCCATCGGCGCCAAAGATGTGCTCGACCTGGCCGCAGTTGCTGCACACATGCACGGCCATGTTCTCGACGATGCCCAGGATGGGCACACCCACCTTCTCGAACATCTTGATGCCCTTCTTGGCATCGAGCAGCGCGATGTCCTGCGGCGTGGTCACGATCACGGCGCCCGTCATGGGCACGCGCTGGGAGAGCGTGAGCTGGATGTCGCCGGTGCCGGGGGGCATGTCGATGATGAGGTAGTCGAGGTTTTTCCAGTTGGTCTGCCGCAGCAGCTGCTCCAGCGCCTGCGTGGCCATGGGGCCGCGCCAGATCATGGCCTCATCCTGGTCTACCAGGAAGCCGATGGACATGACCTGCACGCCGTAGTTTTCGAGCGGCTCCATGGTCTTGCCATCGTCGCTTTCGGGGCGGCGGTTGATGCCCAGCATCATGGGCTGGCTGGGGCCGTAGATGTCGGCGTCGAGCACGCCCACGCTGGCGCCCTCGGCGGCCAGGGCCAGGGCCAGGTTGGCGGCCGTGGTGCTCTTGCCCACGCCGCCCTTGCCCGAAGCCACGGCAATGATGTTCTTGACCTGCGGCAGCAGCTGCACACCGCGCTGCACCGCATGGGCCACCACTTTGGTGGTGATGTTGACCGACACGTTTTCAACCCCGGCCACGCCCTTGGCGGCGGCCACCAGGCTGCGGCGCAGCTCGGGCACCAGGCTCTTGGCGGGGTAGCCCAGCTCCACATCAAAGGCCACATCGCCGCCGGTGATCTGCACATTGCGCAGGGCGCGGGTGCTGACGAAATCCTGGGCCGTGTGGGGGTCCAGCACGCTGGAAAGTGCGGCCAAGAGGCCCTGTTCGGTGACTGCCATTCAATAAACTCCAGAAGAGGCCGGTAGTCTATCCAAGCGCTGTTCCCCCGTTGTCTGAAGGACAATGCGCACGCCCTGCCACAGCCGGCACCCCGTGAAACCGAAAGAAAAGGACCTCCGTGAAATTCAAGATGGCCGAGAAATCCCTGTTTGCCATGCTGCTGCGCTCGCCGTGGTGGGTCAGCTTCGTGGTGGTGGGCGTCATCGTCCTGGCGGCAGGTGCGCTGCTGCCCAGGGAGTATTTCGTGGTGGGTGCGCTGGCCGGATTTCCCATCTTCGTGGTGGGCTGCATGGCGGCCTGGAAGCAGCTGCGCGCACCCAACCCCGCGCACCTGACCGGAATGCTCGATGCAGCGGCCCGCATGCCCTGGCGTGACTTTGCCCAGGCGCTCGCGGCCGCCTGGACGCGCGCGGGCTACACCGTGGAGCGCCTGCCGGGCAACGGTGCTGCCGATTTCTGCCTGGCGAAGAACGGCAGCACCACGCTGGCCAGCGCCCGCCGCTGGAAGGCCGCCACCCATGGCGTGGAGCCACTGCGCGAACTGCGCGCCGCCATGGACCAGCGCGGCGCACCCACGGGCCTGTATGTGCTGGCGCAGGGCGGCCTGAGCGACAACGCCCGGCTGTATGCGCGCGACAACGGCATCACCATCGTGCAGGACGCCGCCCTGGCCGCGCTGCTGCTCACCAAGACCAAGGCCTGAGAGGCTGGCCCGCCGCACCATGCCGACCGCCACCCCATCGCCCCGCACAGGCCTGCTCCTCACCGGGGGCGGTGCACGGGCCGCGTACCAGATGGGCGTGCTCGAAGCCATTGCCGACCTGCGCCACGCCTGCGGCGCCAGCCGCCAGCCCAATCCGTTCCCCATCATCACGGGCACCTCGGCGGGGGCCATCAACGCCGCCGCGCTGGCCTGCGGCGCCGATGATTTCGACCGTACCGTGCGCCGCATCGCCCGCGTGTGGCGCCAGTTCCACGCGGGCCAGGTATACGGTGCAGATCCGTTCAGCGTGATGCGCAGCGGTGCCCGCTGGCTCACCCTGGTGTCGCTGGGCTGGGCGCTGGCCCGCTGGCGCCGCCTGCGCCCGCGCTCGCTGCTGGACAATGCGCCGCTCGAAAAACTGCTGGGCAAGATGGTGCCACTCATGCGCCTGCCCCGGCTGATGCACAAAGGTCACCTCACGGCACTGGCGGTCACGGCATCGAGCTACAGCTCGGGCGAGCATGTCACTTTTTTCGAGGTGGCCGACGGTGAACAGCCCTGGGTGCGCTCGCAGCGCAAGGCGGTGCGCGCCCGCATCACGCACGAGCACCTGCTGGCGTCTTCGGCCATTCCCTTCGTCTTTCCGGCCAAGGGCCTCGCCATCGATGGCCACACCGAATACTTTGGCGACGGCTCCATGCGCCAGTCGGCCCCCATCGCCGCGGCGATCCACCTGGGGGCCGAGCGCGTGCTGGTCATCGGCGCAGGCCGCATGCACGAGCCCCGGGGCGACAGCGCCGCCACGCCCTCGCCCGGCTACCCCTCGCTGGCGCAGATTGCCGGGCATGCGCTGTCCAATATCTTTCTGGATGCGCTGTCGGTCGATGTGGAGCGGGTCAAACGCATCAACCAGACGCTGTCGCTCATCTCCGAGGACAAACGCTCCCACAGTGCGCTGCGCCCCATCGAGCTGCTGGTGATCGCCCCCTCGCAGCGGCTCGACGCCATAGCGGCCCGCCATGTGGGCGACCTGCCCGGCCCCGTGCGCGCCATGCTGGGCGCACTGGGCGTGACACCGAACATGGCCGATGTGCGCGGCGCGGCGCTGGCCAGCTACCTGCTGTTCGAACGGGGCTACACCCAGGAACTGATGGCCCTGGGCCGCAAGGACACCCTGGCCCGGCGGGCCGAGGTATGCCACTTCTTTGGCTGGAAGGACACGGGCGCCGAACTGCGCAACCGGCCATACACCTGACGCCGGGTCTGCATCCCCACCGCAGAGCGCCTAAAATTGCGGGTTCCGCCCGAGAAAGCCGCTTCCATGACGTCCTCTGCACGCAAACTCTTCGTCACCACCGCCCTGCCGTATGCCAACGGCAACTTCCACATCGGCCACATCATGGAATACATCCAGGCCGACATCTGGGTGCGCACGCAGCGGCTGCTGGGCAACGCGGTCAATTTCGTCGGTGCCGACGACACCCACGGCGCGCCCATCATGATCGCGGCCGAAAAAGCCGGCAAGACACCGCAGCAGTTCGTGGCCGACATTGCCGCCGGCCGCCAGCAGTACCTGGACGGTTTTCACATCGAATTCGACAACTGGCACAGCACCGACGCGCCCGAAAACCACCAGCTCGCGCAAGATATCTACCGCGACCTCAAGGCCAACGGCCTGATCGAGACGCGCACCATCGAGCAGTTCTTCGACCCCGAGAAGAACATGTTCCTGCCCGACCGCTTCATCAAGGGCGAATGCCCCAAGTGCCACGCCAAGGACCAGTACGGCGACAACTGCGAGGTCTGCGGCGCGGTGTATGCGCCCACTGACCTGATCAACCCCTACTCGGCACTGTCGGGCGCCAAGCCGGTGCTCAAAAGCTCGGAGCATTTCTTCTTCAAGCTGTCCGACCCGCGCTGCGTGGCCTTTCTGGAAGACTGGACGCAAAACGGCCGCCTGCAACCCGAAGTGGCCAACAAGGTGCGCGAATGGTTCACCGTGCGCACCAACCCCGACGGCACGACCAGCGAGGGCCTGGGCGACTGGGACATCTCGCGCGACGCGCCCTATTTCGGCATCGAGATCCCCGACGCGCCAGGCAAGTATTTCTACGTGTGGCTCGACGCCCCCATCGGGTATCTGGCCTCGCTGAAGAACCTGCTCGAAAAACGCGGCCAGGACTACGAGGCCTACATGGCCGACCCGGCGCTGGAGCAGTACCACTTCATCGGCAAGGACATCGTCACCTTCCACACCCTGTTCTGGCCCGCCACGCTGAAGTTCAGCGGCCGCAAGGTGCCCGACTCGGTGTTCGTGCACGGCTTCCTCACGGTGAACAACGGCGAGAAGATGAGCAAGAGCCGCGGTACCGGCCTCGATCCGCTCAAGTACCTGGGCCTGGGCATGAACGCCGAATGGCTGCGCTACTACCTGGCTACCAAGCTCAGCAGCCGCAACGAGGACATCGACTTCAACGCCGACGACTTCATGGCCCGCGTCAACAGCGACCTGATCGGCAAGTACATCAACATCGCCAGCCGGGCGGCCGGCTTCATCGCCAAGCGCTTTGGCGGCCAGCTCGGCGAGGTGTCGGCCGACGGCGATGCGCTGCTGGACCACTTGCGCACCGTGGCGCCCTCCATCATTGAGCTGCTGGCCGAGCGCGAATATGGCAAGGCCCTGCGCGAGACCATGCTGCTGACCGATCGCGTCAACGCCTACGTGGACCAGAACAAGCCCTGGGAGCTGGCCAAGCAGGAGGGCATGGAAGGCCGCCTGCAGGACGTGTGCACCACCTGCATCGAGGCCTTCCGCCTGCTCACCATCCTGCTCAAGCCCGTGCTGCCCGCGCTGGCCGCGCAGGTCGAGGCCTTCCTCAAGGTGCCGCCGTTCTCCTTTGCCGACGCCGCCACCATGCTGGGCAAGGGCCATGGGATCGGCGAGTACAAGCACCTGATGCAGCGCGTGGATGCCAAGCAGCTGGAAGCATTGTTTGATCCTCCAGCACAGGCAACGATTGAAACCGCAGCCCCCGGCGGCGAGGAGCTGGCCCCCACCATCACCATCGACGACTTCACGAAGATCGACCTGCGCATTGCGCTGATCGTGAACTGCGAGGCCGTGGAGGGCTCGACCAAGCTGCTGCGCCTGACGCTGGACGTGGGCGAAGGCACTGACCCGCAGGGCAATCCCGTCACGCGCAATGTCTTCAGCGGCATTGCCAGCGCCTACCAGCCCGCCGACCTGATCGGCAAGCACACCGTGATGGTGGCCAACCTGGCGCCGCGCAAGATGAAGTTTGGCGTGTCGGAAGGCATGGTGCTGGCCGCCAGCCATGGCGACGAAAAAGCCAACCCCGGCATCTACGTGCTCAACCCCTGGCCCGGCGCCATGCCTGGCATGCGCGTGCGCTGACACGGGCACCCCGGAACCGGGCACGGCGATCCCGGACACGCCTCCTTGGGGGCGCGCACGGGCGGCAACATGGCGCCCGCGCCCTTCATGCAGGCTCAACCCCGCACAAACGCAGCGGCTTCTGCCCAGGTTGTGCGGCCGGAACACAAGCCTCAGCGAGGCATGCCCACGGCCTCGTGCCCGCCGCAGGGTGCACACCCCGACGCCACAGCGCGCGCCCGGCCTTCAGGGCAATACGACCTGGGCCTTGGCTCGGGCGATCTGCAAATTCGCATCGCGCTGCAGCAGCAGACGCTGCGCCACCAGCACATTGGCCGCTTCGGTCACGGCCGCCACGTAGCCCTCTTGCGTGCCATACAGCTCCTCCAGCGAGGGCCGCGCATCACCCGCCGCCAGGCGCGCCGCGCGCGTCTTGTGGAAGGGGATGAAGCTGCCCGTGAGGTTGGCCAGGTCGGTGATGCCAGGCGTGGCCACGTAATTGAATTCAATACTGGTACCCAGCGGGGCGCGGGCTTCCACGCTGCGGATGCCTGCGCGGGTCAGGCCGGTGGACGCATCCACCTGCGGCACCAGGATCGCGTAGTCGCGGCCCAGGTTGCGCGGAGGCAGGATCGTGGCGATGCCCGATTCGTCCTGCGGGATGTACTGTGGGCCAAAGTCGAACAGCGGGAAGTTGTTGTACAGGCCCCGGTAGGTGAAGTCCGGGATCGCGGTCTGCGCCCCACCCACCGCCCAGGTCAGGCCCTTCATGGCCGGGAACGCCAGCGCCTCCGGCCGCACCAGCGTGCCGTCGGCCAGCTTGGGCACCTGGCTGTCGGGCGGCAGCGTGCCACGCACCACCCAGTCTTCCAGGTTCAGGAACAGCGCGCGGAACGTGTCATTGAAGTGCACCACCGTGCCCGTGGGGTAGGTGGCGCGCGTGGGCGCGTAGCCGATGCTGGCCGTGCCCCCTGCCCCGCCGTGCTGGGTGCTGGCGTAGTAGTAGATGCGCGCATTCTCGGGCTGGGCCAGATCCCTGGTACCGTTGGCATCGGTCAGCACGGGCGAGCCCTGCAGCTGCCAGAACTCGGTGCCCGACAGGCCCAGGAAGAACTTGGGGCAGGTGTTGGTGGCGGCGCAGCGCTTCATCACGCCACCCTGGCGGCCACTGATGTCGTCCATGTAGTCCTTGTCCAGCCCACGCGGCGCGGTCTGGCCAAAGGCCGTGTGGTCGGTGCGCAGGCCACCACCACCGCCGGGCACGGCAAAGCGGGTGTTGATGTGGGTCTGCCGCGCGGCCACGTGGGCGTACATGCCGTCGAACACCTTGCCCCCATCCAGCGCCTGGTTGAAGCCCAGGTGCAAAAAGGTCTTCATCGCGTTGCCCGACTGCGAAGTGCCCTGCCCCAGCGTGTACTGGATGCGGCCTGCGAGCGGGTTGGGGGTGCCCGCCGAGTCCGCCGCCTTGCTGCGGAAGAAGCTCACCGTGTCGCGTAGTGCAGCCAGGCCCACGCCCATCACTTTCGGGTCCTTGGCGACGTAGACCAGTTCATACAGGTAGGCGGGGTCGAACCCGCCCTTGAGGCACACGCTGGTGGGACTGGCCGTGCCGGGGAAGGCGTTGGTGCCCGTGTCGCAAGTGGCGAACTTCCAGTCGCTCGCGGGCACAGGGATGCGCGCATCCGTCTCGTTGGCGCGGCGGGTGAGCGAGTAGCCGGGCTGCGCGTTGTCCAGGCTGGCGGGTTCGTACGGAATCATGGAGCCATTGAACACGCCGCCGGGCAGCGTCATCGCGGGGCTGGCCGCAGCAGGCACCAGCTCGGCACGGTAGGGACCGGTGATGCTGCTGCCGTCCTTGTTCTTGGCCACGGGCACGCTCACCGTGAGGCGCGCAGGTGTGCTCTTGGGCACGTCGCCCTGCCAGGCCGAGTACAGCATCACGTACCCCCGCTCCAGGTACACCGCATCGCTGGGCGAGGCCGTGGGGTTGAGCAGCGTGAGGATGTTGCCGCGGTTGGGCGCGTCGTAGCGCAGCACGCCGCTGGCCTTGGCCATGTTCTTGGGCTTGAGCATGAGGAAATCGGCCTTGTACTCGACCATGCCATTGGCATTGGTGGGCGCAAGCGCCAGGTCCTGGATGGTGGCGTTCTTGGGATCCTTGGGGTCCACCTCGCCGCTGAGCGTACCCGTCACGCGCTCGTATTCGCCCACATCACCGTAGGTGCCGGGGAAGGCTTCGGTGGCGGTGATCTCCAGCTTGAAGGTCGGGCCCTTGGCTGCGTCACTGTTGCTGCTGCCTCCGCAGGCAGCGAGGGCCGCAGCAGTGGCGGCGGTCAGCGTGATTTTTCCGAATGCATGAAGAGGTCTCATATTGTCTCCTTGGGTGGGTGGTTGTGGCCGCTTTGGCGGCTCTGGGGGAAGGTGGCGGCGTCTTTGGCGCAGCACGCGGGCGAGGCTTCGCCCACACCTGCCGATGAACGGCAGGCGGTGTGAAAAAAGTGGAAGGAAGCTACGGAGCCCGGCGCGCAGTTCAGCGTGCGCCGGGCAAGTGGCTTATTCGGCCTCGATGCCCGCGGCCTTGATCACCTTGCCCCATTTCTGGGTTTCGGCGGCCTGGAACCTGGCCAGTTCATCAGGCGTGGTCGTCCACGCCTCGGAGCCCGCGTTGTCGAAGAAGCTCTTGGCCGCCGCGCTTTTGGTGGCAGCGCCCAGCAGCTCATTGAGGCGCGCCACCACCGGCGCGGGCGTGCCTGCTGGCACGTAGGCCGCAAACCAGTAGCCCATGTCGTAGCCCTTCACGCCCGCCTCGTCGAGCGTGGGCACGTCGGGCAATTGCGCGCTGCGCCTTTGCGTGGAATAACCCAGCGCACGCAGCTTGCCCGCCTTGACCTGCGGCACGCCGGTGGAGGTGTCGGTGATCATCAGGTCGATCTGCCCGCCCAGCAGGTCGGTGATGGCCAGCGGGTTGCTCTTGTAGGGCACATGCAGGATGTCCACGCTGGCCAGCTGCTTGAGCATTTCGCCCGCCATGCGGCTGGACGAACTGCCGCTGCCAAAGCTGAGCTTGCCGGGGTTCTTCCTGGCAAAGGCCAGCAGCTCGCCCACGTTTTTGTACGGCGCGCTGGCATTGACCACCAGCACTTGCCCGCCCTTGCCCAGGCCGGTGACGGGGGCAAAGTCCTTCACCGGGTCGTACGAGAGCTTCTTGTACAGGTGCTCGTTGGCCGCATGCGTGGTGTTGGTGGTGATGAGCACGCTGTAGCCATCGGCCGCCGCCTTGGCCACGGCAGACGCAGCAATCATGCCGCTGGCGCCCGCCTTGTTGTCGATGACCACGGGCTGCTTGGTGTCGTTGGTGATGGACTGGCCCAGCGCGCGGGCCAGCTGGTCGGTGGCGCTGCCTGCGGCAAAGGGAACGACAAAAGTGATGGCCTTCGAAGGGTAGGCGCCAGCAGCCTGGGCGAAAGCAGTGGGGGCATGCAATGTGCCGAGCGCCAGCGCGGCGGCTGTGGCGAGCAGAGCGCGACGGCAGCCCGCGCGGGGAGATGGATGGGTCATGTTGTCTCCTTGTGTTGGTATGGATGGGAAAGGAAGGGGAAAAAACCGGAGGGCTTACACGGTGGGGCCACCGAAGTACGGCGCCAGGTGCGCGGGCACGGTGACGGACAGGTCCAGCAGCAGGTAGCTCAGCGCCTTGCCGTGGCTGTCGAGGTTGAGCGCGTCGTTCACGCCACCGTCGAGCACGTCGTCGAGCACGAGGTTCATGGCCTGCAACCGAGGCAACAGGTAGCGCGTGACCTGGCGCGGGCGGCGCTGCGCAAACTGGCGGGCCACGGCGGCCTCGGTGACCTGATCGACCAGCACCTCCCACAGCGCGGGGTGCCAGGCGATGACGCTGATGTTGGAGCGGTTGCCTTTGTCGCCCGTGCGGCTGTGGGCCAGTCGATACAAAGGAACGGTCATGGTGTGGTCTGTTGTTGTCATGGCCTGAATCCTCAATCCACCATCTCAAAGCGCACGGCAACGGCATCGCGCGGCACCAGGCACGACACCGTGCCCAGGCGTGGGCGCATGGCGGTGCGCACGCCACCGCCACCCGCGGGGCCGCAGGTGTAGAGCGCGGTCACCTCGCGCACCAGGCGCTGGGCGCTGGCGTGGTCGCGGTGCTGCAGGGCCACGCGCAGGCGTACATCGCGGGCATCTTCGCTACCGTTGGCGGGCACATCGAGCCAGCGGCTGTTGTCGTCGCCAAAGACGCTGGTCACGCCAATCAGGTCGATGCGCAGCGGGCCGAGACCGCTCACGCGCTCGCGCAGCACCTCGCCCGCCAGGCGGGCTCGGGCTTCGGCGCGCGGGCCGGCGTAGGAGATTTCGCCTTCGGCAAACCAGCCCGATTCAAAGCACACATTGACTTTGAGCGTGGCCGGCCGCGCGTGGCCTCGCACGCCTTCCAGTCGCACGGTGTCAGGAGCTGCGGCCGAGACACATGCCTGCGTAATGTCGGCCACCACATCGGGCGTGAGGTACGCCGCCGGGTCGTGCAGCTCGTACAGCAGTTGCTCCTTCACCGTGCGCTCGTCGATGCGGCCACCGGTACCGGGGGGTTTGGTGATGGTGCAGTGGCCGTCGGCATCGATCTCGGCAATGGGGTAACCCAGCTGGGCCAGACCCGGCACGTCCTTGTAGCCGGGGTCGGCAAAGTAGCCGCCCGTGACCTGCGCTCCGCATTCCAGCAGGTGGCCTGCCATGGTGGCGCGGGCAAGGCGGTCCCAGTCGTCCAGCGCCCAGCCGTAATGCGCCAGCGCCGGGCCCAGCACCAGGGACGGGTCGGCCACCCGGCCGCAGACCACGATGTCGGCGCCCGCGCGCAACGCATCGGCAATGGCCTGCGCGCCGATGTAGGCGTTGGCGCTGACGATGGTGTCGGTGGGCATGGCATCGCCCAACGCGCCTTGCAGCAGTTCGCGGTGCTCGGGGCCGCTCAGGTCGTCGCCTTGCAGCACGGCAATGCGCGGGCGGCGCAGGCCCAGCTCGGCCGCCAACGCGTGGATGCGGCGTGCGGCACCATGCGGGTTGGCTGCGCCAAAGTTGCTGACGATGCGCACGCCGTGTGCCAGGCATGGCGCCAGCACGGGGCGCAGCAGATCGACCAGCAGGGGTTCGTAACCCGCGTCAGGGTCAGTGCGACGGGCCAGCTGGGCCAGGGCCAGCGTGCGCTCGGCCAGGGTCTCGAAGATGAGCACCGAGGGCTGGCCGCTGGCAATGAGCGCCTGCACCACGGGCGCAGCAGCGTCGGTGCGGTCGCCCGAAAAGCCGGCGGCGCAGCCAACCAGCAGATGGGTGTTGTTCGCCATGGGTTTGTTGTCTCCTGGGGCCAATGTAGAGAAACTGCGGTATTCTGTGAAATCGATTGTTACGATGAATCCATCTGAATTTCAGATAAATCGATGGACAACCGATGTACCGGCCACGGCACCAACCATGAGCACCCCCCACCTCTCCAGTCGCCAGCTGGACGCCTTCATCACGTTGGCCGCGCAGCGCAGCTTCACACGCGCAGCGGCGCTGTGCCATTTGTCGCAGCCCGCGTTCAGCGCCCTCATCCGCGCACTGGAAGATGACCTGGGCCTGCGCCTGTTCGACCGCAGCACGCGGCATGTGGACCTGACGCCCGAGGGGCAGAACTTTCTGGATTCGGCCCGCCGCATCCGTGCCGAGATCACCAACGCGCTGTCTGCCGTGCGCGATACCGCCACCCTGCAGCGCGGTCGCGTGGCCGTGGCGTTGCTGCCTTCTCTGGCGGCGGGCTGGCTGCCGGGCGTGCTGGCGCAGTACAGCGCTGCGCACCCGGGCATCGAGATCGACATTGCCGATGTGCTGTCCGAGCCCTGCATCGACCGCGTAGCGAGCGGCCATGCCGACTTCGCGCTCGCCGCCATCCGCGCCGACACCCCGGCGCTGCAGGCCGCCCCCTTTTGCAGCGACGACTTCTACCTGGTGTGCCCCAGCGACCACCCGCTGTCCCGCCAGCGCAAAGCCATCACCGCACAGGACTTGGCGGCCTGGCCGTTCGTCCACCTCGCGCGCACCAGCAGCGTGCGCCAGTACCTGGAGGCCGCACTGCACCCGCAGGCCATGCACACGTTGATGGAGGTCGAGCAGCTGGCCACCGTGATGGGCATGGTGCGCGCGGGACTGGGCATCAGCGTGGTGCCTGCGCTCACACTGTTTCATTTCGAGCAGCCGGGCCTGGTCACGCGGCCGCTGTCGTTGCCAGGCCTCACGCGGCAGATCTATCTGGTGCGGCGGCGGGACGAAAGCCTGTCGGTAGCGGCGCAAGCGCTGTATGCTCTGGTCATGAAGAAGCGGCCATGAGCACCATCCAGAGCACAGCCATTCCTTCGGCATCTACACGCTCCATTGGCCGGGTGCAAAGCCCGGCATCGCGTGCGCTGAAAGCGGCCCGACTGGTGCGCAGTCTGGCCTGTGCCTTGGTGGGCACCTTGCTGCTGCCGCAGTTGCTGGCCGGCTGCACGGTGGTGGCAGTGACCACCACGGCCGTCGGCGTCACGGCCACCGCCGTGGGCCTGGCAGCAGATGCTGCGGTGGGCACCGCCAAGGTGGTGGGCAAGGGCGTAGGAATGGCCGTCGATGCCATGTCCAGTGACGGGGCAGCGGCAGACAACAGCGGCATCCAGATCAGGGAATCCATCCGCCCGGCGCCCGGCGCGCAATCCGCACTGCCCGCTCTGCCGGACCCACTGCCCCAGTCAAATCCGCCCCCGCTCACTCCCCGGTATAGCGCCCCGGCCGGTGGCTGATCCACAAAAAACCGCTCATTACCAGCACCGCCAGCACCGAATACGCCACCCGCTCCACCGGCACGACGAACAGCGCCAGCAGCACCACGGTGCCGTCGATCATCATCTGCACCTTGCCGGCGCGCATGCCGTAGCGGCTTTGCAGGTACAGCGACACCACCGTGGCCCCACCCAGGCTGGAGCGGTGGCGCGCCAGAAACAGACAGCCCGTGCCCAGCAGCAGCCCGCCCAGCAACGATGCGAACAACGGGTTCAGGTAGTCCACATGCATTACATGCGGGAACAGCTCGGTCAGCAGCGACAGCAGGGCCACGCAGACAAAGGTCTTGATCGTGAATTCGCGCCCCATGCGCGTCCAGGCGAACCAGTAAAACGGCAGGTTCACCACAAAGAACAGTTTGCCAAACGAGATGCCCGTGACGTAGTGCAGCAAGAATGCCACCCCCGCCGTGCCCCCCACCAGCAGACCTGCCTGGTTGAACAGCATGAGCGCCATGGCCACGAACAGCGTGCCGGCAAACAGTGCCTGCACGTCTTCGAACGTGCCGTGGCGCAGGGAGGAAGGCGAAGGGGAGGTGTCAGGCATGGAAGAGTTCACGAGAGGAGTGCAAGCAAGCAACGCGCCAGGCCATGGAGCGGCTGACCGCTGCGCCAGCAAAGCCCGCCAGGCATCTTGGGCCAAAAATGCCTGCATCGCTGATACAAAAATCGCATCATGCTATCAGTTATATAGCATCAACAGAAAACACGCGCCAGCAGGGCAGGACCGCCGCGGTTGTGCTTTGTTCCCGGCTCACTACACTGGGCCACCGGCTTTTGCCTTCGCTGGCCACCCGCGCCCTGTCCATCCATGCGTTTCTCGCCTGCCTTTCGCCCCCGCCTGCTCGATGCCCTGCGCGGTTACAGCCGCAGCCGCTGGCTGGCCGACCTGGGTGCGGGTGTTACCGTGGGCATCGTGGCGCTGCCGCTGGCCATGGCGTTTGCGATCGCCAGCGGGCTCAAGCCCGAAGCCGGGTTGTGGACGGCCATCATCGGCGGCTTTCTGATTGCGCTGCTGGGCGGCACCAACGTGCAGATCGGCGGTCCGGCCGGCGCCTTCATCGTCATCGTCTATGGCATCGTCGAGCGTTACGGCGTGGCCAACCTGCTGATCTCCACGGCCTGTGCGGGTGTGCTGCTGTTCCTGCTCGGGATGTTCAAGCTGGGCAGCCTGGTGCGCTTCGTGCCGGTGAGCATCGTCATCGGTTTCACCAACGGCATCGCGGTGCTGATTGCGCTGTCGCAGCTCAAGGACTGGCTGGGGCTGGCCATCGACAAGATGCCCGGCAACTTCTTCTCGCAGGTGCACACGCTGGCCCTGCACATGGGCAGCATCAACCCCTACGCGCTGGCGCTGGGCGCTGCCTGCCTGGGCGGGCTGTTGGTGTGGCCGCGCCTGTTCGCGCACGGCTCACCGGTGCTGCGCGTGGCCGAGGGCCACACCGTGCGCCGCTTTGCCCGCATCCCGGCGCCCGTGGTGGCGCTGGTCACGCTCACGGCGCTGGCGCACTGGCTGGAGATGCCGGTGGAGACCATCGGCACCCGGTTCGGTGGCATTCCGCAGCAGCCCCCGGCCTTTGCGCTGCCCGATTTTTCGTGGGACACGGTGCGCCTGCTGGTCACGCCCACCGTCACCATTGCGCTGCTGGGTGCCATCGAATCGCTGCTGTGCGCGCGCGTGGCCGACCAGGTGGCCACTGACCCGCACTACCGCAAGCACGACCCCAACCAGGAACTCATGGCCCAGGGCGTGGCCAATTTCGTGGTGCCGTTCTTCGGCGGCATGCCGGCCACCGGCACCATTGCCCGCACCGTCACCAACCTGCGGGCGGGCGCCAGCAGCCCCATTGCCGGCATGGTGCATGCAGCCACGCTGGCGGTGATCGTGCTGGTGGCCGCGCCGCTGGCGCTGCATATTCCGCTGGCGGTGCTGGCCGGCATCCTGCTGCATGTGTCGTGGAACATGGGCGAATGGCACGAGTTCGTGCGCCTGCGGCATTTCAGCAACCACTACCGGCTGCTGATGCTGGGCACGTTTTTCCTCACCGTGGTGTTTGACCTCACGGTGGCCGTGGAGGTGGGGCTGGGGCTGGCCTGCGTGCTGTTTGTGCGGCGCATGAGCGCGCTGTTCCGCGCCGAACCCGAGTCCGCGCCCACCCCTGGTACCGATGGCCTCGCCCTGGAGGCTGGCCCCCGCCCCCGCATGGTCTGGCGCCTGCACGGCGCGCTGTTCTTTGGCGCGGCGGCCAAGATCGACCCCATCGTGCAGGCCATCGAAGCCGGCCCCGACGGCCCCGAAGTGCTGCTGGACGCACGCAACCTGTTCGCACTCGACACCACCGGCCTCGAAGGCCTGGAACAGATCCTCAAGGCCGTGGGCCAGCGCGGCGGCGTGCTGAGCGTTCTGGATGCGCAAGAGCAGCCGCGCTCGCTGATGGAGCGATCGGGCTTCAGCGCCCGGCTGGCCGAGCAGAATGCGGCGCAGGCGGCCGGCACCGAGGCCCGCCACAAGGGCCAAACGGAGACACACCATGCGGGCGCAGCACCATGATGTGGTGATCGTCGGCAGCGGGCTGGCCGGTATCGTCACCGCACTGGAGTGCCTGCGTGCCGGCCAGTCGGTCGCCTTGATCGACCGCGACACGCCCGAGTGCGCGCTGGCCGCCGGCGGTGGCGAGAGCGCCGCAGCGGAAAATTGCGCCTTGAGCGCCTGTTTACGATCTCCTGCGAGATTGTGAACAGGCGCTCAGCCAAAGCACACCACCAAACCAACGCTTACAAAATAAACACGAGAACCAAAAAACACCAAAAACTCAACGCCCGCCCTTGTTCTCCGGCGCATCCATATCCGGCCCCACCATCGTACGCAGCACCGTGCTGCCATCCTTGGTCACCACCGTAAACACCTTGGGAATATTGGGCGGCTCGGCAAAGCGCCAGTCGTGGTGGGTTTCACCGCTTAACCGGTACGGCGTGACCTTGGCCGGCTTGCCCAGGCTGCGGCGCACCAGCGCCATGTCCATGCCGGGGGTGATGCGGGCAAAGTTCTCGGGCGTGAGCACCTGGCGCACGGCCACCAGCCGGCCGTCGGCGCCCACGGTGATCATGTAATTGATCTGGCCGGCGGGCTGGCGGTTGTATTCGAGGGTGCGTGCGCCATCGGCCTCGTCCCAGATGGTTTCGGGTGCGCCGAAGCGGTCGCGCACGTCGGCCTCGGTGGAGACACCGGGCTGCAGTTCACTGATGCGCTGTGCATCGCATCCGGCAAGGGCCGCCAGGCCGAGGGCCGCCAGGCCGAGGGCCGCCGCCGCAACGGCCAGGGCACTGAAATGAAAGGGCATGAAAGGCTCCCGGTAAAATCAAAGAAGAGAGGTTATCAGTCCATGTCCATTTTCCGCCGCCCCGACTACCAGTCCGAAGCCACCCAGTTCATCAACCAGCTCAAGGAGCAAAAGCCCGAGCTCGATGCACAGCAGCTTGCCGGCCGTGCCCTGCTGTGGGACAAGCAGGTGGACCGCAAGATCTGGGGCGAGTACCGCGAAGCCCAGGTGGCGCAAAAGCCCTACGTCTACCAGACCAACGCGGATTGAGCATCACAATGGCTTCTAGCGCTTTGCCATCAAGCGCGAGATGCTATTGATTGCATCGCAATTCATGCACAGCGCCAGTCCCGCAGAAGCCACTGCCGTCGCACCGGGCGCCATGCCCGACGTGGTGGACCAGGTGGCGCTGGCCCGCCTGTATGGCGAGCCGCTGTTTGCGCTGCCGCAAGACCTGTACATCCCGCCCGACGCGCTCGAAGTCTTCCTCGAGGCCTTTGAAGGCCCGCTCGATCTGCTGCTGTACCTGATCCGCAAGCAGAACTTCAACATCCTCGACATTCCCATGGCCGGCCTCACCCGCCAGTACCTGGTCTATGTGGACGAGATCCGCAGCCGCAACCTGGAGCTGGCCGCCGAATACCTGCTGATGGCGGCCATGCTCATCGAGATCAAGTCGCGCATGCTGCTGCCACCCAAGAAGCAGGAAGGCAGTGAAGAGGCCGAAGACCCGCGCGCCGAGCTGGTGCGCCGCCTGCTCGAATACGAGCAGATGAAGACGGCGGCCATGCGCCTCGCGCAACTGCCGCAATACGGGCGCGACTTTGTGAAGGCGCAGGTGTACATCGAGCAAAGCATGCAACCGCGCTTTCCGGATGTGCATGTGGTGGATCTGCAGGAAGCCTGGCACGACATCCTCAAGCGCGCCCGGCTGGTGCAGCACCACAAGATCACCCGCGAAGAACTGAGCGTGCGCGAGTACATGAGCATGGTGCTCAGAACCCTGCAGGGGCGCCGCTTTGTCGAGTTTGAAGAACTGTTCGAGCCCGCCAACGGCAGCACCGTGCTGGTGGTGACCTTCATCGCCCTGCTGGAGCTGGCCAAGGAGACCCTGATCGAGATCACCCAGGCCGAGGCCTTTGCCCCCATTTACGTCCGGCTGGCCTATACACCGGCATGACCTCCCTGCACCGCTTCGCGCCTTCCCCCCAGGGGGACGCCACCCGTGGCCTGGCAGACCCCAGAAAACCCCCATGCAATCCCACGACTTTGACGTACTCATCGTAGGCAGCGGCCTCGCCGGTCTTTCGGCGGCCCTGCACCTGGCGCCCACGCACCGCGTGGCCGTCATCACCAAGCGCCAGCTGCAGGACGGCTCCAGCGGCTGGGCCCAGGGCGGCATTGCCGCCGTGCTGGCCGACGACGACAGCTTTGCCGCCCACATCGAAGACACGCTGGTGGCCGGCGCGGGCCTGTGCGACCTGGCCACCACCCGCTTCGTGGTGGAGAACGCGCCCGAATCCATTGCCTGGCTGCGCCGCCTGGGCGTGCCCTTCACGCTCGAAGGCGACCAGCTGCACCTCACGCGCGAGGGCGGCCACAGCGCGCGCCGCATTGCGCATGTGACCGACGCCACCGGTGCCGCCGTGCAGCGCACGCTGATCGACGTGGTGCGCGCCACGCCCGGCATCACCCTGTTCGAGCAGCACACGCTGGTGGACCTGATCACCACGCGCAAGCTCGGCCTGCCCGGCAACCGCTGCCTGGGCCTGTATGCGCTGGACAGCGGCACGGACGATGTCGTCACTTTCCGCGCACCACAGACCATCCTGGCCACGGGCGGCGCGGGCAAGGTCTACCTGTACACCACCAACCCCGACACCGCCACCGGCGACGGCATTGCCGCCGCCTGGCGTGCGGGCTGCCGCGTGGCGAACATGGAGTTCATCCAGTTCCACCCCACGGGCCTGTACCACCCGCACGAAAAATCCTTCCTCATCAGCGAGGCCGTGCGCGGTGAAGGTGGCAGGCTGCTGCTGCCCCCCTCGGCGGGTGGCACGCGCTTCATGCTGGACCACGACCCGCGTGCCGAGCTGGCCCCGCGCGACGTGGTGGCCCGCGCCATCGACTTCGAGATGAAAAAGCACGGCCTCGATTGCGTGCACCTCGACATCTCGCACCAGAGCCCCGCGTTTTTGCAGGAGCATTTCCCCAACATCCTGGCGCACTGCGCATCGCTGGGTATCGACATCACCAGGGAACCCATCCCCGTGGTGCCCACAGCGCACTTCACCTGCGGGGGCGTACTGACCGACCTGGCCGGCCGCACCGACCTGCCGGGCCTGCATGCCGTGGGCGAGGTCGCCTGCACCGGCCTGCATGGCGCCAACCGCCTGGCCAGCAACTCGCTGCTCGAATGCATGGTGTTTGCACGCGCGGCCGCGCAGGCCATTGCAGCGGCACCCACGGCCGAACTGCCCACCGTGCCCGCATGGGACGACAGCCGCGTGACCGACGCCGATGAGTCCGTCGTCATCTCGCACAACTGGGATGAGCTGCGCCGCTTCATGTGGGACTACGTGGGCATCGTGCGCACCAACAAACGGCTGGAACGCGCCGCCCACCGCATCGCCATGCTGCAGGGGGAGATCCAGGAGTTCTACGCGCACTTCCATGTCACGCGTGACCTGCTGGAGCTGCGCAACCTGGTGCAGGTGGCCGACCTGATCGTGCAAAGCGCCCAGCTGCGCCGCGAAAGCCGGGGCCTGCACTACAGCCGTGATTACCCCGAGGTTGCAGCCCCGGCCGCGCCCACGCTCCTCGTCCCACCGGTGCCACGATGACTTACAGCGTCAAGGAAATCTTCTACACCCTGCAAGGCGAAGGCGGCCAGGCGGGCACGCCCGCCGTGTTCTGCCGCTTTGCCGGCTGCAACCTCTGGACGGGCCGTGAGCAGGACCGCACGCAGGCCGTCTGCCAGTTCTGCGATACCGACTTTGTGGGCACCGATGGCACGCTGGGTGGCAAGTTCGAGACGGCCACCGCACTGGCCGAGCTGATTGCCGCCCAATGGCCCGCAGGCGCGGGCCACCGCCTGGTCGTGCTGACGGGCGGCGAGCCCCTGCTGCAGGTGGACAGCGAACTCATCGACGCACTGCATGCGCGGCAGTTCCGCATCGCGGTCGAAAGCAACGGCACCGTGGTCGCCCCCGAAGGCATCGACTGGCTGTGCATCAGCCCCAAGGCGGGTGCGCCCTGGGTGCAGCGCAGCGGGCAGGAACTGAAACTCGTCTGGCCCCAGCCGGGGTTTGACCTGCAGGCGCTGGAGCAGGACACGCATTTCACCCACCGCTTTCTGCAGCCCATGGACGGCCTGCTGCAGCGCCAGAACACCGCTGCCTGCATTGACGCCTGCCTGGCCCGCCCGGCCTGGCGCCTGAGCCTGCAGACGCACAAGCTCACCGGCATCCGCTAAGCTCTTTTCGCCCTATGTTGTTCACCATCTCCCAGCGCTTTTTCTTCGACGCCGCCCACACCCTGCGCCGCGAGATCGAGGCCGAAGGCAGCCGCCGTGTGCACGGCCACACCTACCATGCCGAAGTCTTTCTGACCGGCCCACGCAATCCCGATACCGGCATGGTGCTGGACCTGGGCCTGCTGCGCCAGGGCCTGACCGTGGTACGCGAGCAGCTCGACCACCACATGCTCGACGAGGTGCCCGGCCTGGGCACGCCCACGCTCGAAAACCTGTGCGTCTTCATCGCCCAGGCCCTGCCCGCCGACCTGCGCGCCAGCGTGAGCCGCGTGCGCGTGTGGCGCGAGGCGCTGGGCGACAGCTGCATGCTGGATTTCTCCACGCACTGACGCGCCAACCGCCTTCGCCGCAGCGCATCCGTCCCGCCAGACCCAAGACCCTTCGCTTTCACCGTCTCCACTGCCAGAAAACACCATGTTCCGCACCTTGCTCAAATCCAAGATCCACCGCGCCACCACCACGCACTGCGAATTGCACTACGAAGGCTCGTGCGCCATCGATGAAGACCTGCTGGATGCCGCCAACCTCGTGGAAAACGAACAGGTCCACATCTGGAACATCAACAACGGCGAGCGTTTCATCACCTACGCCATCAAGGGCCAGCGCGGCAGCGGCATGATCTCGGTCAACGGTTCGGCCGCACGCCGCGCCGCCGTGGGCGACCTGCTCATCATTGCGGCGTTTGCCCAGGTGCCCGAAGACAAGGTGGCCACGCACGAACCGCAGCTCGTGTTCGTCGATGACCGCAATCGCCAGACCGCCCTGCGCCACGCCGTGCCCACGCAGGCGCTCTGACAACCACCGGAAAGAATCCCCTGGCTCCGCCCCAGGATGGCCCGCGCTCCGATCCTTCCTTGACCCACCCCCAACCCGAGAACACGCCATGCCCCACCTGATCGTTGAATACTCGCACAACCTCGCCGGCTTCCCCGAGGCGCAGGCCCTCGCCGAACTGAACCAGGCCGTCACCAGCAGCCCCGAAGTGCTGGACGAGGCCGACCTCAAAAGCCGCTTCGTGCTGGTGGACAGCTTTGCCGTGGGCACCGCCCCCGCCAACCGCGCCTTTGTGCACGCCCAGCTGCGCCTGCTCTCGGGTCGCACGCCCGAGGCCAAGAAAGACCTGTCCGAGCGCGTGGCCGAGGTGCTGCGCCGCCTCACGCCCAAGCCGGCTGGCGTGATGGTGCAGCTCAGCGTGGAGATCGTGGACATGGACCGCGGCTCTTACGTCAAAGAGCGGCTGTAAGCCACCCGTATCGCCTCTTTTTTGAACACGGCAGGGCTGCAGTGCTTATCCCATAAGCGCGTGCAGCTCTTTTTTTAGAGTGAACCCACGCCCGCGCTGCCCCGCCTGCCTGCGCCCGCACAGCGCCTGCATCTGCCGGTGGGCCACGCCCGTGGAGCACCGCACCGAGGTGCTGATCCTGCAGCACCCGGGCGAGGTGCATGAGGCCAAAGGCACGGCCCGGCTGCTGCACCTGAGCCTGCCGCACAGCCGCGTGGTGACCGGCGAGCGCTTCGACCCCGGCGCATTGCAGTCGCTGCTGACCGCGCCCTGGGGCCCGTCAGACACTTCAGCCCCGCCGCGCCACGCCCTGCTGCTCTACCCCGAGGCGCTGCAGGATGCGGCCCTGGGCATTGCCCCCCCGCCGCCGCTGGACCCCACCTGGCTGCCAAGGCCCGAGCGCCTGCGCCTGGTGGTGCTCGACGGCACCTGGCGCAAAAGCCGCAAGATGCTGCACCTCAACCCCTTGCTGCAGCAGCTGCCGCGCCTGCCGCTGCAGGCACTGCCCACCTCGCGCTACCGCATCCGCACGGCACGCCAGCCGCACCAGCTCTCCACGCTGGAAGCCACCTGCGCCGCGCTGGCCCAGCTGGAGGGTGGCGCCGGGCGGTTCGCGCCCCTGCTGGCCGCATTCGACGGGTTTGTGGAGCAACAGGCGGCCTGGCAGGGTCGGTAGCTGCGGGCGATGAACAGATCCGGCTGACCCAAATACTCCAAGAACAATCGCTATCAGCGCTTTACAGATAAGCGCCAGGGCCAGAAAACGCGCGCAACATCACGGCACCAGCTCGGCCGCCAGCCAGCCACGCAAGCTGTTGATGAAGGCCCAGGCCTGCACGCGCGGCACATCGGCCAGGCGCACCACGGCCTCCTGCACGCGCCCCTCGCGCAGCGCCACGGCGCGGCCCACGCCGGGCAGCAGGCCGCAGGCCAGCGGCGGCGTGACCCAACGGCCGTCGAGCAGCATGGCGAGGTTGCCGAAGGTGCCCTCGGTGATCTCGCCCACCTCGTTGTACAGCACGGTGTCGAACACGCCGGGCGTGGTGGGCGCAAAGGCGGCGTAGTGCGCGCGGCGCGTGGTCTTGTAGCGCACGAATTCGCCCTGCGCCTCGGCCAGCGGGCGGCTGGCCAGTTGCAGGCGCACGGGCTCGGGCGTGGGCTGCAGGGCAAAGGCCTCGGCGCGGGGCTGGCCGTGCTCGTCCAGCAGCAGGCGCACGCGCCATGCGCCGGCGGGGAGGCTGGCGGCCAGCGCCTGCAGGCATTGCTGCACGGCGGCGGCGTCAAACGGTCGGTTGAAATGCGCCGCTGCGCCTTGCAGGCGGGCCAGGTGATCGCCGAGGTGGTGGAACGCGCCAGCTTGCAGCGCCAGGGTTTCGAGCAGGTCGAACGGCGCGCTGGCGCGCAGGGCAAAGGCGCGTTTGTGGCGCCATTCGGCCCATTCGGCGTCGGCCGTGGCGCCCGAGGTAATACCGCTGCCGATGCCGCAGGTGGCCGTGGTGGTACCGTCGGCCCCGGTGCGCAATACCACGGTGCGGATCGGCACGTTGAAGGTGGCGGCCACGCGGTGCAGGCCATCAGGCCCGGCCGCGCCCGCAGGCCGCACCACGCCGATGGCACCGCAGTAGATACCGCGCGGTGCGGCCTCCAGCGCGCGGATCATCTGCATGGCGCGCACCTTGGGCGCGCCCGTGACCGAGCCGCAGGGGAACAGCGCGGCAAACACGTCCCCCAAGGTGGTGCCGGGCCGGGTGTGCGCCTGCACATCGGACGTCATCTGCCACACGGTGGGCAGGGCCTCGGTGTGGAACAGCGCGGGCACGCGCACGCTGTGGGGCTGGGCGATGCGCGAGAGGTCGTTGCGCAGCAGGTCCACGATCATCACGTTCTCGGCGCGCTCCTTGGGCGAGGCGCGCAGCTGGGCGGCCTGGGCGGCATCTTCTGCGGGTGTGGCGCCGCGCGCTGCCGTTCCCTTCATGGGGCGCGTGAGAATGTGGCCGCCACCGGGCGCGTCCTGCCAGTCAAAAAAGAGTTCGGGCGAGACGGAGAGCACCTGCTCGTCGCCCGCGTCGATGTGCGCCGCGTAGCCGCCGGGCTGGGCACGCTGCAGCGCGGCAAACAGCGCGGCGGGGCTGCCCTGGAAGGCGCCGGTGAGAGGCGCGGTGTAGTTGACCTGGTAGAACTCGCCGTCACGAATCGCCTGCTGGATGCGGGCAATGGCGGCGTCAAAACCGGCGCGGTCGGGGCCGCCGGTCCACTCGACCTGCGCGGCGGCATCCAAGTCAGCAGCCCCATCAGCGGGCCATGGCAAGGGCGCGCCATAGACGGCAAACCAGGCCAGCGGGCCGTCGGCGGCGTGGGTTTGCAGGGCGGCGTCAAAGGCGGCTGCGGCCTCGTAGCGCACATGGCCCACGCACCATTGGCCCTGCTCTGCGGCGGCGTGCACGGCATCGAGCACGCCGCGCACTTCGTGCAGGGCATGGGCCTGCAGCACCTGGCGCGGCGCACCAAAGGCGTGGCGCAGGCGCGGCGCGCCGCGGTCGCGCGGTTGGGTGAAGTCGATGAGCGCCGTTGGAATCAAATCGGCCCCCAGCGCCTACAGGTATTTCGCTGACAGCTATTACCAACAGAGCATTCGCGCCCCGACACCACGGACACGGGCATCAGGCCGCGCCGATGTTCGGCACCAGACCAGGGGTGGGCTGGCCGCTTTTCAGCGCCGCCGTGAAAGCCAGCATGCGGTCAATCGGCAGGCGTGCGCGCGGGATGATGGCAGGGTCCACCGCGATGGCGTTGGCGCCGGTTTCCAGCACCCGGGCCACGCCGGCCAGGCCGTTCATGGCCATCCAGGGGCAGTGGGCGCAGCTTTTGCAGGTGGCGCTGTTGCCGGCGGTGGGGGCCTCGTAAAAGACTTTGCCGGGGTTGAGCGTGCGCAGCTTGTGCATCATGCCGTTGTCGGTGGCCACGATGAATTCGCGCGCATCCATGGTACGCGCGGCGTTCAGGATGGCCGAGGTGGAACCCACGGCGTCGGCCAGGGCGATCACGTCGGCCGGGCTTTCGGGGTGCACCAGCACCTTGGCGTTCGGGTGCTCTTTTTTGAGCGATTCCAGCTCGAAGGCCTTGAACTCGTCGTGCACGATGCAGGCGCCGTTCCACATCACCATGTCGGCGCCGGTTTCGCGGCGGATGTAGTCGCCGAGATGCCGGTCGGGCGCCCACAGGATCTTCTGGCCCGCGTCCTTGAGGGCGCGCACGATGTCGAGCGCGCAGCTGCTGGTGACCAGCCAGTCGGCACGGGCCTTCACGGCGGCGCTGGTGTTGGCATAGACCACCACGGTGCGGTCGGGGTGCGCATCGCAGAAAGCGCTGAACTCCTCGATAGGGCAGCCCAGATCGAGCGAGCAGGTGGCATCGAGGTCGGGCATGAGGATGGTCTTCTCGGGCGAGAGGATCTTGGCCGTCTCGCCCATGAAGCGCACGCCGCTCACCACCAGCGTCTGCGCGGCATGGTCGCGGCCGAAGCGCGCCATCTCCAGCGAGTCGCTGACGATGCCGCCGGTTTCCTCGGCCAGGTCCTGCAGGTCGGGGTGCACGTAGTAGTGCGAGACCATGACGGCGTTCTTTTCCTTCAAAAGGCGGCGAATCTTGTCTTTCAGCGCGGTGCGCTCGGTGGGCGATGGCTCGGCGGGCACCCGCGCCCAGGCATGCTTGGTGGAGCACAAGCCGCCACCTTCGGGCTGCTCGTAATCGACTTCCTTGAGGGTGATGGTGGTGTTCATGCCAGCTCCTGCAGGCGCATCGAGAAATCGGTGGCCTTCACGTCCTTGGTGAGGGTGCCAATCGAGATGCGGTCCACGCCGGTTTCGGCCAGTTCGCGCAGGCCCGCCAGCGTGACACCGCCGGAAATTTCCAGAATGGCGCGCCCGGCGTTGATGCGCACGGCCTCGCGCAGCAGGGGCAGCGGCATGTTGTCCAGCAGCACCATCTTCGCTCCCGCATCCAGCGCCTCGGTGAGCTGCGCCAGCGTTTCGACCTCGATCTCGATGAACTTGGCCTGCGCCGCCACCTGTTCGGCTGCGCGCAGCACGGCGGTGACGCCGCCGGCGGCGGCAATGTGGTTCTCCTTGATCAGCACGGCGTCGTGCAGGCCGATGCGGTGGTTGGTGCCGCCGCCCACGCGCACGGCGTATTTTTGCGCCAGGCGCAGGCCGGGCAGGGTTTTGCGCGTGTCCACGATGTGCGCCTGGGTGCCGGCCACGGCCTCCACATAGGTGGCGGTCTTGGTGGCCACGGCGCTGAGCAGTTGCAGAAAGTTGAGCGCCGTGCGCTCGGCGCTGAGCAGCGCGCGGGCATGGCCCTCGATCTCCAGCACCACCTGGTCGGGGGCGCAGCGCTGGCCCTCGGCCACGCGCCAGGTCAGCTGCACGGATGGGTCGAGCGCGCGCAGGGCGGCCTCGGCCCAGGGGGCGCCGCAGATCACGGCGCTTTCGCGGGCCAGGATGCGCGCGCGGGTGCGGCGGGCGGGGTCGATCAGGCCAGCGGTGAGGTCGCCGCTGCCCACGTCTTCTTCAAGGGCGCGCGCCACATCGGCGCGGGCCAGGGCGGCCACGGCCGCGGGGCTGAAATCGTCGGTCGGATGGGTCATGGGCGGGAGCATAGCGGCATTGGCAAGGGCCGCGCCCTTGCTCGGACTTCCCCCGGCCCTCCTCCCAGGGCCTGGCCGGCGCCCTCGCGCCGCTTCAACGCGCAGGCAGCACCGTGCCCCAGCATTCACCAAAGCCGATGCGCGCCGCACCGGGCTTTTCGCACCAGCCGCGCAGCACGACCGCGTCGCCATCTTCCAGATAGGTGCGCTGCTCGCCGCCGGGCAGCTGCAGCGGGTTCTTGCCGCCGGCGGTCAACTCGATCAGTGCGCCCGCCTGGTCGAGCGTGGGGCCCGACAGGGTGCCGCTGCCCAGCAGGTCGCCGGGCTGCAGGTTGCAGCCGTTGACGGTGTGGTGCGCGAGCATCTGCGCCACGGTCCAGTGGGCGTGGCGGTAGCTGGTGCGGCAGATGCTGGCGTCGCCCTGCCCGGCGGCAGCCATGCGCGGCGTGCGCAGGCCCACCTGCAGCTGGATGTCGAACGCGCCGCCGGCGCGGTTGGCGGGGCTGTCCAGGTAGGGCAGCGGTGCGGGGTCGCCCTCGGGGCGGGCAAAGGCCACGCGGTACGGTGCCAGGGCCTCCAGCGGCACGATCCAGGGCGAGATGGTGGTGGCGAAGTTCTTGGACAGGAACGGGCCCAGGGGCTGGTATTCCCAGGCCTGGATGTCGCGGGCCGACCAGTCGTTGAGCAGGCAGATGCCAAACACATGCTGCTCGGCTTCGGTGATGGGCACGGCGTCGCCCTGGGCATTGCCCTCGCCCACGAAGATGCCCAGCTCCAGCTCGATATCGAGGCGCTTGCACGGGCCGACCACGGGGGTCTGCGCACCCGGCGGCAGGGTCTGGCCCTTGGGCCGGGGAAAGGCCTGGCCCGATACGCCAATGCTGGACGCCCGCCCGTGGTAGCCGATGGGCACCCAATGGTAGTTGGGCATCAGCGGGTTGTCGGGGCGGAACAGGCGGCCGATGTTGGTGGCGTGGTGCACCGAGGTGTAGAAGTCGGTGTAGTCGCCAATGCGGGCGGGCACGTCGTATTCGGCCCCGGCCTGGGGCACCAGGCAGGCAGCCAGCGCGGCCTGCTCGGGCGCGCCTTCGCGCAGGGCGCGCGACAGCGCCAGGCGCAGCGCGCTCCAGGCGCCCTGGCCCAGGGCCATCAGGGCGTTGAGCTTGTCGCTGGCCGCGGCCTGGGCCGCCACCTGTGCAGGGCCCGCCAGCACGCCCGCGGCGGCCAATGCCGCCAGGTCGATGATCTGGTCGCCAATGGCCACGCCGCCACGCCAGGGCTCGGCGCCCCCCTGGCGGCGAAACACCGCGAACGGCAGGTTCTGGATGGGGAAGTCGGCACCGGGTGCATGGGCCGAGGGCAGCCAGCAGCGCAGCTGCGGGTCGTGGGTTTCGTTCAGAAGGGTCATGGGTGGGGCAAGCAGGTTCGGTAGGACGGGGTTTACTGCGCCATGCTGCCGTCGTGCATCCAGGCGGCGTGCTTGGGGGCGCGGCGGGTTTCGCTCCACTCCTGCAACATCTCCCACTTCACGGCATCAAGCCTGGCGTACATCTCGGGCGTGCCGATGTCGCAGGCCAGCTCCAGGCGGTGGCCGTTGGGGTCGAAGAAATAAATGCTCTTGAAGATGGTGTGGTCGGTGGGGCCGACGACTTCGATGCCGGCCGCCTCCAGGCGGGCCTTGGTGGCGAGCAGCGTGTCCATCGAATCCACACTCAACGCCAGGTGCTGCACCCAGCTGGGGGTGTTGTGGTCGCGGTCCATGGGCGGCTGGCTGGGCAGCTCGAAAAACGCCAGCACATTGCCGTTGCCGGCATCCAGGAACACATGCATGTACGGATCGGGGGCCTTGGTCGAGGGCACTTCGTTTTCGGCGATGGCCAGCACGAATTGCATGTCCAGGTGCTTGACGTACCAGTCCACGGTTTGCTTGGCATCCTTGCAGCGGTAGGCGACGTGGTGAATTTTCTGAACCAGCATGGTGGTCTCCTTGGGGTGTTGGGAAGAATTACGGGGTTTACAGGTCCTGCAGGGCCGCCTGCAGATGGCGGCCAAAAGCTTCGGCGTCACCCAGCGCCTGGGCGTTGAGCAGCGCGAGCTTGACGAGGAACAGCTCGGCCTTGTCGGGGCCGGCCTGGTCGATGGCGGTGGCGAGCTGGTCATAGACCTGCTCGAGCCCGGCGATACCGAGCGACGGGTGGTTCAAGGAAGTGGTGGTCATCGCGCGGTTCCTCACTGGGGCAGTGCGTGGTTCAGGGCCGCCTGCAGGCGGGTGGCGTCGAGCGTGAGCCAGCGGGCGCACACATGCTGGTCGGGGCGCAGCAGGTAGGCCGCGCCGCTGGCGGGCACGCCGTAGCGCGCACGGAAATGGCCATCGGCATCGGCCAGGGTCTGGTCGGCGCCGGCCACGGCTGCACTGGCGCCCACGGCGGTGACGCGCAGCGGCACACCCTTGGCGCGGACGGCGTTCACCACGGATTGCAGCGCCTCTGGAATCGCCGCAGCTTCGGTGAAATACAGCAGGTCAAAGCCGCCACCCAGGTGATCAAGCAGGAAGTCGTTGGCCGACAGGCGGATATTCTGCGGAGGCGCGCCATGGGCCGGGCCGGCCCGGAACAGGGCGTTGTCGTCGCCGGGGCTGTTGAGCGCCGACTGCGTGTACTCGTGCGGCCGCGAGGTGCGCCAGTGGTAGAGCGGGCGCACGAACGCCTGCGACAGCGACAGCGACAGCACGGCATCGCGCAGCAGCCGGAAACCGCGCGTGGGCGGTGTCATGAAGCGCGTGCTCTTGCCCGCCTCTTCGATGATCTCGCGGGCGGCGCCCACGCGTTCGCGGCTGTAGTTGTCCACCAGCGCGTCGCTGGCGACGCCCTTGACCGCCAGGGCCAGGTGCCAGCCCAGCGACTGCGCGTCCTGGAAGGCGGTGTTGGCCCCGCGCACGCCAAAAATCGGCAGCAGGTGGGCCGCATCGCCGGTGAACAGCACGCGGCCGTGGCGGTAGTCGGGCAGCGTCAGCGTGCGGGCCGAGTACACCGAACTCCAGTCCATCTCCCAGGGCTTGCCGGCATGGCCAATCTGCGCCAGCAGGGCATTGATGCGGGATGCCAGCGCGGCGGGCTGCAGCGCGTCTTCAGGCGTTTCGTTTTCGGGCAACTGGTAGTCCACGCGCCAGATGCCGTGCGGCTCGCGGTGCATCAGCACGGTGTTGCCGGGGTTCCACTCGGGGTCGAAGAAGGCCAGGCGCTCGGTGGGCAGGGGCAGGTCGATGCGGATGTCGGCAATCACGAAGCGGCCTTCGTATGAAGCGCCCTCCATCTGCAGGCCCAGCGCCGTGCGGATGCCCGACCGGCCGCCGTCGGCGGCCACCACCCAGTCGGCGTGCAGCGTGTAGGGGCCTTCGGGGGTATCCACCTCCAGCGTGGCGCCGCTGGCGTCCTGCGCCACCTGCGTGACCTTGTTGCCCCAGCGGAAATCGACCAGCGGCTCGGCCTGGCAGGCGTCATAGAGGTACTCCTCCATGTACTGCTGCTGGATGTTCAGCATGGGGAAAAACCGGTCGTCCGCGTCGTGCGGCGCTTCCATGCGGAACACGCGCTGGCCCCGGTAGTACGAGTTGCCAAAGCGCCAGGGCAGGCCGTTGTCCACCATGCGCTGGGCCACGCCGACCTGCTGCAGGATTTCCAGCGAACGGCGGGTGAACACGATGGCGCGGCTGCCCTGCGAGACCTGCAGCTCGGATTCGAGCACCACGCTGGCCACGCCGTGGCGTGCCAGCTCCAGCGCCGTGACCATGCCCGAGGGGCCCGAGCCGACGATCGCCACCGGGTGGCGGCCCTGGGCCGGATGCTGCGAGGCCAGCCACGGAGCGTGGACCTGGTAGGGGTAGTAGATGGAAGCGCGCGCTTGCGTGGTGGGCTGGTGCATGGTCGGTCGTGAATCAGAAAAGGAAGGGGCGGCCGGTCAGCCGCGCTCGTTGTGCGCGACCAGGCGGTCGAGCAGCTGGCCCAGCTGGGCCAGCTCGCGGGGCTTGAGGCAGCCAAAGATCTCGCGGTTGCGCCGCACCACGAGCTGGTTGGCGGCCTGCCAGCGCTCGCGGCCCTGCGGCGACAGCATCAGCACGACGCCACGGCCATCGGCCTCGCTGCCCTGCTTGAACACCAGGCCCTGGTCCACCAGCGCCTGGGCAGCCCGGCTGGCCTGGCTCTTGTTCAGGTTGGACAGGCGCGCCAGGTCCTTGACCGACAGCGGCTCGAAGGTGCCGATGGTGGTCAGGCACCGGCCATCGCTGAGCGACAGGCCTGCCTCGTCCAGATAAGCCTGGTGGCTGACCGGGTCGGACAGCTTGCCCAGGTGGTGGAACCGGTAGGTGAACGAGCGGTTGAGCGGCACCTCGAACGGGTCGGCGGCCCCATCGGCCTGGGGAATGGTGAAACGGGAGGGCCGGGCCATGGGATCAGTCCAGCTTGATGCTGCCGACCTTGATGACCTGGCCCCACTTGGCGCGCTCATCGACCCAATAGCGGGCCATCTGCTCGGGCGAGCTGGGGATGGACTCCAGGCCCAGCGCCTGCAGGCGGGCCTTCACGGCCGTGCTGTCCATGGCGGCCAGCAAGGCCGCATTGAGCTTGGCGATCACGTCCCTGGGGGTGCCTGCAGGCACCACCAGGCCTTGCCAGGCGTAGGCCTCGAAGCCCCGGAGACCCTGTTCCTGCAGCGTCGGGATGTCCTCGAAATTCTTGACCCGCTTGGCGCTGGCGATGCCGATGGCACGCAGCTTGCCGGTTGTCACAAACTGGTAGCCGCTGGCCGTGTCCACAAACATGAAAGGCACCTGGCCTGCCACCACATCCTGCACCGCAGGGGCCGCGCCGCGATAAGGCACATGGGTAAAGCGGTTGCCGGTTTTCTCGCGGAACAGCTCGGCCGCCAGATGGTGCGGGCTGCCCGGGCCAGGCGATGCGTAGTTGGCGGCGTTCTGGGCCTTGGCCCAGGCCAGGAACTCGGGCAGCGTCTTGGCCGGCACCTGCGGGTTGACCACGAGGATCATCGGAAACCGCACCGTGAGGCCGACCGGGGCCAGGTCCTTTTCGGCGCTGTAGCCCAGCCTGGTGTACAGCGACGGGTTGGCCGCCAGCGTGGCAGTGTCGGCGGACATCAGCACATAGCCATCGGCCTTGGCGCGGGCGACATACTCCGCACCGATGTTGGTGGCGGCACCGGGCTTGTTGTTGATGACCATGGGCTGGCCCAGCCACTTGCCCATGGACTCGGCCAGTGTGCGGGCCACCACATCGGTGCCGCCGCCAGCGGGGTACGGAACCACCCACTCGATGGCCTTGGAAGGATAGGTCTGGGCCGCCGCCGCCGTGCAGGCGGCGAGCATGGCCAGGGCAAAAAGGCGGCGGGTGGTAGGCAGGAAGGCGCGCATGAAAACCTCGGAATCGGGCAGGATGGGTTGAGCTGGAGCAAAGACACCAAAACCACCACCGGGCAAACACACGCGGCATTGATCTGGCGCAACAAATGTACGCAATTTGGTTGCATGCGCAACTAGATACTTACCCTAATGGTTGCGCGCGCAACCTGTTACAGCCCACTGCGACCGCTTGCAAACGCAGGCCCGGTACGGTGGCGCACCCAGACGTCTTGCCCAGGTGACCGTCCGGCAGGGCAGGCCGCAGGCTTGGCAGCATGGACATGGCATAGACTCGCGGCACTTTTTGCCCATGGGACCTTCATGACTGATCCTGCCCAGCTCCAGGCGCCCCCGCACGCCACGCCGTATGGCACGCTGCCGCCCGCATCACCGCTGCCCCAGCGCCGGCCCGTCAGCCTGCCGCGCCTGGCGCAGATGCGCGAGGCCGGCGAAAAAATCACCATGCTCACGGCCTACGACGCCACCTTTGCCGCCGTGGCCGATGCGGCCGGCATCGAGTGCATTCTGGTGGGCGACTCGCTGGGCATGGTCTGCCAGGGCCTGCCCAGCACGGTGGGCGTCTCGCTCGACACCATGGCCTACCACACGGCCAGCGTGGCGCGCGGCCTGCACCGCGTGCAGGGTACGGCCTGGCTGGTAGCCGACCTGCCCTATGGCAGCTACCACGAGTCCCGCGAACAGGCCCTGCGCAACGCCTGTGTGCTGATGCAGGCCGGCGCGCACATGGTCAAGCTCGAAGGCGGCGGCTGGACGGCGCCCACGGTGGAGTTTCTGGTGCAGCGCGGCGTGCCCGTGTGCGCCCACCTGGGCCTGACGCCGCAAACCGTGCACGCCCTGGGCGGCTACCGCGTGCAGGGCAAGACCGAAGACGCCGCCCGTACCCTGCGCAAGGAGGCGCTGGAACTGCAGGACGCCGGCGCGGCCATGCTGGTGCTGGAGATGGTGCCCGCCGCACTGTCCGCCGAAATCACCGCCGAGCTGCGCCACTGCCACACCATCGGCATCGGCGCGGGCAACGGCACGGCCGGCCAGGTGCTGGTGCTGCACGACATGCTGGGCATGAACCTGGGCAAGATGGCCAAATTCGTGCATAACTTCATGCAGGACGCCGGCAGCGTGCGCGGCGCCATGGAGGCCTATGTGCAGGCCGTCAAGCAGGGCCGCTTCCCCGACAACGCATTGCACGCCTGGTAAGGCCCCTCTTCCACCCAGATCTCCAAAATGCTCATCGCCCGCTCCATTCCTGAACTGCGCGCCGCCCTGGCCGGCCGCCGCCCCGCCTTCGTGCCCACCATGGGGAACCTGCACGCGGGGCACCTGGCGCTGGTGCACCAGGCCCGGCCGCTGGGCGACTGCACCGTGGTCAGCATCTTTGTGAACCGCCTGCAGTTCTTGCCGCACGAAGACTTCGACAGCTACCCGCGCACCTGGGATGCAGACTGCGCCCAGCTGCGGGCCGCCGGCTGCGATGTGCTGTTTGCGCCCCGCGAAACCGACCTCTACCCCGAGCCGCAGACCTTCAAGGTGCACCCCGACCCGCAGCTGGCCGAGCTGCTCGAAGGCCAGTTCCGCCCCGGCTTCTTCACCGGGGTGGCCACGGTGGTGATGAAGCTTTTCAGCTGCGTTTTTGGCGCCACCGGCGGCGGCACGGCGGTATTTGGCCGCAAGGACTACCAGCAGCTCATGGTGATCCGCCAGATGGTGCGCCAGTTTGCGCTGCCCATCGAGGTGGTCGCGGGCGAGACCAGCCGTGCCCCTGACGGCCTGGCCCTGAGTTCGCGCAACGGCTACCTCAGCCCGCAGGAGCGCCAGGAAGCCGTAGCGCTGCCGCAGGCGCTGCGCCAGCTGTGCGACCGCTGGGCCGCAGCGCAGGCCGCCGGAACGCTGCACCCCGCCGAGCTGGAGCAGCAGGCGCTGGACCAGCTGCGCGCGCGCGGCTGGCTGCCCGACTACCTGGCGGTGCGCCGCCGCTTGGACCTGCAGCCGGCCACGCCAGGTGATGCACCCGGGACGCTGGTGGCCCTGGGTGCCGCCCGGCTGGGGGCCACGCGGCTGATCGACAACCGGGAGTTCTGAACAACGCCCGGCCCTTGGGAGGGCACACCGCCCAGCCGGGCCCCGCGGCTGGCGCTGAAGGAACAAGGGATAAAACCAGATTGGAGTCAAGACATCCAACCTTGCCAACCAGCACCTGCGGCAGGTGGTGCGGGCGCCGCCGGCCATCGGGGCATGGAGCGCCGGCCACCACGAATGCCCGGTAAACTTCCACGACCCGGATCAATTGCCTGATCCGCCACACCCCTGCGCCTTTTCCCTGCACCCGGATCGCCCCATGTCCAACCCCTTCTCACCCGCACAACTGTGGTCCCTGGCCGACCAGTTTGGCACCCCGCTGTGGGTGTACGACGCGGCCACCATTCGCCAGCGCATTGCGCAGCTGTCCAACTTCGACACCATCCGCTTTGCGCAAAAAGCCTGCTCCAACATCCACATCCTGGCGCTGATGCGCGCGCAGGGCGTGAAGGTGGACGCGGTCTCGCGCGGCGAGATCCTGCGCGCGCTGGCCGCCGGCTACCAGGCCGGCCAACCAGGCGACGGACCGTCGGAGATCGTGTTCACCGCCGACCTGTTCGATGCGGCCACGCTGGCCTGCGTGGTCGAGCATGGCGTGCCGGTGAACGCCGGCTCCATCGACATGCTGCACCAGCTGGGCGCGGCATCGCCAGGGCATGCCGTATGGCTGCGCATCAACCCCGGCTTTGGCCATGGCCACAGCAACAAGACCAACACCGGCGGCGAGCACAGCAAGCATGGCATCTGGCACACCGACCTGCCGGACGCGCTGGCCGCCATCCGCCAACATGGCCTGAAGCTGGCGGGGCTGCACATGCACATCGGCTCGGGCGTGGACTACCGCCACCTCGAACAGGTGTGCGGCGCCATGGTGGAGCTGGTGCGCACCACGCACTCTGCGGGGCACGACCTGCACGCCATCTCGGCCGGCGGCGGCCTGTCCATCCCTTACCGCGATGGCGATCCGGTCATCGATACCCAGCATTACCACGGCCTGTGGGATGCCGCACGCCAGCAGGCCGAGGCCATCGTGCGCCACCCGCTGGGCCTGGAGATCGAACCCGGCCGCTTTCTGGTGGCCGAATCGGGCGTGCTGCTGGGCGAGGTGCGTGCCACCAAGGATGCAGGCAACAACCATTTCATGCTGCTCGACACCGGCTTCAACGAGCTGATGCGCCCCAGCATGTACGGCAGCTACCACACCATGAGCGTGCTGCGCCGCGACGGCAACACGGTCACGCACCGGCCCAGCGTGGTGGCAGGGCCGCTGTGCGAGTCGGGCGATGTGTTCACGCAGGGCGACGGCGGCGTGGTGCTGCCACGCAACCTGCCGGACGCCCAGGTGGGCGATCTGCTGGTGATCCACGACGCGGGCGCCTACGGCGCCTCGATGTCCTCCAACTACAACACCCGGCCTTTGACCGCCGAGGTACTGGTCGATGGCGGCCAGGCCCGCCTGATCCGCCGCCGCCAGACGGTGGAAGAACTGCTGGCGCTGGAGCTGGGGCTGTAAAACAGCCACCGGGTCAATGAAATGCCCGGTGGATGGATGCTGGCCATTGGAATTGGGTTAGCGCAGCTCGGAGGCCGGGTCGCGCCCCATCAGCAGGCCCACGGCATCGGCCGGGTGCAGCCGGCCATCGAGCAGAGCCACCACGGCCTGGGTGATGGGCATGTCCACACCGAGCCCGGCCGCACGCTGGGCCACGGTGCGGGCGCAGTACACGCCCTCGGCCACATGGCCCAGTGAATCCACCGCCTGCTGCAGGCTCTGCCCCTGCGCCAGCAGCAAACCCACACGGCGATTGCGCGACAGGTCGCCCGTGGCGGTCAGCACCAGATCGCCCATGCCCGACAGCCCCATGAAGGTGTCGGGCCGTGCGCCCAGCGCCACGCCCAGGCGCGTCATTTCGGCCAGGCCGCGCGTGATGAGGGCGGCACGCGCATTCAGCCCCAGGTTCAGCCCGTCGCACAGGCCGGTGGCAATGGCCAGCACGTTCTTCACCGCACCGCCCACTTCCACGCCCACGATGTCGTCGTTGGCATAGACCCGCAGGCTGGCGCTGTGAAAGGCCGTCACCAGCGCATCGCGCACCACGGCGTGCCGGCTGGCCGCCACCAGCGCCGTGGGCTGGCCGCGCGCCACCTCTTGCGCAAAGCTGGGGCCACTGAGTACGCCGGCGATCAAATCAGGAGCCACCTGCGCGCACACCTCGTGCGCCAGCAGCCCAAATGCCCCTGCATCGGCCGGAACCACCGCCTCGAAGCCCTTGCACAGCCAGGCCAAGGGGGCCTGGCAGCCGCGCAAAGCCCGCAGCATGCCGCGCAACGCAGCCATGGGCGTGGCCACGATGACCAGGTCGGCAGCGCGCGCCAGCGCCAGCGGGTCGGCACCCGATACCGCGAGCGCGGGGGGAAAAGCAATGCCCGGCAGGTAGCGCGCATTCTGGCGCTGCGCCCGCATGTCGGCCACCTGCTGGCCATCGCGCGCCCACAGCGTGACGGTGTGACCGACCGGTTGCCGGGCGGCCCCCATGGCCAGTGCCGTGCCCCAGGCACCGGCACCAAGTACGACGATGTTCATAGCTGCTTGCGCCTATGCATCAAGCGCCAGAGGCCAAAATGGCCCCTGAACCGCATCACTGGGTGATGATGGGCGAAGGTTCGCCGGCGGCCTGGGCCTGCTGCTGCTCGTACATGGCCTGGAAGTTGATTTCTGCCAGGTGCACGGGCGGGAAGCCCGCGCGGTTCACGATGTCGGCCACGTTGCCGCGCAGGTAGGGGTACACGATCTGCGGGCAGGCGATGCCCATGATGGGGCCCATCTGGTCTTCGGGGATGTTGCGGATCTCGAAAATGCCGGCCTGCTTGGCCTCGACCAGGAACACGGTCTTGTCCTTGACCTTGGTCTGCACCGTGGCGGTGACGGCGACTTCAAAGATGCCTTCGGCCACAGGGGTGGCTTCCACGCCCAGCTGGATGTCCACGCTGGGCTGCTCCTGTTCGAGCAGGATGCCGGGCGAATTGGGCTGCTCCAGGGACATGTCCTTGAGGTAGACGCGCTGGATCTGGAACACGGGGTTTTCTTGATCGGCCATGGTGAAGTCTCTCTGCTCTAACAAAATTTCAGCAAAACAAAACCCGCCGGGGAGCAGCTCCCGCAGCGGGCACATGGGCTTGCATTATGCAGCGCCCGGGCAACCGATCAGGCGGCGCCCAGCAGGGGCATCAGCCCGCCGCGGCCGTCGAGCGCCACCAGATCGTCGTGCCCACCCACATGGGTGTCACCGATGAAGATCTGGGGCACCGTGCGGCGGCCGGTGATCTCCATCATGTGGCTGCGTGCTGCGGGGTCGGTATCGATGCGGATCTCTTCGATCTGCTCCACGCCCTTGGCCTTGAGTATCTGCTTGGCGCGGACGCAATAGGGACAGACGGCAGTGGTGTACATCTTTACGGGTTGCATGGCGGTCCTTCCTGTTTTTTCCTGTAGGGCAACAAAACCAGTCAAAAGCCTGTCGGCTATCGCATAACTGGGGGCAATTCAGGATTTTTCTACCGGCAGGCTGGCCTCGCGCCAGGCCTTGAGGCCGCCGGCCATGGCCTGGGCATTGTCGTAGCCGAGCTTCTTGGCCATGGCCACGGCACGGTTGGCGCGGGCGCCGCTGGCACACACCAGTACCAGCGGCAGGGCCTTGTTCTTCACCAGCGTGGGCAGGCGCTCTTCGAGCTGGCCCAGCGGCACATTCTTGGCGCCGCCCACATGGCCGGCAGCGAACTCTTCGGTCTCGCACACGTCGATGACCACGGCTTTCTCCCGGTTGATGAGCTGCACGGCCCGCGTGGGCGTGAGCGATCCACCACCGGCGCTCTTGAGCAGCGGCCACAGCAACATGCTGCCCGAAGCGAGTGCCACGAGGACCAGATACCAGTTGTCG
Organism: Acidovorax sp. JHL-9; assembly: GCF_000426205.1. NCBI lineage: Bacteria > Pseudomonadati > Pseudomonadota > Betaproteobacteria > Burkholderiales > Comamonadaceae > Acidovorax > Acidovorax sp. JHL-9. Next base: position 283,973 of record NZ_AUEX01000001.1, read on the forward strand.
ATAACGAATTTCACGAAGATTCCTTGGGTTGGCAAACCGCGTAATTCTAAAATGTATGGTTTTGACCCGCTTTCCCTAGGGACACCATGCACAAACTCGTTCTGATCCGACACGGCGAATCCACCTGGAACCTTGAAAACCGCTTCACCGGCTGGACAGACGTTGACCTGACGCCCACCGGGGTGTCGCAGGCCATGTCCGCCGGCAAACTGCTCAAGGCCGAAGGCTACGCATTCGACCTGGCCTTCACCAGCGTGCTCAAGCGCGCCATCCACACCCTGTGGTACGCGCTCGACGAAATGGACTGCACCTGGCTGCCCGTGGTGAAGGACTGGCGCCTGAACGAGCGCCACTATGGCGCCCTGCAGGGCCTGAACAAGGCCGACATGGCCAAGCAATACGGCGACGAGCAGGTGCTGGTGTGGCGCCGCAGCTATGACACGCCCCCGCCCGCGCTGGAAGCCACCGACCCCCGCAGCGAGCGCAGCGACCGCCGCTATGCCGGCGTGGCGGCCGAGAGCGTGCCCCTGACCGAGTGCCTGAAAGACACCGTGGCCCGCGTGCTGCCGTTCTGGAACGAGGCCATGGCGCCCGCCATCCGCTCGGGCAAACGGGTGGTGGTGGCGGCGCACGGCAACTCCATCCGCGCGCTGGTGAAGTACCTGGACAACATCTCCGAGACCGATATCGTGGGCCTGAACATTCCCAACGGGATTCCGCTGGTATATGAGCTGGATGCCGACCTCCAACCCATCCGCCACTACTATCTGGGCGATGCCGAGGCCGCTGCCAGGGCCGCGGCCGCCGTGGCTTCACAGGGCAAGGCGTAAAGTCGGCGTAAAGCCGGGCCAAAACCCGAAAAATCCTGCGAAAGCAAGTGCCCGCGCGGAACTGCAGCGGGCGCGGCCCTTCCAAGAGTTGTATATTGAAACGAAGCGGTAAAGGTGTTCTATGGGCCACAAACTCAAAATTGCAGGGTGGGTGTCAGTCGGCGTAGTGGCTGGAGCGCTGACCACGGTGTCCCTGCAGACGGTGGCGCGCGGTGCCATGACGCCGCTGCCGCTGGAAGAGATCCAGCAGCTTTCTGCCGTGTTCGGCCTCGTCAAGACCGATTACGTCGAGCCGGTGGACGACAAGAAGCTCATCACCGACGCCATCTCGGGCATGGTGTCGAGCCTGGACCCGCATTCCCAGTATTTCGACAAGAAGTCCTTCAAGGAATTCCGTGAAGGCACCTCTGGCCGCTTCGTGGGCGTGGGCATCGAGATCACGCAGGAAGATGGCCTGATCAAGATCGTCTCGCCCATCGAGGGCTCTCCTGCCTTCCGCGCCGGCCTCAAAACCAACGACCTGATCACCAAGATCGACGAAACCGCCGTCAAGGGCCTGTCGCTCAACGACGCCGTCAAGAAAATGCGCGGCGAGCCCGCCACCAAGGTCACGCTCACCATCTTCCGCAAGGACGAAAGCCGCACCTTTCCCGTGACCATCACGCGCGAAGAAATCAAGACCCAGTCGGTCAAGGGCAAGCTCATCGAGCCGGGCTACGGCTGGGTGCGGCTGTCGCAGTTCCAGGAACGCACGGTGGATGACTTCGTGCGCAAGGTCGAGGAAATCTACAAGCAGGACCCGCAGCTCAAGGGCCTGGTGCTGGACCTGCGCAACGACCCCGGGGGCCTGCTTGATGCGGCCGTCGCCATCTCGGCGGCATTCCTGCCGACCAACGTCACCGTGGTCAGCACCGACGGCCAGCTGGCCGAGAGCAAGGCCACCTACAAGGCCGCGCCCGAGTTCTACCTGCGCCGCGGCAGCGGTGACCCGCTCAAGCGGTTGCCCGCAGCGCTCAAGACGGTGCCGCTGATCGTTCTGGTGAACGAAGGCTCTGCCTCGGCCAGCGAGATCGTGGCCGGCGCGCTGCAGGACCACAAGCGAGCCACCATCATGGGCAGCCAGACCTTCGGCAAGGGTTCAGTGCAGACCGTGCGCCCCCTGGGTCCGGACACCGGCCTCAAGCTCACCACGGCCCGCTACTACACACCGAGCGGCAAGTCGATCCAGGCCAAGGGCATCGTGCCCGACGTGATGATCGACGAATCGGAAGAAGGCAATGTGTTTGCCGCCCTGCGCATGCGCGAGGCCGATCTCGAAAAGCACCTGGGCAGCGGCCAGGGCGAGGAACAAAAGGATGAGGCCCGCGAAAAGGCCCGCGAAGAAGCCCGCAAGCGCCTGGAGGAAGAGGCGAAGAAACCGGTGGCGGAACGCAAGATCCCCGAGTTCGGCACCGACAAGGACTTCCAGTTGACGCAGGCCCTGAACCGGTTCAAGGGCCGCCCCGTGCTGGTCAGCAAGACGCAGACCGAGCGCAAGGAAGAAAAGAAAGAGAACTGAGACAGCCCTGCTGCCACCGAGGCCGGGTTTCCCACGGAGCCCGGCCTTTTTCACGCGCCACGCGCCTGCCTACACCATGACCGATGACCAGCTCCTGCGCTACTCCCGCCACATCCTGCTCGACGAGGTGGGCATCGAAGGACAGGAGCGCATCCTGGCCAGCCATGCCCTGGTCATCGGCGCGGGTGGACTGGGCTCGCCGGCGGCGCTGTTCCTCGGATCGGCCGGTGTCGGGCACATCACGCTGGTCGATAACGATGTGGTGGACCTGACCAACCTGCAGCGCCAGATTGCCCACACCACCGCCCGCGTGGGGCAGCCCAAGGTAGCGTCGGCGGCGCAGGCCGTCACGGCCATCAACCCGGAGGTTCGGGTGACAACCTTGCAGGCACGCGCGGATGCCGCCCTGCTCGACATGCTGGTGCCGCAGGCCACCGTGGTGCTGGACTGCAGCGACAACTACGCCACGCGCCACGCGGTCAACGCCGCCTGCATGCGGCACGGCAAGCCCCTGGTGGCCGGGGCCGTGATCCGTTTTGACGGCCAGATCACCGTGGTGGACCCGCGCGATGCAGCCTCGCCATGCTATGCCTGCGTGTTCCCTCCCGACGCCGCTTTCGAAGAGGTGCAATGCTCGACCATGGGGGTGTTTGCACCGCTGGTTGGCGTGGTGGGGGCCATGCAGGCCGCCGAGGCGCTGAAACTGCTGTCCGGCGCGGGGCCCTCGCTGGCTGGGCGCCTGCTCATGCTCGATGGCCGCGCCATGGAGTGGAACACCATGCACCTGAACCGGCACCCCCACTGCCCGGTGTGCGCAGCGTTGAAGTAAGAAACGTCCTACGCCCTCAGCCTGTGGTGGCTGGCAGAATTGCCGCACCGCCCCCGTTAAATTAACGGCTCGACCCCGGCACATCTGCACCGGTCGCACTCCATGGATCAGGCTGTGAAACTGCGTACCTACATTGTTGAAGACAACGCCACGATTCGGGAAAATCTGATCGGAACGCTGGAGGAACTCGCCTGCGTGGAGGCGGTCGGCGCCAGCGCCACCGAAGACGAAAGCAAGGAATGGCTGACCGCCCACAGTGCGCAGTGGGATCTGGCGATCGTGGATCTATTCCTGCGCCAGGGCAGTGGCCTCGGTGTGCTGGCGGCATGCCGCGCCCGCCAGCCGGGCCAGAAAATGGTGGTCCTGAGCAACTACGCCACCCCCGATGTGCGCATGCGCTGCGCACAGCTTGGCGTGGATGCGGTGTTCGACAAGTCCAACGAAATCGACGCCCTGGTGGACTACTGCATCGAGCACAGCAGCAAGGCACAAAGCGCCGCTGACCAGCAGCCCCGGCCGGACATGCCGTGAGGCCCCTTGCCCTGCGCAAACCGTGCCGGGGCGGCGTTGACAGGGCACGGCCAACGCAGGACCAGCGCAGCCAACGGGGCCAGGGGTCCCGCCCTTCAGTCGATCAGCCGGTTTTTCAGGGCGTAATAGGTCAGGTCGCTGTTGGACGAGAGCGCCATCTTTTCCATGAGCCGCGTGCGGTAGGTGCTCACGGTCTTCACGCTCAGCGACAAGGCCTTGGCGATGTCTCCGGCGGTTTCACCCTTGGCCAGTTTCAGGAACACCTGGAATTCCCGCTCCGACAACTGCTCATGCGGCGGCGCATCGTCCTTGCGGTTCAGTTGCTGCGCCAGCAACTCGGCCACGGCGGGCGTGAGATAGCGCCGCCCCAGCGCGATGGTGCGAATGGCCTCGACGATCTCGGAAGGCTCGCACTCCTTGTTGAGGTAACCGCTGGCACCCTGGCGGATCAGGTTGATGGCGTAATGCTCTTCGGGATAGCCACTCAGGATGAGGATGCCCATGTCGGGCGCCTTCGCACGCAGCATGGCCAGCGCATCCAGCCCGCTCTGGCCCGGCATGGACAGATCCATCAGCAACACGTCTATTTCATGGTTGCGCACGAGATCAATGGCCTCGCGGCCATTGCCCGCCTCGCCCTCCACGCGAAAATCCACATGCTCCGACAGAAACTGCCGCAGCCCGGTCCGGACAATCGCATGGTCATCCACAATACCGATCTTGATCATGAGCTTCTTTCAGGGAGCGGCCATGCCACGTCCAGGTCGTTGTTGTTGCACAGGCTTGCGCCGCCATCTGCACCGCAGGCGACAGCGTAGCAGTTCCCCGCGATTATCCGAGCACCCCGCATGACGTTCAAAGAAAACTCCCGGCACTGGCTCAGAAAAAGCCGCACGATGGCCATCAGCCTGCCTTTTGCCTTGCTGGCTGCGCTGGTGCTGATCGGCATCAACGAAGCCGGGCATATGCGCTCGCAGGAAGCCGTGGAAGCCATGAACGAGGGGCAGCAGACCCGCAATGCGGTCAACCGCCTGCTGCAAAGCATGCTGGACGCGGAAACCGGCCAGCGCGGCTACCTGCTGACCGGCAACGAAACCTACCTCGAACCCTACGACAAGGCAGTTGTCACGGTGCAGACCAATCTGGACGAGTTGCGCAACCGGTATCTGAAGTCGCCCGATGAACTGCAGCAGTTCGCCTACCTGTCGCGCGAGATTTCGCGCAAGCTGGCCGAGATGGAACTGAGCCTGCGCCTGCGCCGGCAGGGCAACGAGGATGCCTGGAAATTCGTCCTGTTCACCGACGTGGGCAAGGAGCACATGGAGTCGATCCGCAAACAGGCCCATGTGCTGATCGATCGCAGTGCCCAAAGGGTGCAGGAGAGCCGCCGCCAGATTGTGCAATCGCTGATGCTGTCGCGCATCGGCATTGCGACCGTGACAGCCGTCGGCCTGCTGGCGTTCTACATGTACCTGCGCCAGGCCCGCACCCTGCAACAGGTGAACCAGCGCGAACAGGAGGTGCTGGAGCGCGAGCGTGAGCGGCTCGAAGGCCTGGTACGCGCACGCACCGCCTCGCTGTCCGAGCTGGCCAGCCACCTGCAGCAGGTGCGCGAGGACGAACGTGGCTACCTGGCGCGCGAGCTGCACGACGAACTGGGCTCCTTGCTGACCGCCGCCAAGCTCGACGTCGCCCGGCTCAAGTCGAAGATCGACCACCAGGCCCCCGAAGTTGCCGAACGCCTCCGGCACCTGAACGAAACGCTCAACAGCGGCATTGCCCTCAAGCGCCGCATCATCGAGGACCTGCGCCCCTCCTCACTGTCCAACCTGGGACTGGCGACGGCCCTTGAAATCCTGACCCGCGAACATGCCGAGACCGCCGGGATCGAGATCGAGACCAACCTGGAGCCCGTGCAGCTGACAGAAGCCACCCAGCTGACAATCTACCGGCTGGTGCAGGAAGCCCTCACCAACATCAGCAAGTACGCCAAGGCCACCAAGGTGCTGGTGACCGTGCACAACCATCCCACCCATGTGACGGTACAGGTGCGCGATGATGGCGCAGGCTTCGACCCGGCCAGCGTGGGCATTGCGTCGCATGGACTGGCCGGCATGCGCCATCGGGTGGAGGCCGCAGGCGGGCGGCTGACCATCACCTCCCGCCCGGGCAACGGCACCCTGGTGTCGGCCGTTCTGCCCAAGCCCCGCTGAATCACCAGCCCCCCGCACCACGGCATGCTGCGGCCTGCGCTGGGCGTTCAGGCGGGATGGCACCATCGGCTGTGTCCTACAAGGCGGCCCTCCTGGCGCCGACAAAGGGGAGCGCCAGGCACCGGCATGCGCGGCGGCCCGCTCTGCCTACAGTACATCTCAGGCGCTAACTCCTGGCGCCACCTCACTTACGGCAACACCGACCTTCTAGGAGATGGAAATGCTGCACTACACCGTTGTCTTTCTGGTCATCGCGCTCATCGCCGCTGTGTTCGGCTTTGGCGGCATTGCGGCAGGCGCCGTAGGCATCGCCAAGATCCTGTTCTTTGTGTTCGTGATCATGGCCGTCGTGACGTTCGTGCTGGGCCTGCTGAAACAGGGCTGATCCCCACACCCCACCGCCCTGCGACAGCCCTTGCGTTCCCCAACCCTTTACATCTTCGGAGAGTACCCATGAAGACCGAATCCACCACGACCAAAATCGCAGACGGGGCGCGCAGTCTCGCCGATAACGTGCTGCAAAGCGCCCAGGACGCCGTGCAGACGACACGCGACAACGCCAGGGAATCCCTGGACAAGGCCGAATCCGGTGTGCGTGCACTGCGCCGTGAAGCCAGCCCGGTCATCGATGATCTGGCCGCCCGCGCCCACGACCTGGCGACGCGCAGCATCGATTTCTGCGCCGAGAGCAGTGCCCGCGCACGCCACCAGGTCCAGCAGGCCGCCGACGCCACCACACGCTATGTCACGCAGCAGCCGGGCAAGTCCGTGGCCATTGCCGCCGCTGCTGGCGCCGCCGTGACAGCCGCCGTGCTGCTGATGTCACGCCGCCGCAACCCCTGAACGACCACGGAGCTTTTCGCCCCATGGAAGGTGTCTCCATGAACAAACTCAGCCCCCTGCCCTCCCATGCGGCCGGCATGGAACTGGACGAAGCAGCCCTGAAAGCAGCGGCCACCAGCCATCTGGATGGCGGTGCGGTCACACCCGCCTTCAGCCCGCATCGCGACGACATCGTGCGCCTGCTCAACGACGCCCTGGCAACCGAGCTGGTCTGCGTGCTGCGCTACAAGCGCCACCACTTCACCGCCCACGGCATGGCCTCGCCCGCCATTGCGGCGGAGCTCATGGTGCGCGCCACCGAAGAAGCGGCCCACGCCGACCTGATCGCCCGGCGCATCGTGCAGCTGGGGGGCGAGCCCGACTTTGCGCCCGACACCCTGCTCGCCCGCAGCCATGCCGGCTACGACACCTCGTCGGACCTCCAGGCCATGGTGAAGGCCAACCTGGTGGCTGAACGCATTGCCGTGGAGGCCTACCGCCAGATGATTGCATTGATTGGTGACAAAGACCCCACCACCAAACGCATGCTCGAAGGCATACTGGCCGACGAAGAAGAGCATGCCGACGAACTCAAGGATTTGCTGGAAACCTAGCCCGTTTCAGCGCCACGACAGCCAGCCGGTCACGGAGGGTGCAACAAGCCGGCAAGCTGTGATTTTCCCTCGCACCCGCGTCTCCACTCTTTGAAGGAATACACCATGAAATACGCACGTGCCCTCGCCTTTGCCGCAGCCACGGCCATCACCGTCGTCACCGCCACGGGCTGCGCAGTGGCGCGCAACCAGCAAACCGCTGGCGCCTACATCGACGATGCGGGCATCACCACCGCCGTCAAGGCCAAGATGGCGGAAGACAAAACGGTGTCGGCCACCGCCATCAGCGTCGAAACGCTCAACGGCACGGTTCAGCTGTCGGGTTTTGCCAAGTCGCAAGCCGAGAAGAACCAGGCGGAAGCCATTGCCCGCAACACCAAGAACGTCAAGGAAGTGCGCAACAGCATTGTTGTGCGCCCCTGAGCGTTCGCGCACGATCCTGTCGGTAGCGGCGCAAGCCGTGCGGCGGGGCGTGGCAGAAAAGGGGCACAAGCGCCGAACCATCTGCTTCGGCGCTTGTGCCCCTTTTTGGCTGGCCGCCACGCTTTCTCTTATGCCCGCGGCGCGCCCGCCCGCAGGGGGTAAGCTGCAACACCATGCGGGTCTTCAATTGCGACCATTGCGGTCATCTGGTTTTTTTTGACAGCGTGCAGTGCATGCATTGCGGCAGCACGCTCGCCTTTGTGCCCGAGCTGCTCTGCATGGCGGCGTTGGCACCGGCCCCGCAGGACGGGCCGGACCTGTGGCGCCGCATGGGGCAGCGCGGCAGTGCGGACTGCAGCGGGCGGCTCTATCGCCTGTGCGCCAACCATTCCGCCTGCGATGCCTGCAATTTCGCCCTGCCGGCCCATGACCTCTCCCCGCTGTGTGTGTCGTGCCGCCAGACGCGCGTGCTGCCCGACCTCTCCCAACCCGCCAACCTGGGCCGATGGAAGCAGATCGAAGCAGCCAAGCGCCAGCTTTTCTACACGCTGGCCCGCCTGGGGCTGGAGCCCGCGCCAGGCCGCTCCGGGCCGGTGTTCGAGTTTCTGGCGGACTGGCCCGGCGGGCCACCTGTTCTCACCGGCCACCACGGCGGCACCATCACCCTCAACATAGCCGAAGCCGACGACGGCGAGCGCGCGCGGCGGCGCGTGGCGCTGGGCGAGCCCTACCGCACCCTGATTGGCCACCTGCGCCATGAATCGGGCCATTTCTACTGGGACCAGCTGGTGCGCGACGGCCATCGCCTGGAGGCCTTTCGCCGCCTGTTTGGCGATGAGCGCCTCGATTACGCCACCGCCCTGCGCGCCCACTACGCCAAAGGCAGCGAAGCGGGCGACTGGCGCCCGCACCATGTGAGCAGCTACGCGGCCTCGCACCCCTGGGAAGACTGGGCCGAAACCTGGGCGCATTACCTGCACATGGTGGACCTGCTCGAAACGGCGGCCAGCTACCAGACCCGCCTGTCCGTGCCCGACCCGCATGCCGCCCAGCACCACCAGGTGAGCGACCCCTTTGCCAGCCCACGACCCGCGTTTGACGGCATGGTGCGCCAGTGGGTGCCCCTGACCCTGCTGCTCAACAGCCTGAACCGCAGCCTGGGGCAGGGCGACGCCTACCCCTTTGCCCTGTCGCCCGGCGCGCTGCGCAAGCTGCGCTTCGTGCACGATCTGCTGGCGCAGACCAGCGCGGGCTGAAACGCTCAAGCCGACACTGAACGATTGAGCTTGCGCATCAGTTGCCCGTGCACACCAGGCGAGACGAACTGCGCCACGTCGCCGCCCAATGTGGCAATTTCGCGCACCAGCGTGCTGCTGATGAACTGGTGCTGGCTGCTGGGGGTGAGGAACACCGTCTCGATGTGCGGCACCAGTGCGCGGTTCATGCCCGCCAGCTGGAATTCATAGTCGAAATCGGTGCCCGAACGCAGGCCGCGCAGCATGGCCGTGCCGCCGCGCGCGGCAGTGAACTCGGTCACCAGGCCGTCAAAGGGCTCGACGCTCACCTGCGGGCAGTCGCGCAGCGCCTCGCGCGCCATGTCCATGCGCTCGTCCAGGCTGAACAGGGTCTTTTTGTGGTGGGCAATGGCCACGGCAACGATCACCCGGTCGAACAGTTTCGCCGCGCGGCGCACCAGGTCTTCATGGCCCAGCGTGATGGGATCGAAGGTTCCGGGGTAGATGGCGAGCACGTTGTGGACCATGGGCTGGGGTCTCCTGGTGGGCAGATGGACTTGGGGCCCGGCCCCTCAGGGGCCGGCCGGGCCGCGTGGGCGGATTATGCAGCGCACTGCAACGCGCAGGAGGCGCGGTGCACGCCCCCCTTTTTTTAAAGAAAATAAGGCTCTGGCGTTTATACAGAAAGCGCCACAAGCTATTATTTTTATAGCTATCGAGTGCAGTACCGTCAACCCGCCACGCGCCGCTGGAGCAGGTGCGCATGGACCGCACCCGCCTTCAGGTGGCGGTGCACCACCAGCCCGAACGGGGCCAGTGCTTCGTCGGTCCAGGCCTGCGGTGCCTCCAGGTAAACAAAGCCATCTGCCGCCACGGCCTTGGCGGCGGCCTGCAGGGCGGGCTCGAACCAGGCGCTGTCAAACGGCGGGTCGAGCAGCACCAGGTGCAGGCTGGCCGGCGCCGCCTGCCGCAGCGCGGCAATGCCGTCGCCGCGCTGCACATGCACGGCCGTGGCCGCCAGGCGGGCCTGCAGCTTGTGCAGCTGGGCCACCAGGGTGGCGTCGTTTTCCACCAGCTGCACGGCGGCAGCGCCGCGCGAAGCCGCCTCCAGCCCCAGCGCGCCGGTGCCGGCAAATGCATCCAGGCAATGCCAGCCGGTCAGGTCCTGGCCCAGCCAGTTGAACAGGGTTTCGCGCACGCGGTCGGGCGTGGGGCGCAGGCCCGGGCGCTGGGCCACGGACAGGCGGGTGCGCTTCCACTGGCCGCCGATGATGCGGATTTCACCCGCAGCCTGGGGGGCGGCGTCTTTCCTGGCGCTGCTCTTGGCCGCTTTGGCTGCCTTGGACTCCTTAGCGTCGGGCTCGGCCGCAGGGACGTTCCTGGCCGGACGGGCCAGGCGGCCGCCGGGCAGGGTTTCCAGGCGCAGGCTGGAGCGGCTCATGGCTGGCCTCCCACGACCACGGTGACCATGCGCTCGGGCTGCAGCTTGCGCGCCATGGCGGCGCGGATGTCGGCCACGGTGAGCGCCTCGACACGCGCCGCCCAGTGCTCCAGGTAGTCGAGCGGCAGCCCGTTCCAGGCGATGTTGGCCACGTTGCCCAGCAGCTTCTTGTTGCTGTCGATGCGCAGCGCGAAGCCGCCGATCAGGTTGTCCTTGGCGGCGCGCAGCTCGGTCTCGGTGGGGCCTTCGCGCACGAAGCGCGCCAGCACATCGCGCGAGACCTGCACGGCCTGCGCTGCCTGGTCGGGCCGGGTCTGCAGGCCGATGCTGAACGCGCCCGCATGCAGGCCGGGCGCAAAGCTGCTGTACACGCTGTAGCTCAGGCCGCGCTTTTCGCGCACCTCGTTGGTCAGGCGCGAGGTGAAGCCCCCGCCGCCCAGGATGTGGTTGCCCACCAGCAGCGCCAGAAAGTCGGGGTCGCGGCGCGCAAAGCCGGGCTGGCCGATCAGCACATGGGCCTGGGCCGAGGCAAAGGGAATGCGCTGCTCGGCCGGTGCGCTGAGCGCGGCCACCTCGGGCACGGCCGGCAGCGGCGCGCATTCTGCCGCCGTGCGCGCCGGCAGGCGCGACAGCAGCGTGGCCACCAGGGTCTGCGCCTGCGCGCGGTTGACGGCGCCCACGATGCTCACGCGCGCCCGGCAGGCGGCCACGGTGCGCACATGGAAGGCCTGCATGTCGGCCACCTCGATGCGTGCCAGCGTGTCTTCGGTGGCGCGGTAGCCGTAGGGGTGGCTGCCGTACACCGCAGCGGCAAAGGCTTCGCCCGCCACGGTGGCAGGGCGGGTCCGGGATTCCTTGATGCTGGCGCTCCAGCGGGCGCGCTCGCGCTGCCAGATATCGGCCGGCCAGCTGGGCTCGCCCATCTGGCGGGCGGCCAGCAAAGCGGCGCGCTGCAGTAGCGCGGGGTCGGTCAGCGAGCGCAGCGAATAGTGCAGCCCATCGCTGCCGGCGCTGGCCTCGAAGCTGGCGCCCAGGTCGGCCCAGGCCTCGCCCAGCGCGTTTTCATCCAGCGGTGCGCCCTCGCCGGCAACACCCGATCCGCCAGCCATGCCCAGAACGCCTTTGGAGGCCATGGAGGCCACGGCGCCGGCCAGGCCCGCCCGATCGGCCGGGTCGCGGCGGCTGCCGCCATCAAAGTCGAGCTGCACATCCACCATGGGGATGACGGTGCTTTCCACCAGCCAGACCTGGGCGCCGCTGGTTTCGGTCCAGTGCTGGATGGGCAGCAGCGCCCAGGCTGAACTGGCAAAAAAAAGGGATCCGGCGCTTATGAATAAAGCGCTGGCAGCTATTTTTTTCATAGTCATCATGCAATGCCTGGTGGTGCGGATTCAGTGGCGCGGGGCACCCGCGGCCGGCGCGGCGCGCCGGGGCTTGGCGTCCAGCGGCTGCGGCAGCAGCGTGGCCACCGTGAGCTGGTCGTCACCAAAATACCGGGCCGCAACCTGCTGCACCTGCTCGGGCGTCACGGTGCGCAGCAGGGCCAGCAGGCGCTCTTCCGCATCGAGCGGCAGCCCCTGCACCCAGTTGCTGCCCAGGTCCTGGGCCTGTCCGTGCACCGAGTCGCGCTGGTACACGGTCGAGGCAATCCACTGGGTCTTGACGCGTGACAGCTCGGCCTCGCTCACGCCCTCGCGGGCCACGCGGGCGACTTCGGCGCGCAGGGCGTCTTCGACCTGCTGCGCCGTCTTGTCCTCGGCGGGCACGCCGCTGAGCAGGAACAGGCTGGGGCCGCGCCCGGTCACCATGGCCGAGCTGCTGGCGCTGTCGGCCACGCGCTGCGGGCCCTGGCTGAGGGCGCGCTCCAGACGGGCGCCGTCGTAGCCACTGAGCACGGCCGACAACACCATCAGCGCCAGGGCATCGCGGTCGCCGTCGGTGAGCGCCTCGACGCGCTCCATGCCGGGCACCCGAAACGCCAGGGCCACGTAGGCCTGCTCGGCCGGTGCCTTGACGGCAATGCGGCGCAAGCCCTGCTGGACGGGCTCGGCACGCGGCTTGCGCGTCGGCACGGCGCGGGCGGGCAGGCGGCCGTAGTATTTTTCGGCCAGGGCACGCACCTGGGCCACGTCCACATCGCCGGCCACCACCACGGCCGCGTTGCCCGGCACATACCACTGGCGGTGAAAATGGCGCACATCCTCGGGCGTCAGGGCATCGAGGTCGCTCATCCAGCCCACCACCGGGCGGCGGTAGGGCGAGGCGATGAAAGTGGTCGCAAAAAGCTGCTCGGCCAGCACGGCGCGGGGCTGGTCTTCGGTGCGCATGCGGCGCTCTTCCTTGACCACCTCGATCTCTTTCTTGAACTCGGCGTCGGGCCACTGGTTGTGCGCGAAGCGGTCGGCCTCCAGGCGCATCACGTCTTCGAGCCGGCTGGAGGGAATCTGCTGGTAATAGCCCGTGTAGTCGCGGCTGGTGAAGGCGTTTTCCTGTCCGCCCAGGGCCGCCACGCGGCGCGAAAACTCGCCCGGCGGCACGGTCTTGCTGCCCTTGAACATCATGTGTTCGAGCACATGGGCCACGCCCGAGGTTCCATCGACCTCGTCCATGGAACCCACGCGCAGCCACACCATGTGCATCGCAGTGGGCGCCCGCCGGTCGGGCTGCACGATGAGCTGCATGCCGTTGGCCAGCGTGAATTGCTGCGCCCCGGAAGCCGTGGCCTTGGGGGCCGCTGGCGGGTTCGCGGCAGGGGTGGCAGAAAGGGCGGTGGACACCGGGATTTGCGCCCCGGCACTCAGGCAGGCCAGCAGGCCCAGAAGGGTGAAAGCACGTTTCATAGAATGGAGTGATTCTAAGTACCCGCCAATGTTCAGTTTTTTCAAGAAAAAACCCGCCCCCACGCCCGCGCAGCCCGCTGCGGCTGCGCCTGCAACCCCTGCAGCACCGGCTGCCGCGCCCACGCCACCGGCGGTAATGCCTGCAGTGCAGCAGGCGCCCACCGCCCCGGTCACGCAGCCCGCGCCATTGCCAACGCCCTCCGTCCCCCCCCTGCCCCCACCGGCCCCGCCGGCGGCCAGCGGTGGCCTTGGCTGGCTGCGCAACCCGTTTGCCGCCAAAACGCCTGCTCCCGCACCTGAAGCAGTCCCGGTGGCTGCACCGCCGCCAGCCGAGCTGCCGGTGCCGGCGCCTGTGTCCACCCCCGTGGCGCCCATGGTGGCGGCCGCGCCCATCGCTGTCACCGCGCCGCCCCTGCCTTTGGCGCCCATCGCCACCGAGCAGCCGCCCACGCCCGCCGAACGCAAGGGCTGGCTCGACCGCCTCAAGGCCGGACTGCGCAAGACGGGCTCCAGCATCGCCACCGTTTTCACCGGCACCCAGATCGACGATGCCCTGTATGAAGAGCTGGAAGAAGCCCTGCTGATGGCCGACACCGGCGTCAAGGCCACGCAGCACCTGCTGGATGACCTCAAACGCCGCGTGAAAGACAGCAAGACCACCGATCCCGCCGCCGTCAAGGGCCTGCTGGCCGACGCACTGGCCGATCTGCTGCGCCCACTCGAAAAGGCCCTGGTGATTGGCGAGCACCAGCCCACCGTGATCATGGTGGCGGGCGTCAACGGCGCGGGCAAGACCACCTCGATCGGCAAGCTCACCAAGCACCTGGCCAACGAGGGGGCCAGCGTGTTGCTGGCGGCGGCCGACACCTTCCGCGCCGCCGCGCGCGAACAGCTCGGGGTATGGGCCGACCGCAACACCGTCGAGATCGTCAGCCAGGAGGGCGGCGACCCGGCTGCCGTGAGCTTTGATGCCGTCACTGCCGGCAAGGCGCGCGGCAAGGACGTGGTGCTGGTGGATACGGCCGGCCGCCTGCCCACGCAACTGCACCTGATGGAAGAGCTGAAGAAGATCCGCCGCGTGGTCACCAAGGCCGACGCCACGGCGCCCCACGAGGTGCTGCTGGTGATCGATGGCAACACCGGCCAGAACGCGCTGGCCCAGGTGCGCTCGTTCGATGATGCCCTGCAGCTCACCGGCCTCGTCGTGACCAAGCTCGACGGCACGGCCAAGGGCGGTGTGCTGGCCGCCATCGCGCAGGAGCGCCCTATTCCCGTGTACTTCATCGGTGTGGGCGAAAAGCTCGAAGACCTGGAAACCTTCAACGCGCGCGAATTCGCGCAAGCCCTGCTGACCTGAACGTCACACCCCGGCGGCCACCTCGCCATCCACCCAGCGCACATAGGCCGGCGTGGCCTGCAGCGCCTGCACCACCAGCTGCGGCAGCGTATAGGGGTGCAGCGCCTGCAGCAGCGCCAGCAATGCAGCGGTGGCGCGCGGCATGGTCTTGCAGTCCAGCCGCCATTCCGATTCTTCGTGCAGGGCGCCCTGCCAGTGGTAGTGCGAGGTGATGGCCTGCACCTGCACACAGGCCGCCAGCCGCGCCTGCATGACCGCCTGCGCCAGCCGGCGCGCGTCTGCCGCGCTGGCCACCGTGGTGGTGACCATGCGGATATCCACCGGATCAACGCCTGTTGCCATGGAACTCCCCCCCCTGCAAAAGGAACAGAGGGCAGTGTAAACAGGTCTTCAAACGCTCATCTATTCATAGCTACAAGATATTTCTGGTATTGCGTTTAAAGCCAATTTGATAGATGTATCTAGAATCAGGCACTTTGGAACAACCGGACGGGAACTCCGGGCTTAGCACTCCCTCCAACAGAGTGCTAACATGAAGGCTTAGAGGAAAGGATTCCTGGAATGACATTGCCATCTGGAACCGCAACGACGACTTTGGCCCCCGCCAATGCATGGGCACTGGTGCCGCCCTTGGGCAACCTGGACGCCTATATCTCGGCCGTCAACCGCCTGCCCCTGCTCACCCATGAAGAAGAGCAGACCTACGCCCGCCAGCTGCGCGAGCACAACGATGTGGACGCCGCCGGCCGGCTGGTGATGTCGCACCTGCGCCTGGTGGTGTCGATTGCACGCCAGTACCTCGGCTACGGCCTGCCCCATGGCGACCTGATCCAGGAAGGCAACGTGGGCCTGATGAAGGCCGTCAAGCGCTTCGACCCCGACCAGGGCGTGCGCCTGGTGAGCTACGCCATGCACTGGATCAAGGCCGAGATCCACGAATACATCCTGAAGAACTGGCGCATGGTGAAGGTGGCGACCACCAAGGCGCAGCGCAAGCTGTTCTTCAATCTGCGGTCCATGAAGCAGGGTTTCAAGGCCGATGCGGCGGCAGCCGATGCCAGCACGCTCCGCGACACCCTGTCGGACCGCGAAATCGACTCTGTGGCGGCGCAGCTCAATGTCAAGCGCGAGGAAGTCATCGAGATGGAAACCCGCCTGTCGGGTGGCGATGTGCTGCTGGACCCCGCACCCTCGGACGATGGCGAGCAAGCCTTTGGCCCCATTGCCTACCTGGCCGATGCCTCGCACGAGCCCACGGCCATGATCGAGTCGCGCCAGCGCGATGCGCTGGCCACCGATGGCATTGCGACGGCACTGGCCAGCCTGGACGAGCGCAGCCGCCGCATCGTGGAAGAGCGCTGGCTCAGGGTGAACGATGATGGTTCGGGCGGCATGACGCTGCACGAGCTGGCCGCCGTGTATGGCGTGAGCGCCGAGCGCATCCGCCAGATCGAAGTGGCCGCCATGAAGAAGATGAAGGCCGCGCTGGCCGATTACGCCTGAACGGCGGCTGTCCGCCGACCGGACCGCAGAGATCATTCAGCGCGCGACTGCGGTTGCGCGCTTTTTTTTGGGTGCCCGCAAATGCCTGTGCGCCTGTCCATGACCGGAGGATCTTTTGATGACCCCATCCCCCCTGCGCCGCGCCGCACTGGCACTGGCCCTTGCCGCGGCCTGCAGCCCCGCCCTTGCACAATCCACCGCGGCCCCGGCGACACCGGGCTGGCCCAGCAAGCCCGTCAAGCTGGTGGTCGGTTTTCCGGGCGGATCATCCCCCGACCTGGTGGCACGTACCCTGGCCGAGCCGCTGGCCAAGGCCCTGGGGCAGCCGGTGATTGTGGAAAACAAGGTGGGTGCTGGCGGCAACATCGCCGCCGATGCCGTGGCCAAGGCCAGCGATGACCACACCCTGGGCATCATGATCAACGGCAACCTGACGATTGCCAAGCTGATCAACCCCAAGATCCACTACGACCCGCTCAAGGACCTGGCCCCGATCAGTCTGCTTGCCACGGCCCCGCTGGCCCTGGCCGCACCGGCCAACGCACCGGGCGCCACCGCACAGGAGTTTTTTGAGGCCGCACGCGCCAGCGGCGACCGCTGGAGCTATGGCACACCGGGCGTGGGCACGGTGGCCCACATCGGCATGGAACTGCTCAAAGGCAAGGCTGGTGTTCAGCCGGTGCATGTGCCCTACCCGGGCAACCCACAGGTCATCAACGCCATCATCGGCGGCCAGATCCAGCTGGCCCTGCTGCCCCCGGCCATGGCGGCCGCGCAGGCCCGTGCGGGCAAACTGCGCGTGATTGGCATCACCTCCAGCGGGCGCAGCACGCTGGTGCCTGAATATCCCAGTCTGGCCGAAGCAGGCGTGAAGGACTTCAACCTCGAAATCTGGAACGCGGTGGCCGCCCCGCGGTCTCTGCCCCGGCCGGTGGTGGCGCGCCTGTCGGCGCTGTTCAGCGAAATCGCCCGCAGCCCGGACGTGCGCGCCAAGCTGTTCCAGCAAGGCTGGCAGGTGACCGGCACCACCGCCGAAGGGCTCGCCCAACGCATCCAGACCGATGCGCGCGTGCTGGGCGCAGTGATCAAATCACAAGGCATCAAGGCCGAATAAGGCGCCAACCCAGGGGATTGGCGCGGGCGGCGCGCCTGGCGCCGTTACCCGGCTTCCTGCAGCAGGGCCTTCACATCGGCGCCCAGCGCCTGCGCGCCGCTGCCGTAGCGGTTGTAAACGCGCAGGCGGCCTGCCGTGTCGTACACGTAGCTGCCAGCCGAATGGTCCATGGTGTAGCTGGTGGGGGTCTTGCCATCGACCTGCTTGAAGTAGATCTTGAAGTCCTTGGCCACGGCGGCGATCTGCTCGGGCGTGCCGGACAGCGCCAGGAAGCTGGGATCAAAGTTGGCCATGTAGGCCTTCAGCACCTCGGGGGTGTCGCGCGCGGGGTCCACGGTGACAAAGATGCCCTGCAGGCGATCGCCGTCCTTGCCCAGCATCTGCTTGACCTCGGCCAGCTCCTGCATGGAGGTGGGGCACACGTCGGGGCATTGGGTGTAGCCAAAGAACACCACCACCACCTTGCCCCGGAAGTCCTGCAGGCTGCGCTTGTGGCCGTTGTGGTCGGTGAGCGGAATATCGCGTGCGTAGTCAGCCCCGGTGATGTCCACCCCGCGAAACTCCGTCTTCTTTTCAGAACAGGCAGTCAACAGGACACCAGCGCCGATGGATAAAGCGCTGATAGCGATGAATTGAAGGGCATTTCTTTTGTGCATGGTGTTCACAGCGCATAGTGGTCCACCAGCAGCGCGGCAAACAGCACGCTCAGGTGGATGAGGGAAAAACGAAAGGTCTTGCGCGCCAGGGCGTCCGAGTAATTGCGCCACAGGGCAAAGCCGTAGCCACAGAACCCGGCGCTCAGCAGCACGGCGGCAACGAGGTAGATCCACGAACTCATGCCGTAGATGAAAGGCATCAGGCAGCCCGCAAAGAGGATCAGCGTGTACAGAAACACCTGCAGGCGCGTGAACTCGTTGCCGTGCGTCACCGGCAGCATCGGCAGGCCCGACTTGCGGTAGTCCTCCACCCGGTAAAGGGCCAGCGCCCAGAAATGCGGCGGCGTCCACAGGAAGATGATGAGGAACAGGATCAACGCCTCAGGACCCACATCGCCCGTCATGGCCGCCCAGCCCAGCACGGGAGGCATGGCGCCCGATGCACCACCGATCACGATGTTCTGCGGCGTCAGCGGCTTGAGGATCACCGTGTACACCACCGCATAGCCCACGAAGGTGGCGAAGGTAAGCCACATGGTCAGCGGATTGACCCAGAAATACAGCAAGGCCGAACCAGCCGCACACAGCAAGGCCGAGAACAGCAGGGTTTGCGTGTTGGACAGCTCGCCCTTGGCCGTGGGTCGCCAGGAGGTGCGCTTCATCCGGGCATCAATGCCCTGCTCGACGATGCAGTTGAAGGCCGCGGCAGCACCCGCCACCAGCCACACGCCGGCACAGGCCAGCGCCATCTGCCCCAGTTGCCGCAGCGTGGGCAGGCCCGGCACAGCCAGCACCATGCCGATCAGGGCGCAGAACACGATGAGTTGCACCACGCGCGGTTTGGTCAGCGCGTAGAACTGCGAAAAGCGCGAGGGCGCTGTAAGGGTGGAGGCAATACTCATGCGGAAACTCTCGATGCACGCGAGGGTGCCAAAGACTCAAGGGGTGTGCGGGCCGTCCGGCTGGACGCGGCCGCCCAGGTCAACACCACCACCAGGGCAGCGGCGCCCCCCGTGTGCAGCACGGCCGCCAGCAGGGGCCATCCCAGCACCACATTGCTCAGGCCCGTGGCCAGCTGCAGCAGGGCCAGGCCCGCCAGCCACCGCGCCTGCATGCGCAGCGCAGCGGCCCGGTGCAGGCGCCAGGCCAGCCAGGCCAGCGCCAGCAGCACCACATAGGCCATCAGGCGGTGCGCATAGTGGATGGCCGTGAGGCCGGCAAAGCTGATGTGGCTACCGTCCTGCAGCAGCCCCAGCGGCCGCCAGATCTGGAACCCCTGCGCGAAATCCATCACCGGCCACCAGCTGCCCTGGCAGGTGGGAAAGGCCGTGCAGGCCAGCACCGCATAGTTGGTGCTGACCCAGCCCCCCAGCACGATCTGCAACGCCACCAGGATGCCGGTGACGAGCACGCCAACGCGCAGCGGTGTGGCCAGCGCGGCGGGCTGCACGCCCCTGGCCACCTGCGTGTGGCACACCGCCTGAACGCACAGCAGGGCCAGCAGCACGAGGCCGCCTGCCAGATGCAGCGTGACGATGGCGGGAAACAGCTTCATCGTGACCGTGAGCGCACCAAATGCACCCTGCAGGCACACCCAGACCAGGGTGAAGGTGGGCCACCATGGGCCCAGCGCGGGCTGCGGCACACCGCCGCCGGCCCTGGCCCGCCGCCACTGTACCCAGGCGGAAACAGTGAGGACGATGATCAAGACACCCACGCCGGTGGCGAGGTAGCGGTGGATCATTTCCACCCAGGCCTTGCCGTGCGTCACCGGTCCGGTGGGCATGGCCTGCTGCGCCGCCGCAATATCGGCCCGCGCACCGACCGGGCTGGCGCTGCCATAGCATCCCGGCCAGTCGGGGCAGCCCAGGCCGGAATCGGTGAGCCGGGTGAACGCGCCAAACAGCACCAGGTCAAAGGTCAGGAACAGCGTCAGCACCGTCAAGGCCTGCAGACGGCGCCCCCGATCGCCGCCGCGGTTGCGCCAGGCCACCCATGCCAGGGGCCCGAGCGCGATCACGATGCCCAGCAGCATCACCTGCGCCAGCGGCGCCAGGTCGTAAAGCGGTTGGGCGTTCATCAGGGTTGCCCTGGCCGTCCGGCCTCATCCCAGGAGGACGATGCGCGCAGCAGGCGCTCCAGGTCGCGCTTGGCCTTGGCGGCCCCGGCAGCATCCATGCCTGCCGGAAAACGCATCATCCAGTTGCCCATGGGGTCCACGAGGTAGAGGTGCTCGGCCAGCGCGTGTCCCGCTGCGGGTTCGAGCCACTGGGCCAGCGCCCCGCCATCGACCCGCAGCACCGTGGCCTTTCGCAGGGCCGCAGAAAGGTCCGCCGGCAGGGGGGCGGCATCGGTCACCAGCCAGACCCAGTCCACACGGTCCTTCTCCTTGCCCACGCTTTCGCGCAGTTGCCGCTGCAGATACAGGTGCTGCTGGCACTGGGCATCGCAGGCCCCGCCTGCCACGCTCACCAGCAGCCATTGGCCCTTGAGCGCCGGCAGCTGGCCGGGCGCGCCATCGAGCGCGGCCGTGGCCAGATCGGGCAAGGGGCGCTGCGGCTGCACCAGTTCGCCGTAATTGCGGCGACCCTCGGGGCGCACCACGTAGTACGTGAAATACGAAGCGATCACCGGGGCGGCGCAGACCAGCAGCACCGCCAGCATCTTCCAGCGACCGTGGCGAGTGTTCTGGGCATGGGCCACGGCGCTGCCCGCCTCGGGAAGCGTATGCACCGTGAGGCCCAGGGGATGATCGCCTCCTGCCTCAGGCGGGAGGCCGGGGGCGCGGGCGAAGGAAGCGTCGGACGAGTTGGAACCAGACATAGAGAAGTGCAATCAGGCCGCTGAGCCCGAACCATTGGAATGCGTAACCGTAGTGTTTATCGACACCGGCACCGATCACGGGCCAGTCCCGCTGCAGACCCTCGCTGGCGGGGCCCGTCTGCAGCACCGACAGATTCATCAGCGCAAGGCCTGTCTCGGTGCGAAAGGCGGTGAAGTCGAGATTTTGCCGGATGCGGGAAGACCCCTGCGAACTGTCGGCACCCTGGAACTCGTACAGACGCGATGGCGGCGGTGCGATGCGCCCGGCCAACTGCACCGCACCTGGCGCTGTCTGAACCAGGGGCAGCTGCTGGCGGTCCTGGAAGTTGCGAGGCACCCAGCCGCGCTGGACCAGCACCACCGCATCGCTGCCCTCCAGCCGCAGCGGTGTCAGCACAAAAAAGCCGGGGCGGCCCTGCATCTGCCGGTTGTCGAGGTACACCGTGTGCTCCGGCACCCAGCGCCCCTGCAGCAGCACCGCCCGATGGACCAGGTCCTGCGCGCCATCCGCACCGCCAGCATGCCCACGCAGCTGCTGGTTGTCGATGGGGGCCAGGGCGGCCCGCTGGTCCAGCAGCGACTGCAGGTCCTGCTTTTGCGCGGCGCGCGACAGCTGCCAGCGCCCCAAGGAGGCGGTCACCAGGATGGCGGCCACGGCAGCGACGGTGATCAGCCAGAAACGCAGGCCCCAGGTGCGTGAAACAGGTGTCACGGGATAATGTGCTCCATGAAATATCTTGTCGCTGTGGCGTTTCTTGCCATTCTCGCCAGTCTGGCCTCTGCCCTTTTTTTCATGATGCGTAACGGACGCAACGACAAGGCCAAGGGCAGCCACATGGCCAAGGCCCTCGCATTTCGGGTGGGGCTCTCGATCGTTCTGTTCATCTGCATCCTGCTCGCATGGCAACTGGGCTACATCCAGCCGACGGGCCTGCCCGCCACGCGGTAAGACACCATTGCGCGCAACAAAAAAGCGCCTTGCGGCGCTTTTTTGGATACGGCATGGCCGTCTTACATCCAGTACACCAGGATGTACAGGCCCAGCCACACCACATCGACAAAGTGCCAATACCAGGCGGCACCCTCGAAGCCGAAATGCTTGTCGGCCGTGAAGTGCCCCTTTTGCAGGCGCAAGGTGATGACCAGCAGCATCAGCATGCCCAGGAACACGTGGAACCCGTGGAAACCCGTCAGCATGAAGAACGTGGAGCCGAACACGCCCGAGCTGAGCTTGAGGTTCAGGTCGGTGTAGAGGTGGAAATACTCATAGCCCTGCACGCACAGGAAGACAAAGCCCAGCAGCACAGTGGCCCACATGAACGCAATGGTCTTGCCACGGTGGTTTTCACGCAGCGCATGGTGGGCAATGGTGAGCGTCACACCCGAACTCAGCAGCAATGCCGTGTTGATCGTGGGCAGCCAGAAAGGGCCCACGGTCTGGAAGGGCTCGACGATGCCGGCAGGGGATGCCGTGGCACCTGCCGCAATGCTGGGCCACACCGCCTTGAAGTCGGGCCACAGCATGGCATTGTCCAGGCTGCCCAGCGCCGGCACCGAGTGCGCACGCGCCCACCACAGGGCCGTGAAGAAGGCACCGAAGAACATCACCTCCGAAAAGATGAACCAGCTCATGCTCCAGCGATACGACAGGTCGATCTTGTGGCCGTAGAGCCCGCCTTCGCTCTCACGGGCGGCATCGCGGAACCATTGGTAGAGCACAAACAGCCACCACACCAGGCCGGCGGCCAGGGAATACTTGCCCCAGTTGTGGCCGTTGATCCACTGGGCTGCGCCCAGAATCACAAAAAACAGGCCTGCGGCCGCCATCACGGGATGGCGCGACTCTGCGGGCACATAGTAGTACGGTGTTGTGCCGTGGGTTGATGCACTCATTTCAGCTCCTGGATCTCAAAATCTTTGTTATGGGGTTGGCAGGCAGGCGATGGCTCAGACCACCCAGTTCACCACCGCGATCAGCGACAGCACCAGCAGGAAGATCGCCAGCAAACCCACCACAATGATGTGCAGGGGGTTGATCTTTTGCAGGTCCTGCTGGTATTCACTGCCTTTGCGCAGGCCGATCAGTGACCAGGCCACCGCACGCACCGTGCGCAACAGGGAACCCTTGCGCTGCACGCCGGAATCCGAGGGATGGACGGGACTCATGATCCCTCCTGCACGGATTGAAGGGAGACGGCAGCCGTGGACTCGGGTGCCTGCGGGGTTTTTCCGCCCACCTCGAAGAAGGTATAGGACAGCGTGATGGTTGTCACATCCTTGGACAGCCGCGGATCGATAACGAACGCCACGGGCCACTGCTTTTTCTCGCCCGGCTCCAGGATGTACTGGTTGAAGCAGAAGCACTCGAGTTTGTTGAAGTGCGCCGCCGCCTGCCGTGGAGCGTAACTGGGAATCGCCTGCGCGGCCATGCGGCGGTTCTGCACGTTCTGGAACTCGTACATCACCGTCGTCAGCTCGCCGGGATGCACCTTCACCGAACGCTGGGCCGGCTTGAAATCCCAAGGCCCGCGTGCATTGGCATCGAACTCCACGGTGATGGTACGGCTCGTGTCCACCTGCGTGTTGGCGGGCACCTTCACGTCCTTGCCCGCCACGCCGTTGCCCGGCACCTGCCGCTCGGACAGCGACAGGATATTGATGCCGGTCAGCTCGCAGATGTGCTTGTAGATCGGAATCAACGCGTAGCCGAAGGCGAACATGCCCGCCGCTATCACGGCCAGCTTGCCCACCATCTTGGCGTTTTCGCGGTGAATGCTCATGGCGTGGTGCTCAGCGGGACAGCAGAACGACTTTGACCATGAACCCGACGAAGAAGACGGCAACCACGGACGCCAGGATCAGCGCCATGCGCAGATTGCTCTTTTTTTGCTCGGGGGTCATGGACATGCCTTTCAGCCGATCACGCGGGTTGCCGTGGCGTCCAGCTTGGGCGGATTTTCAAAGGTGTGGAACGGTGCTGGCGAAGGGACTTCCCACTCCAGGCCTTCCGCGCCGTCCCAGGGCTTGGCGGGGGCCTTTGCACCCTTGCCACGCATGGCAGGAACGATCACGGCAAGGAAGAAATACACCTGTGCCAAACCAAAACCCAAGGCGCCCACCGATGCGATGGCGTTGAAATCAGCAAACTGCATGGGGTAATCGGCGTAACGGCGTGGCATGCCGGCCAGGCCCAGGAAGTGCATGGGGAAGAAAGTGATGTTGAAGAAAATCAGCGAAGCCCAGAAGTGGATCTGGCCGCGGGTTTCGGAATACATCACGCCCGTCCACTTGGGCAGCCAATAGTACACACCGGCAAACATGGAGAACAGCGAACCGGCCACCAGCACGTAGTGGAAGTGGGCCACCACGTAGTAGGTGTCCTGCAGCTGGATGTCGATAGGCGCCATGGCCAGGATCAGGCCGGTGAAGCCGCCCATGGTGAACACGAAGATGAAACCCACGGCAAACAGCATGGGGGTTTCAAACGTCATGGAACCGCGCCACATGGTGGCCACCCAGTTGAAGATCTTCACGGCCGTGGGCACGGAGATCAGCATGGTGGCGTACATGAAGAACAGCTGGCCGGTCACGGGCATGCCGGTCGTGAACATGTGGTGCGCCCACACGATGAACGACAGGATGGCAATCGACGAGGTGGCATACACCATGGAGGCGTAGCCGAACAGTTTCTTGCGCGCAAAAGCGGGCACGATCTGGCTGATGATGCCGAAGGCCGGCAAGATCATGATGTACACCTCGGGGTGGCCGAAGAACCAGAAGATGTGCTGGTACATCACCGGGTCACCGCCACCGGCGGGGTTGAAGAAGCTGGTGCCGAAGTGGCGGTCGGTCAGCGTCATGGTGATGGCGCCAGCGAGCACGGGCATCACGGCGATCAGCAGGTAGGCGGTGATCAGCCAGGTCCAGGCGAACATGGGCATCTTCATCAGCGTCATGCCGGGTGCGCGCATGTTCAGGATGGTCACGATGATGTTGATCGAACCCATGATGGAGCTGGCACCCAGGATGTGCATGGCGAAAATGCCGGCGTCCATCGAGGGGCCCATCTGCAGCGTCAGCGGCGCATACAGCGTCCAGCCGGCAGCGGGTGCGCCGCCGGGCATGAAGAACGAGCTGACCAGCATCAGCGCGGCAGGAATCATCAGCCAGAAGCTGAAGTTGTTCATGCGCGCGAAGGCCATGTCGGACGCTCCGATCTGCAGCGGGATCATCCAGTTCGCGAAGCCCACGAAGGCCGGCATGATGGCGCCGAACACCATGATCAGGCCATGCATGGTGGTGAGCTGGTTGAACAGCTCGGGGTTGACCAGTTGCAGGCCGGGCTGGAACAGCTCGGCGCGGATCAGCAGCGCGAGAACGCCACCGATCATCAGCATGGTGAACGAGAACAGCAGGTACAGCGTACCGATGTCCTTGTGGTTGGTGGCATACACCCAACGGCGCCAGCCGGACGGTGCATGGTGGTCGTGGCTGTCGTGTGCGTGCCCGTGGTTGTCGAGAACTGCGCTCATTTTGAATTCCTCAATGCTCTGGGGCGGTGATTACTTGCCACGCTGGGCCACGATTTCCGCTGGCTGCACCAGCTGTCCGGTCTTGTTGGACCAGTTGTTCTTGGTGTAGGTGACCACCGCAGCGATATCGGTATCGCTCAGTTGCGTCCACGCGGGCATGGCACCGTTGTTCACACCCTTGAGCAGCACCTGGATCTGTTTGGCATGGTCGGCATCCAGCACGATGGCGGAACCATCCAGAGGCTTGATGGCGCCAGCGCCCTTGCCGTTGGCCTGGTGGCAGGCTGCGCAATTGGCGGCATAGACCTTTTCACCACGCTTGAGCATGTCGTCCAGTGCCCACACCTTGGCAGGGTCGTCGAGCTTGGAAGCCGCCTTCTTCTTCTGGTCGGCCACCCACTGGCTGTAATCCTCGGCAGACAACACCTTCACATGGATGGGCATGTAGGCATGCTCCTTGCCACACAGCTCGGCGCACTGGCCGTAGTAGTCACCGACCTTCTCGGCGCGGAACCAGGTGTCGCGCACGAAACCGGGGATCGCATCCTGCTTGATACCGAAAGCCGGAACCATGAAGGCATGGATCACATCGTTGGCGGTGGTGATGATGCGGATCTTCTTGCCCACCGGCACCACCATCGGGTTATCCACCTTGAGCAGGTAGTTGGCAGGTGCTTCGCTCACGTTGCCGCTGTCGGACATGGCGCGGTGGCTGCTGTCCAGCGTGGAGATGAAAGCCAGGCCCTCGCCTTCGCCCGTGATGTAGTCGTAGCCCCATTTCCACTGGTATCCGGTGGCCTTGATGGTCAGGTCGGCGTTGGTGGTGTCCTTCTGCGCCACCAGGACCTTCGTGGCCGGCAGGGCCATGAGGATCACGATGATGAAAGGAATGACGGTCCAGACCACTTCCACCGTGACGGACTCGTGGAAATTGGCCGACTTGGCACCCCGGGATTTGCGGTGCTTCCAGATCGAATAGAACATCACGGCAAACACCGCAACAAAGATCACCGTGCAGATGATCAGCATCATCCAGTGCAGGAAATGCTGCTCTTCGGCGATCTTGGTGACAGGGGGATGCAGGTTCAGCTGATTGACCGCAGGGCCGCCGGGCAGGTCTTGAACGGCATGGGCAGCGGTGCCCATCCATGCACCGGCAGTCAGCAGCAGAGAAGCCAGCTTGTTGGAAATGCTCTTCATAGTTCTCACTTACTTCTAAGCCTCAATTTAACCAATCACTTGGCGCACCTGCTTGAGGTCAGGCAGCGCGCAAGGCCATGCGGATCTCCGATGCCAGGGCCTGGCGAAGCTCGGGGCGCACGAAGCGCCCCACATCGACCGACCGACCCTGCGCAGACAGCCTGATCAGCGAACGGTCTGCGGTTCTGGGCTCGACCCGAACCCGGCTCCGGTCAAACTCGGCGCGCTCCAGCCTGCCTGCTGTCTCCCTCTCCACCACCAGGCGTGAGCCTTGCAGCCAAATCCTGTCGCCATCCGCCGCATGGCGGCCGTACCGGACGAAGACCGCTCCTGCCGCGACAGCGGCAAACCAACCCAAAGGCATGCCCCACCGGTTGCCAACCATCCAGAAAAGCAGGACCATTGCCAGCAACAAGGCCCCCTGCCACATCCGTTCACGTTCCGCCAAACCATTGCGGGCCAGTTGCCAGTCAATTCGCTGGCCAGACACCGTAGCAAAACGAAAAATCAGACTTGTCAACGCAACCGCCCTGCAAATGGCCACGGCACCGATACGGCG
The DNA here is from genome assembly GCF_000426205.1 of Acidovorax sp. JHL-9. Taxonomy (NCBI): domain Bacteria; kingdom Pseudomonadati; phylum Pseudomonadota; class Betaproteobacteria; order Burkholderiales; family Comamonadaceae; genus Acidovorax; species Acidovorax sp. JHL-9. The sequence continues at coordinate 311,053 of NZ_AUEX01000001.1, forward strand.
CGCCAAGGACACCAATCCTCAAACGTCGAGAATTGTAGCGCCCCTTGCGCCAGATCATTGACAAGAAGTGACGAATCAACTCCTCATGCCGCCTTCACGCAGCATGGAGCGCATGTCCTCCAGGGAGACTGCGCTGCTGGCACTCACCCGCACCCTGGGCCTGGGTTTGTAGGCATGGCCATAGATGATTTCGAACGTCAGCGCCAGTTGCCCATCGTGTTCCGCATCCCCCAGCTGCTCCTGCAAGACTTCGTGCAGGCGGCTGCGCCAGTGGCGTCCGCGCAACGCAGGGAAACGCTGAGGATGCAGGTTGCACCCCAGTTCCGCCAGCTCCTGCAACAGGCGCTGCGGCGTCGCAAAGGTCAGCCGGATGCGCTCCATGTCCATCACCGGCTCGGCAAAGCCGGCCTGCACCAGCATGTCGCCCCAGTCGTGCATGTCGGTGAAGGCATGGCCGGCGGGCGGCCAGCCGAGCGCGGCATACACCGCGTGCAGCTCCTTGGCCGTGTCCGGCCCCAGGCACGAGAACATCAGATAGCCATCCACGGCCAGCGCGCGATGCCATTGGGCGATGAGGGCCTGCGGATCACTCGCCATGTGCAGTGCCATGTTGGCCCAGAGCATCTGCACGCTCCCCTCCTGTGGCAAGCCGAAACGCGGGCGCCCCGCACTCCATCGCGTCGGACTCCACCAGGGCCGGGCCAGTGCCTGCATTGCGGCGGGAACGCAGTGCGGTGATGTTTCCGTCACCTGGCAAAGCGCCTGGGGATAACGGGCACTGACCAGGGCATGGCCTTGCAGCCCCCCGCGCACCGCATCCCAATGGCACCAGGCGGCGGGAGCCAGGCGAATCCACTGCAAGCGGTCGTCCATGCGCCGGGCCACCTCTTCATGCAGCCAGGGAGATTGGGCCGGCGCTGCGGCGTGCCAGCGGGCGGCCGCAACGGGATCGATGGTGGGAGGATGCTCGGTGGACATGGTGGCAAAGATGGGCAGACGAGTATATTGACCCCATGCTTTACAAGATGCTGGCAGGGACATCACGGCGCATCGGCGCGCTGGTCGAGCACCTGCCCAGCCAGTGCGCCGTGTGCCACGCCTGGCCGGCCCGGCGCGTGTGCGATGGTTGTGCCGCCCGGTTTGCGCAGCCCCGCGCACGCTGCACGCGCTGCGCCTTGCCGGTGCCCGAAGGCGTTGCGGAATGCGGCGCCTGCCTGCGCGAGCCACCAGCGCTGGATGCCTGTCTGGCCGCAGTGGACTATGCCTACCCCTGGGCCGGCGCCATCGCCGAATTCAAGTTCCGCGGCGATCCAGGCTGGGCCGCGGCACTGGCCACGCTGCTGCGCAGCACGCCCTGGGTGGAGCCGGCGCTGGAAGCCGCCGACCGGGTACTGCCGGTGCCCCTGTCGCGAGAGCGCCTGCAAGAACGTGGCTTCAACCAGGCCACCCTGCTGGCCCGTCACCTCGCCGATCCCAAGGTGGATGCCATGCTGCTGCTGCGGCTGCGCGCCACCGAGGCGCAAAGTGGCCTGCCGCGCAGCCAGCGCCTGCGCAACCTGCAGGGTGCGTTTGCCATCGAGCCCGCCCGCGCGGCCACCCTGCAAGGACAGCGCATTGTTCTGCTCGACGATGTGATGACGACCGGTGCCACGCTGAATGCGGCCGCCCACGCACTGCGCCAGGCGGGCGCGGCACACATCACGGCCCTGGTGGTGGCACGCACCGAACAGGCCTGAAACCTTTGTTTACGAGGGCGCTGCGCAGATCCGTGTGTCCGCAGGACAATACAGGCCATGTTCCATATCGTCCTGGTCGAACCCGAGATACCACCCAACACCGGCAATGTGATTCGCCTGGCGGCCAACACGGGTTGCACGTTGCATCTGATCGAGCCCCTGGGTTTTTCGATGGAAGACCGGCTGATGCGCCGCGCCGGGCTGGATTACCACGAATACACCCAGGTGCAACGGCATCCGGGGTGGACTGCCTTCCTGCGCAGCGCCCAGCCCGACTTCACGCGCATGTTCGCCCTGACCACACACGGCAGCCAGAGCGCTTTTGACACCTGCTTTCTCCCCGGCGACTGGCTGGTGTTTGGCGCGGAAACGCGGGGCCTGCCCCCCGAGTTGCGCGAAACCTTCCCGCCCGCGCAGCGCGTGCGCCTGCCCATGGTGGCCGGGCAACGCAGCCTGAATCTCTCCAACGCCGTCGCAGTGACCGTGTTCGAAGCCTGGCGCCAGAACAGCTTCGGCATGCCCGGCGTGACGGCCGCAGCCGCGCTGGAATCATTGCTCTGACACCCTGCCGCCTTCAGGGCGCGAGGACGCCAGATGCTGCGCATGCTCGCTGACAAAATCAAGAAACACCTTGGTGCGGGCCGGCACCATGCGGCGCGACGGCAGCGCGGCATACACGGCATAGCGGGAAAAAATCCAGTCGGGCAATACATGCACGAGCGCACCGCTGGCCAGATGGGGGGCCGCCAGCAACCGCGACATCACGGCCACGCCCATGCCGTCCACCGCGGCGCGCAGCAGCACGCCAGCGCTGACGGACTGCAGCACCACAGGCACCTTCACCTCCTGCGCCGCGCCCGCGCCCTGCACGGGCCGCAGCCGCAACCGTTGCGCGGTGCCGCTCTGGGAGCGGACCAGCTGGCCTGAGTAACGCAGGTATTCGTGGTGCTGCAGATCGCCGGGCTCGGCAGGCACGCCCATGCGCTGCAGATAGGCGGGTGCAGCAATGACGATGGCCTCCCAATGGGCCATGGGCCGGGCCACGATATTGCCATCGTAGTCCTCCCCAGCCACCATGAAAGTGACATCAAACTCGTCCACCCGCGACGCAGGCAACGCATCCACCAGGATATCGACCATGAGCGTGGGATACAGCACATGCCACGACGCCAGCAGCGGTGCAAGAAAGTGCGTGGCCAGCAAGGGGGCCGCCAGCACGCGAATGGTGCCGTGCAGGTCGCGGGTGCTTGACGTGGCGGCGGCCTCGGCGTCCTCGATTTCGTGCAGGATGGCGCGCACCCGCTGCAGATAGGCCTCGCCGGCATCGGTCAAGGCCAGCTTGCGGGTGGTGCGCTGCAACAGCCGCGTGCCCAGGTGCTGCTCCAGATCGGCCACCAGCCTGGTCACGACGGGAGGCGACAACTCCATCAACCGTGCCGCAGCAGCAAAGCCCCCCTCTTCGACAACGGCCTGGAACACACGCATGGTCAACAATCTGTCCATTTCGGCAACAAAATGTTATTCAGGCATTGATTATTTCATTTTTAAGAACTGTTCATTGCCCGCATTGCCGTTTCACCAAGAGATATCCCTCTATACAGTCTCCTTCATCGATCGGTTGTACATGCGCAGGCACTCACCGAGGCCGGACAAGACCGGGGCAAAACCCGGCCTGGCCCGCAGCAAATGGCTCCATTTTTGAAGGAAACGTCATGAATGCACACCCCACCCTGCCCATCGCCGCCGCCCTGGCCGTCGGCGCGCTGGCCGCCCAGGCGGACTCCGCACTGCCCGGCGATAGCGAATGGTCCAACTATCCCTTGACCACCACGAGCACACTGACCCGTGAGACCGTGATTGCCGAGCTGGTGGCCGCCCGCAAGGCAGGCACGATGCCTAGTGATCGCGAGTGGTACAACATACCCGCTCCACTGGGCACCCCCCCGGGCCCCGTGCAGGCAGGGGCGATGCCCGCAGCGACGACCAACTCCGTTGTCACCGGCAACCAGTGACGCCATGGCGCGGCAAGACTGCCGGCCGTCCGCCGCGCTGCGCCCAGCAACGCAGGCCTGCAGGCGCGCACCGGCAGGCCTTGTTCTCTGAGCGCCTGTTCGCAATCTCGCAGGGGATCGTGTCAGGCTCTGAGGGCAGCGCCAAATTACCGGCGGTGGAACCACCTCAAGGCGCTGCGCCGTAGCTGCGCGCCAATGATTCGGCCACGCACGCCGGCTTGTCCCCGCCCTCGCGCTCCACTGTCACCAGCCAGGCCATCTGCAGCCCGTCAGGCGCCAGGGCTTCGGTGGCCTGCAGCACCAGGCGCGCGCGCAAGCGGCTGCCCACCGGCACAGGCGCCGTGAAGCGCACCCGGTTCAGGCCGTAGTTCACCCCCATGCGTGCACCTTCGATGCGCAGCCCCTGCTCCAAAAAACGCGGAATCAGCGACAGCGTGAGAAAGCCATGCGCAATCGGCGCGCCAAACGGCCCGGCCCGGGCACGCTCGGGGTCCACATGGATCCATTGGTGGTCGCCCGTGGCCTGGGCAAACAGGTTGACCTGCTCCTGCGTGATGGTGATCCAGTCGGTCACGGCGACCTCCTGGCCCACGCAGGCGCTGACTTCGGAGTAGGAGCGGAAGGTTTTCATGCAGCCAATGTAGCGCCGCGGCCCGCGCCGGGCCTGTCGGACAAGCGACAGCAGGGCACCGCCGCTGTGGGCTGGCTTTCAGGCATCCAGCCAGGAACAGATCCCCTGCCACTGCTCCAGATCGCGCGCCACGCGCGCGGGCGCCACATCGAACAGCGTGAGCCCGTGCGCCGCCAGGTGCACATAGTTCTGCGTGTCGCGCAGGTAGCCCAGCACGGGAAAGCCCAGGCTGTCGACAAAGTGGTGCAACTGTTCCGCGGCCTTGGTGCGGGCGTCCACCCGCATGCCGACGATGCCCACCTGCACGCCCGCGCCATGGCGGTGCTCGGCCAGCTGGTCCAGAAAAGCGCGCGTGGCAAAGATGTCGAACACGCTGGGCTGCAGCGGCACGACGATGCGGTCGGCCAGCTTGAGCACATCGCTCAGCCGCCGGCCATGCAGGCCTGCCGGGGTGTCGAGCACCGCGTGCGTGCGGCCCTTGGGCGGCTTGGTGATCTCGTCGGCACTGGCGTCCCAGGCGCCTATGGGGCGGGCGGCGGCCGGGCGCAGGCCCAGCCACAGGCGGGCGGACTGCTGGCGGTCGGTGTCGCCCAGAATCACCGGATGCCCCCGCCGGGCGTAATAGCCGGCCACATTGGTGGACAGCGTGGACTTGCCCACGCCGCCCTTGGGATTGGCGACAACGACCACTGGCATGGCACATCCTCCCGGGATCACAGGTTGAACAAAATCTGAAAAATGCCGCTAGCGCTCATGCATCCCGCGCGAACAGCGATCAACATCCAAGCGATCGCTCCACTCAGGCATGCTGTCCGCCGCGCTTGACGAAGAACAGCCCCGCACCCACCGCCATCAGCAGCCCGCCAAAAACGCGGTTCTGCGTGCGCACCGCGCTGGCGCTGCGCATCAGGCGGCGCAGCGCGCTGGCCCCGGCAGCGTAGCCGTGCATCACCGTCACGTCCACCGCCACGGTGGTGGCGGCCATGACCAGCAGCTGCATCCACAGCGGGCGGCCGTCGGTCATGAACTGGGGCAGCACGGCCACCATGAAGATGATGCCCTTGGGATTGGTGGCGTTGGTCAGAAAACCCGTCAGAAAGCGCTTTTGCCACGGGCCTGCCGGTGCTGCGTCGTCCCCGCGCAGCGGCGAGGCCTCGCCCGCGCGCCACTGGCTCCAGCCCACATAGATCAGATAGCAGGCGCCCAGCACCTTCACCACACTGAAGGCCAGCTCCGACGCCAGCAGCAGCGATCCCACGCCCGCACCAGCAATCAGCAAGATCATCAGCAGCCCGACCTGCAGCCCGGCGATGGTGGCGCCGGTCTTGCGCACGCCATACGACAGGCCATGGCTCATCGACAGCACAGCCCCCGAGCCCGGCGACACCGCTATCAGGCACGATGCCGCAAAAAATGCCAACCAGATCTGCAAGTCCATGAAAAAAACCCACTCAAGAAGGGCCAGCATCTTAGCAACCGGCCACACGGCGCCAAGAACATGAACGGAAATACGCACCAGCGCCTGGACTTGAATCCGCCCTTACCAACCACGCACCCAAAGCCACCATAACAATAGCAATCAACACCGGTGCCAGAATCAGCACCACACTCTGCGCTGGCAGCGCTGCCACCATACACACCCCATGGAACACGCACCCACCTGGCTCACCTACGGCTTTCTGTACCTGGGCGCTGCGGTGCTGGCCGTTCCCATTGCCCAGGCGCTCGGGCTGGGCACCATCATTGGCTACCTGGCGGCGGGCATCGCCATCGGCCCCTGGGGCCTGGCGCTGGTCAGCAATGTGCAGGACATCCTGCACTTTGCCGAATTCGGTGTGGTGCTGATGCTCTTTCTGGTGGGGCTGGAGCTGCAGCCCAGCCGGCTGTGGGCGCTGCGTCGCCCCATCTTTGGCACGGGCAGCGCGCAGGTGCTGGGCTGTACGGCCTTGCTGTTTGCGCTGGGTGCGCTGGCCGGCCTGCCCTGGCGCGTGAGCCTGGTGGGCGCCTTGGGCCTGGCGCTGTCGTCCACGGCGATTGCGCTGCAGTCGCTGGCCGAGCGCAACCTGCTGCGCACAGCCGGCGGGCAGGCGGGGTTTTCCATCCTGCTGTTCCAGGACGTGGCGGCCATCCCCATCCTGGCCCTGCTGCCGCTGCTGGGCGCGGCCGGGGCTGCCGACGCCACGCACCCCCCCGGCGATCTGGCGCTGGAGGCCCTCAAGATTGTCGGCGTGATCGGGGCCATCATCCTCGGCGGGCGCCTGCTGCTGCGCCCCGTGCTGCGCTGGATCGCCAAGAGCAAGACGCCCGAGATCTTCACCGCCGCCGCGCTGCTGCTGGTGGTGGGCATGGCCTACCTGATGGTGCTGGTGGGGCTGTCGATGGCGCTGGGCGCATTTCTGGCAGGCGTGCTGCTGGCCGACAGCGAATACCGGCGCGAGCTGGAGGCCGACATCAAGCCCTTCAAGGGCCTGCTGCTGGGGCTGTTCTTCATCGCCGTGGGCATGGGCATCGACTTCGGCGTGATCCTGCGCTCGCCCGGGCTCATGGCGGCCATCCTGGCCGGCTTCCTGGCGGCCAAGGCCGTTGCCATCTACACGCTGGCCAAGCTCGTCCACATTCCCTACCAGGAGCGCCCGGTGTTCACGCTGCTGCTGGCGCAGGGCGGCGAGTTTGCGTTCGTGGTGTTCCAGGCCGCGGCGGGTGCCAAGATCTTCGCGGCCGAAACCGCCTCGCTGCTCATTGGCGCCGTGGCGCTGTCGATGCTGATCAGCCCGCTGCTGCTGGTGCTGCTGGACCGCGCGCTGCTGCGCCGCCACGCACATGTCAAGGCCCCGGCAGCAGAGGAAATCTCCGAACCACAGGAAGCGCCCATCATCATCGCGGGCTTTGGCCGCTACGGGCAGATCGTCTCGCGCGTGCTGCTGGCCCAGGGCATTCCCACCACCGTGCTGGACCACAGCGTGGAGATGCTGGAAGTGGCCCGCACCTTTGGCTACCGCGTGTTCTATGGCGACGCCACACGCCTTGATTTGCTGCGCATTGCCGGCGCCGAACACGCACGCATCCTGGTGGTGGCGGTGGATGACCCCGAGCAGTCCCTCAAGATCGCCAAGCTGGCGCGCGGGCATTTCCCACACCTTCAAATCGTGGCCCGCGCGCGCGACATCACCCATTGGAACAATCTGCGCGACGCAGGCGTGACGCTGGTGCAGCGCGAGCTGTTCGAGTCGAGCCTGCAAAGCGCCCACACGGTGCTGGAGCTGATGGGCCTGCCCCCCTCGGAGGCCACGGCCATCACCCAGCGCTTTCGCACCCACAACATCGCGCTGGTCGACCGCATGTACCCCCACCACAAGGACCGCACCAAATACATCGCCGTGGCCCGCGAAGGGCGCAGCCAGCTGGCCGATCAGATGGCCAAGGAGCGCCAGGAGCGCCACACGCCCGACGCCACCCCGGCCGAAGGCCCAGCCCCTGAGGGTTTGCCACGGAATTCAAGCCAAGATGGCCTCTGACGCTTTCGAAAAAAGCGCCGACAGCTATATATTCAATAGCTAATTCATTCAGGACCGCCACCGCGCCATCCCCATGGACCTGCCAGAAACCCCGTGGATACACACCCTGCGCTTTGTGCTGGAAGTCGCGGCCACCGTCGCTTTTGCGCTGTCGGGCATGATCGCCGCCGCGCGCCAGCGCATGGATGCGGTAGGGGTGTGCGTGGTGGCCTTCGTGGCCGCCTTTGGCGGCGGCACGCTGCGCGACCTGCTGCTGGACCAGCGGCCCTTCTTCTGGGTGCGTCACACGGGCTATGTCTGGGGGATCCTGGCACTGTGCGTGGGCACCATGCTGTTCATGCGCCAGCGCCACTTCCAGCCCACCGAGCGCGCCATGCTGCTGCCCGATGCGATTGGCCTGGGCCTGTTTGCCGCCATCGGTGTGGATGCGGCCATGGCGTTGGGCATGCCGCCGCTCATTGCCGTCATGATGGGGCTGATCACCGGGGTGTTCGGCGGCGTGCTGCGTGACGTGCTGTGCAACAAGGTGCCCCAGGCCTTCAGCGACCACCGCCCCTATGCGCTGTGCGCCTTTGCCGGCGGCTGGGTCGATGTGGCGCTGCGCCAGTTCCAGGCGCCCGAGTGGGCCGCGCTCTTGGCCTGCGTGCTGGTGACGGCCGGGCTGCGCGCTCTGGCGCTGTGGCGCAACTGGCAGCTGCCGGCGTGGCGGGTGTGAGCGCGCGGCGCGTGCGCCAGGCGTTTTGAAACAAAAATAGCTGCTGGCGCACCATGCATGTGCGCCAGCAGCTATCCATTTCAAAGCAACCGGGTTGCGGTCAGTCCAGACTTGCGCCCGACTCCTTGACCACCTTGCCCCACTTCGCCGATTCCGACTTGATGAAGGTGGCAAACTGGGCCGGGGTCTCATTGACGGGCTCGCCACCCTGGTCAGCAATCTTTTTCTTCACCTCGGGGTTGGCCAGCACCTTGGCCAGCGCGCCGGTGAGCTTGTCCAGCACCGGCTTGGGCGTGGCGGCTGGCGCAAACATGCCAAACCACGACATGGCCTCATAGCCTGGCACACCGGCTTCGGCGATGGTCGGTACATCGGGCAACTCCGCCGAGCGCTTGGAAGTGGTGATGGCAATGGCGTGCAGCTTGCCCGAACGCACATGAGGGATCACCGATGGCATGTTGTCAAACATGATGGCGATCTGGTTACCCAGCAGATCGGTCACAGCCGGTGCGCTGCCCTTGTAGGGGATGTGCGTGAGATCCACCTTGGCCAACGACTTGAACAGCTCACCCGAGAGGTGCGGCGAAGCGCCGTTGCCGGGGGAACCGAAGTTGATCTTGCCGGGGTTGGCCTTGGCATAGGCGATCATTTCGGGCACCGTCTTGAACGGTTGCTTGGGGTTGACCACCAGCAGGTTGGGCACATTGGCCACGCGCGTCAGCGGTGCGAAGTCCTTGATGGGATCAAAGGGCATCTTCTTGTACAGGCTGGCGTTGATCGCGTGCGTGCCCACGGTGCCCATGAACAGGGTGTAGCCATCGGCTGCGGCCTTGGCAGCATATTGTCCGCCGATGTTGCCGCCTGCACCGGCCTTGTTTTCCACCACCACTGGCTGGCCCAGCTCAGTCGAAAGGTATTGACCCACCAGTCGTGCCAGGATGTCGGTCGTGCCGCCGGCCGAGAAAGGCACAACGATAGAGATGGGCTTGGTGGGGTAGGCCTGCGCCAGGGCGGCGCCCGGCAGGGCGGCCGTGCCGGCGGCCAGGCTGGCCAGGACAGCCAGGGCCTGGCGGCGGCCGGCCAGGAAGGTGCTGTGGGTGGAATGGGTCATGGTGGTTTCCTCTGTCTTGCTCGGGAGAATGGGGCCTGCTGCAAGGGGCGTGTGCGCGCCCCGGCGCAACAGGCAGGGTCAAGGCCTCACAGATGGGGCCGGATCAGGATGGCCGCGATGCAGATCGCGTCCACCAGGAACGGGTTCACCAGGGTGCAGCCCATGGTGTTCTTCGACAGCAAGCGCTGCCATGCGGTCAGACCCCTGCCACGCCGACGGTCATGCCGCCACAGACGTACAGGACCTGCCCCGTGATGAAGCCGCTGCGCGCGTCCAGCAGGTAGCTGGCGGCATGGGCCACATCCTCGGGCGTGCCGATGCGCTTGACGGGCACGGACTCGACGATGGCGCGGGTGCGCGGTGCGTCGGGCGGGTTGGCGCGGTCGAACAGCTCGGTGCGGATGGGGCCGGGGCCGATGGCGTTGGCCGTGATGCCATGCTGGCCCAGCTCCAGCGCCCACACGCGCGTCATGCCGATCAGGCCGGCCTTGGTGGCGGCGTAGGCCGTGCGCAACTCCTTGCCCAGCGCAGCGCGCGAGGACATGTTGACGATGCGCCCAAAGCCGGCCGCTTTCATGCTCGGCAGCAGCGCCTGCATGCACTGGAAAGCGCAGCGCAGGTTCAGCGACACGGCCAGGTCGAACTCGGCCATGGTCTGGTGCTCGGCATCGGCCGGTACCACCACGCCCACGTTGTTGACCAAGCGGGTGACGGGGCCGCCGGCCAGTGCCTCCTGCAAGGCCCGCGCGGTGTCTGCCGCGTCCGACAGGTCGGCGCGGATGCCGCCAGGCACGCCATCCACCAAGCGGTCGATGACCACTGGCAGGTAGCCTTCGGCGCGGCAGCGCTCGGCAATGGCGGCGCCGATGCCGGCACCGCCACCGGTGATCAGCACGCGCTCGGGCGCGCCTGCGGGGTTTGTTGGGGGGGTGCTCATGCTGGTTCCGATCGGTTGCGAGTGCGCGGGTGGCTCAGGCCCCCGGGGCCAGAAAGGCCGCCAGCGCGGCGTCGAACGCGGCGGGCGCCTCCAAGTTGGACAGGTGCGATGCAGGCAGCTCGGCCAGGTGCGCGCCGGCGATGGCGCGCTGCATGGCCTGGGCGTCAGCCACGGTGGTGACCGGGTCGCTGGCGCCGGCAATCAACAGGGTGGGCACGCGGATGGCGCTGATGGCGCTTCGCAAATCGGCCTGCGCCAGGGCTTCGCAGCAGGCGGCGTAGCCTTCGGGGGGAATGCCGGCAATCCAGCCCTGCGCACGGGCCACCAGTGCGGGTTGGGCCGCGATGAAGGGCTCGGTGAACCAGCGGCCGGGCGACGAGGCGGCCAGCTCGGCCATGGCCGCCGTACCTTTGTCGCGCACCAGCGCGGCGCGGGTTTGCCAGCCTTCGGCCGTGCCAATCTTGGCGGCGCTGTTGCACACCACCAGGTGGTTCAGGCGCTCGCCCGCATGCACGCCCAGCCACAGCCCGGTGAGGCCGCCCATGGAGATGCCGCAAAAGCTGGCCCTGGCAATGCCCAGCGCGTCCAGCAGCGCCAGCACATCGCCGCCGAGCTGGTCGAAGCGGTAAGGGCCGGGCGACACCACGCTGCCACCGTGGCCGCGCGTGTCGTAGCGCAGCACGCGGTGCGTTTGGGCGAAGTGCTGTGCCTGCGCATCCCACATCTCCAGCGTCGTGCCCAGCGAGTTCGAAAACACCAGCACCGGCGCATCGGCTGGGCCGTCCAGGGCAACGCGAAAGTGTCCAGCCGCGGTGTCAATGGTTTGCATCGACATGGCTTCAGACCCGTTCGAGGATGACGGCAATGCCCTGCCCCACGCCGATGCACATGGTGCACAGCGCGTATTTGCCGCCATGCTCGTGCAGGCGGTTCACGGCGGTGGTCACCAGGCGGGCGCCGCTGGCACCCAGCGGGTGGCCCAGCGCAATGGCGCCGCCCCAGGCGTTCACGCGGGCGTCGTCGTCCTTCAGGCCGAGGGCGCGCAGCACGGCCAGGCCCTGGGCGGCAAAGGCTTCGTTGAGCTCGATCACGTCCATGTGGTCGATGGTCAGGCCGGTCTGGGCCAGCACCTTCAGCGTGGCGGGCGTGGGGCCGAAGCCCATGATGCGCGGCGCCACGCCGGCCGTGGCCATGCCCACCACGCGGGCGCGCGGGGTCAGGCGGTAGCGGGCGGCGCTGGCCTCGTCGGCCAGCAGCAGGGCGCAGGCGCCGTCGTTCACCCCCGAGGCGTTGCCGGCGGTCACGGTGCCGTCCGGCCGCACCACGCCCTTGAGCCTGGCCAGCGCTTCCAGGCTGGTCTCGCGCGGGTGCTCGTCCTGGCTGACGACGATCGCGTCGCCCTTCTTCTGGGGGATGGTCACGGGCACGATCTCGCGTGCCAGGTGGCCAGCCTGGATGGCAGCCACGGCGCTGAGCTGGCTGCGCAGCGCCATGCGATCCTGTGCCTCGCGCTCGATACCGAAATCGGTGGCCACGTTCTCGGCGGTTTCGGGCATCGAATCCACGCCGTACTGCGCCTTCATCAGCTTGTTGACGAAGCGCCAGCCGATCGTGGTGTCATACACCGCGTTGTTGCGGCTGAAGGCGGTCTCGGCCTTGGGCATCACGAACGGGGCGCGGCTCATGCTTTCCACACCGCCGGCAATCATGAGCCCGGCTTCACCCGACTTGATGGCGCGCGCGGCCGTGCCCACGGCATCCAGGCCCGAACCGCACAGGCGGTTGATGGTGGCACCCGGCACTTCGAGCGGCAGGCCCGCCAGCAGGCTGGACATGCGCGCCACGTTGCGGTTGTCTTCACCGGCCTGGTTGGCGTTGCCGTAGAGCACATCGGTCACCGCAGCCCAGTCCACGCCGGGGTTGCGCTCCATCAGCGCCTTGAGCGGGATGGCGCCCAGGTCGTCGGTGCGCACGCTCGACAGCGCGCCGCCGTAGCGGCCGAAGGGGGTGCGGATGGCGTCGCAGATATAGGCTTGGGTCATGGCAATGTTCGGTGATGTGGAGGGAAGATTCAGGCCTGGATGGGCAAGCCGACCAGGCGTTCGAGTTCGGCGTGTTCCAGCCCCTCGACCTTGTCGATGAGCTGGAGCCCCTGCGGCGTGCAGGCCAGCGTGGCGAGGTCGGAATAGATGCGCTTGACGCAGCCGATGCCGGTGAGCGGGTAGGTGCAGCGCTCGACGATCTTGCTGGCGCCCTGCTTGGTGAGCAGGTCCATCATCACCCAGGTCTGCTTGGCGCCGATGGCCAGGTCCATGGCGCCGCCCACGGCGGGAATGGCACCGGGCTCGCCTGTGCTCCAGTTGGCCAGGTCGCCCGTGGCCGACACCTGGAAGGCGCCCAGCACACAGATGTCGAGGTGGCCGCCGCGCATCATGGCGAAGCTGTCGGCATGGTGGAAGAACGCGCCGCCCGGCAGCAGGGTGACGGGCTGCTTGCCGGCGTTGATGAGGTCGTAGTCTTCGCTGCCCGCGGCCGGCGCCGGGCCCATGCCCAGGATGCCGTTCTCGCTTTGCAGGATGACCTCGCGGCCCGCCGGGATGTGGTTGGCCACCAGGGTCGGCTGGCCGATGCCCAGGTTGACATAGGCGCCGTCGTGGATGTCTTGCGCCACCCGCTTGGCCAACTCTTCTTTACTACGTTTTTGATAGCTGCTCACGCTTTCTCCTTGTGCGCCAGAGGCCCACTTCATGCAGATTTCTTGAAACCACCGGCCTGCGTGGCAACGCGGGCGATCTTCACGACGTGGCTCACATAGATGCCCGGCGTGACGATGGTTTCGGGGTCAAGCGCGCCCAGTTCCACCACCTCGTGCACCGTGGCGATCGTGGTCTTGGCGGCGGTGGCCATCACCGGACCGAAGTTGCGCGCCGACATGCGGTAGGTGAGATTGCCCCAGCGATCGCCTTTTTCGGCCTTGATCAGCGCCACGTCGCCATGGATGGGGAACTCCAGCACGTAGTGCTTGCCGTTGATTTCGCGGGTTTCCTTGCCCTTGGCCAGTTCCGTGCCATAGGCCGTGGGGCAGAAGAAAGCACCAATGCCGGCACCGGCGGCGCGGATGCGCTCGGCCAGGTTGCCCTGCGGCACCAGCTCCAGTTCGAGCTTGCCGCTGCGGTAGAGGTCATCGAACACATAGCTGTCGGCCTGGCGCGGAAAGCTGCAGATGACCTTGCGCACCTGGCCCGCCTTGAGCAGTGCCGCCACACCCTGTTCGGCGTTGCCGGCGTTGTTGTTGACGATGGTCAGGTCGCGTGCGCCGTGGGCCATCAGCCCCTCGATCAGCTCGTCGGGAATGCCCGCCGTGCCAAATCCGCCAATCAGCACGGTGGCCCCGTCCTTCACACCCGAGAGGGCCTGCGCCACCGAGTCCGCTATCTTGTTGATCATGGAAAGTCTTCCGGGAAGTAGCAAAAAAATTGCCCGCATTCGTTCGTATAATGAACAAATGTTCGCATAAAGAATTATAAACCGGGCACTCCATGAACACCAATACCCCTCCTGCCAGCCCCAGACCCGGCGACAGCTACGTGCAGTCCTTCGCGCGCGGCCTGGAAGTGATCCGCTCGTTCAGCGCCGCCACGCCGCAGCAGACCCTGAGCGAGGTGGCCGCACAGACCGGGCTGACCCGCGCGGGCGCGCGGCGCATCCTGCTCACGCTGCAGACGCTGGGTTATGTGGAAAGCGATGGCCGGCTGTTTCGCCTCACCCCGCGCATCCTCGATCTCGGCTTTGCCTACCTGTCGTCCATGCCCATCTGGGACCTGGCCGAACCGGTCATGGAAGCGCTGGTGGAACAGGTGCGCGAGTCGTGCTCGGCGGCCGTACTCGACGGCCTCGACATCGTCTATGTGCTGCGGCTGCCCACCCACAAGATCATGCGCACCAACCTGGGCGTGGGTTCGCGCCTGCCTGCCGCCTGGACATCGATGGGGCGCGTGCTGCTGGCCGGCCTGCCCGACGACGCGCTGCAGGCGCGGCTGCAGGGCCTGACCCCGCAGCGCTTCACCCAGCACACCGTGATGGACATGCCCACCCTGCTGGAGCGCATCCGCCAGGCACGCACACAGGGCTGGTGCCTGATCAATCAGGAACTCGAAGAAGGGTTGATTTCGATTGCCGCACCACTGACCAACCGCGCCGGCCAGACCGTGGCCGCGCTCAATATCAGCGGCCAGGCCAACCGCTCCAGTGCCGAGGTCATGCAGGCCACCATGCTGCCCGCCCTGCTGCAGGCCGCGCAGGCCATCTCGCGCATGCTGGGCACCCAGCACAGCTGACCCCCGCACTGTGGACTGGCGCCCCTTAGAGCCTGTTCAAGGCTTGCGAAAGCCCAGCACCAGCACCACGGCCCCCAGCGCAATCGAACCCAGGCTCAGCCACTGGGGCACGTTCACCGTCTCTTTATCCTTCACGGTCAGTTCCAGCGGGCCGAGCTTGGCCTGTGTGGTTTCCTTGGTAAAGCTGAAACCGCCGGTAAAAAACCCGGCCAGCCCCAGCACGATCAGGACCACTCCGGTCAGACGCAGTGCGTTCATGGCTTATCTCCCATATCCGGGGTTGTTGGAAAAAGGCTCGGCAAAGACCCCGGTTTCCCTGCCAGCGCCCGGCCACTGTAGGCTCGCGCAGCTGCAGCGCGTGTAGGACGCCACCGCAAGGGCGAGCGCCGGCGCCCTGCTGCCGGCTTGTCTGCGTGCTACGCTCAGCGCCATGTTCAACCCGTCCCAAGCCGATGTGCGCCGCTTCCTCTGCGCAGTGCACGCCAAGACCCAGACCGGCCAGCCCATGGAGGCCATCGAAACCCTGGCCAGCCTGTGGATCGCCGAGCACCCCGAATACCACGCCGAGCTGGCCGATGCCGACGCCGCCGTGGCCCGCAACTACGACGAGACACCTGAGCAGACCAACCCGTTCCTGCACCTGTCGATGCACCTGTCGATCAGCGAGCAGTGCAGCATCGACCAGCCGCGCGGCATCCGCCAGGCGGTCGAGCTGCTCACAGCACGGCTGGATTCCCTGCACGACGCCCACCACGCCACCATGGACTGCCTGGGCCAGATGCTGTGGGAAAGCCAGCGCGCCGGCCGCCCGCCGGACGGCGATGCCTACATCGCCTGCGTGCAGCGCCGCGCCACGCGGGACTGAGCGCGCCAGCCAAGGCGCCAGGCAGACACATCGGAAACCGCACACTTGGGCGCCGCCCGTCCACAAGCGGTGGCCAGCGGCAGCATCTTGCGGCGCGCGCGCTCCCGCACAGCGGGCCAGATAAGCCGGCACCTGCTGTGGCCAACGCCAGGCCTGCCGGCAGAAACAAAAAATTGCTCGTGTCAAGCCCTGGGTGAAAATTGCCCAGGGCTTGAAACTCTATATGGGACGCTAGGTTAGCTCTGTTTCGGGCAGTTTGGATTGACTGCTGCGTTCTGGGCTAGGTGCCACATAAGAGCGACGAGGGAGAAAGCCGGGGCGCGTTGCATCGGGTACGTTTCCCAACAGCAGGCCGACTTGCCTTTCTCCATAGTAGCCCAACTGCCCCCGGAACGACAAAGCGCAGCCTCGGGCTGCGCTTTGTCGTTGAAGTCGCGGCAAGATCGTCAGGTCTGTTTCTGCGGGACGACCTTGGCGCTCGTTCCTTTCCTGAATCCCCGATCCCCCGCCATGAATGCCTCCAGCATGTGCGGAATCAGCGTCGCCGCATCGACCGCCTCGCCGTAGGTCTGCGCGTGCAGCGCGGCGTAGCGGTCGAGATCGGCTTTCAAGCTGGCCGGACACGCGAAGGTCAGCTTCGTGGACTCCAGCTTTGGCAGCGGCCCCAGCCGCAGTTTCTTGATCGTGCTCATCGCATCGCTCCCCTGTTGAAGAAAAGCGGCTGGTACGGCCGCAGCACTAAATCGCGGTTGACGATGATGCGAACCGGCAGTCCGGGCCGTTCGGTCAAGGTCGGCTGGATGTTCATGTTGCGCCTGGTGATCTCCTGGCCGACCTGATTGATGCTGTCCTGCGCGCTGTCGCGCCCCGCGATCACGATGCGGTTGCCGTCCTGCCGGTTCTCTGGCGCGGCCAGCTCGGCACCCACGCCCAGCAGCGTCGTCAGCGCCGCGCCGGCGACGATACGGCCCCAGTGGTAGTCCACGCCATCTTCGAGGCCGGAATAGCCGGCCGGGTCGGTGCCCACAAGGTTGTCGATGGTCAGCGAAGACGTGTCCGGCAGGATGATCCGGTTCCATACCACTTGAACCCGGCTCTGCCCGTAGCTGACCTGGCTGTTGTATTTGCCGAGGATGCGCGAGCCTTGCGGGATCAGCAGGAACTTGCCCGTGGCCGAGTCATAGACCGGCTCCGTCACCGTGGCGATCACGTCGCCCGGCAAGTCCGACTTGATGCCCGTGACGAGCGCCCCGGCGATCACCGTGCCGGCCATGACTTGATACGGCGAGGCCGGCATCTGCAAGCTGCCGGAATTGCGGGTTTCCGTGGAACCGCCTTTCAGGAACGCCTCCTTCTGGTCTTGCCGGTTCTGCGTCGCGGTCGGGTCGGCAGGCTGGGCCGCCGTCGAGGCCGGCCCGGCCGCCAGTGGGTCGAAGGCGCTGCCCGGCGCAGCCGCAGCGGCTTGGGCTGTGGCAGGCGCTGCGGCCTTGCCCTGCTGACCCGAGCGGAAGAACACCGCCGAGGCCGCCGCCGCGTCCGCCTCTTTGCGCAAGGCGTCCTCGGGGTCATGCCCAGGCGGCGCATAGGTCGGTGTCATCGGCTGCTGCGAGTTCACGATGGCCGGGCCAAGATCGCCCGGCAGCGGCGGCCCCAGCTCGGGCACCTGCAGCTTGGAGTAGTCGGCCGGCAGGCCGTCCAGCCCTTCAGACTTGCTCACGCGATCGACGTTGTAAAGCTCGGTCTGCTCGCCCGCGCCGCGCCGGTGCGGCTGCAACGACCAGATCGTGGCGCCGAGTACGGCGACCGACAGGCCGCCGGTGAGGATGGCCAGCGTGCGCCGGTTCAGGCGCGTGACCGGGCGCGGCTGCGCGCGCAGCGCCATCGTCTCAGGCGCCACCTTGCCAGCCTGCGGCGCGGCATGGTCGGAAATATCGTCCTGGCTCATGGTCAGTTCCTCCGCGTGCCACCCGAAACCCCGTCGGTGCGCTCGATCCGCACCACGTCGCCCTTGTCACCACCCAAGCGCAGTTCGGCAGCGCCGAACAGCCGATCCACGATGTAGTACGGGGAGCGGAATCGGTAGTTCACCAACTGCCCGTCACCCTGCGCGCCGATCACGAACAGCGGCGGCAGCTCGCCTTGGGCAATGCCCGGCGGGAACTGGATGTAGACCTTTTCGCCGTCATCGAAGGCGCGCAGCGGCTTCCACGGCGGATTGCTGCCGCTGACCGCGTAGCGGAAACGGATCTTCTCCAGCGATAGCCCGGTATCGACGGGTGCCGCGCTGCTCGCCGCCTGCGCCTGGCGCTGCAGGGCCAGCATCTCGTCCTTCGGGTATTCCCACGACACGGAAGCCATCCACGTCTTCTCGGTCGAGGTCAGCTCCAGCAGATAGGTACGCCGGTTCGTGGTGATGACCAGATTGGTTTTCAAGCCCGAGCGGATGGGCTTGACCATCACATTGACGCGCAGCGCCTCGCCGCTGCCGCTCGATGTGTCGCCGACGATCCAGCGCACAGTGTCGCCAGCGGCGACCGTCACCAGCTCCTCGCCGGGCTGGAGCGCGATCACGGTCACGCGGCCCACGGCCGCATAGACCTGATACAGCGCGCCATCGGTGAAAGGCCAGACTTGGATCGCGTTGACGTAGCCCTCGCGCGTGGGCGCGATGCGCGCCTCGGCATTGGCGCGTGCCACGCGCACCGTTTCATCGGCGGGTTCCGCCGCAGGCTTGGCGTCCGGTAAAGGCTTCATCTGCGCCGGCATCGGCAGCACCTCGGGCACGGTCACGACCTCCACCGGCTTCGGCGCCTCGGGCAGCAGCTGAGCTTGCACAGGCTCGTCGAGCGAGATGGCCGGCGGCGGCTTGCCCTGCGTGGCGCAGCCCGAGAACAAAACGCTGGATGCCAGCAGGATCACCGGTAAGACGGATTTACGGAAAATCGCATTCATGGTTTTGCTCCTTCGTTTCCTTCCAGTTCGCGGCTCCACGACAGTCCGTTGACGTAGATGCCCAAGGGGTTCTTGCGCAGGCGCTGCTCGGTGCGCGGGGTCTGCTGCACGATGGAAATCACTGCGTTCCAGCGTTCGGTGCGATCCAGTGCGCCGTTGACGTAGCGCGTCTCCGTCCAGCGCACGTTGAAAGACGTGTCGCTGGCGCGGGTAACGGAAATGATCTGCACCGTCACCGACTCCTTGCCGATGCGCGCGAATGGATCGTTCACGCGGGCGTAGTCGTTGAGCACCACCGCGCCCTTGTCGGTGGTGTAGTCGTAGGCATCTAGCCAGTTCTGCCGCACCACGATGGGGTCGATGGACAGCGAGCGCACCAGGCCGATGAAGCGGCCCAGGTGGTAGGCCACCTGGGCATCGCTGGGCCGGTATGGCGTGGCGGCTTCGCCCACGGCGCGCACCTGGCCCGCGTTGTCCACCTCCACCACGTAGGGCGTGACGATGGATTGCGCCGAGCGCCAGACCAGGCCGCCGGCCATCAGCAACGCGAGCGCGAGGCAGCCGAAGGCCATCAAGCGCCAGTTCTTCGCCTGCACGCGGGACGAGCCGATGCGCTCGTCCCACACTTGGGCTGCAGATTGATAAGGGGTAGCAGGCTGCGGGGTGTCGGCATAGCGCACCTGCGGGCGTTTGAATCGCATGGGTGTTCTCCTTGAGGATCAGGAATCGCTTCATTCATCGGGGTTGCGCAGGCTCGGCCCTTGGCCCGAGCCGCCGCCATCACCACCGCGCAGCGTGTGGGCGGCGGTCGTCGCAGCGTGGGTGAGCTGCTGTCGTCGGTGCAGGCGCTTGGCCCAGGCCGGTTGCTCCTGCGGAGCGGCGGGAGGCGCATCGCCGCTGGGGGTGCCGCCACCTGCGGATGCGGGCGCGTCAGCGCTGAACGCTGCGGTAGCGCGTTCGCGGATCGAGCGTGCGCCTTGCGCCACCTTCTGCCCGGCCGCCTGCGCGCCGGTCTTAGCGACGTTGCCCACTCCGGCGGCTGCGCCTTTGAGGCCACCGCCAGCGGACGCGGAGCCGGCTTGGAACGCCGACTTCGCGCTGCTGGCCGCCCCGGCAGCGGCACGCGCACCGCTGCCGGCCAGCTTGGCCGCAGCAGGGGCCATGCGCGCGCCGGCAGCGACGGCGCCACCGACGCCCGTGGCCGCCGCGCCCACGGCAACCGCAGCGCCGGCCGCGCCCAGCGCGGCACCGGCCATCGCGCCCGCGCCGAGCTGCGGGCCGCCCGACACCAGCCCGGTCGCAATGCCCGGCCCGAAGATGCCCAGCGCCAGCAGGGTCAGCGAGGTCAGCATGACGACGACCGAATGGTCGATGGACGGCTCGGCCGGCTGTACCTGGAACTCGGCAAACAGGCCCGAGCCGATGCCCACGATGACGGCCAGCACCAGCACCTTGATGCCTGACGACACCACGTTGCCCAGCACCTTCTCAGCGAGAAACGCCGTCTTGTTCCACAGCGCGAACGGCACCAGCACGAAGCCCGCGAGCGTCGTCAGCTTGAACTCGATCAGCGTGATAAAAAGCTGGATCGCCAGCACGAAGAAGCACAGCAGGACGATCAGCCAGGCGAGGAACATCACGACGATGGGCGTGATGTTCACGAACACCTCGGGGAATCCCGCCATGTCGCCGATCTGCTTGAGGATTGGCGCCCCGGCGTCGATGCCGACCTTGGCCAGCCTGCCCGGTTGCAGGAAGTTCTCCATGCTCAAGGTCGAGCCGCTGGCCGTCAGGCCCAGGCCCGCGAACGAACGGAACACGATGCCGGCCAGCCAGTTGAAGTTGCCGATGATGTAGGCGAAGGCGCCGACGTACAGCACCTTGCGGATCAGCTTGGCGATCACGTCCTCGCCCTGGCCGGTGGCGTGGCCCATCGCCCAGAACAGGCCGGCGATCGTCATGTCGATGACGATCAGCGTGGCCGTGAGAAACGCCACCTCGCCATGCAGCAGGCCAAAGCCCGAGTCGATGTAGCGCGAGAACGTATCGAGGAAGCGGTCAATGATGGTTACGTCATTCATGGCGAGTCCTCCTGCCCAGGCCCGTTGTCATCGGCGGGCTCATCGAAGCTGGGCGGAATCGGCGGCAGGTCGGCGAGCGTCTGGTATTCGCCGGGGCCGGCCTTGCCAGAGAGAAAGCGGCGCAGGTCGGCTTGCGCCACCTGCGCGCAGAACGCGCCGCCGTGCTCGCCCGCACGGCACTGCGCGCGCAGCGTGTGCAGCCGGGACGGATCGGCGGCCAGCGTATCCACCGCAGGCGGCCGGTCGCAGCCGGCCAACAGGGACGTGAGAGCGAACAGGACGGGCGCGTTCTTCATGGCCGTCCCCGTCAGCGGTTGTAGAAGTTGACGGGCTGCGGCGTGTACGGCGTGCCGTCACCCACGAAGCGGCGCGTCACCTCGCGTCCGCGTTCCGTGGCCGCGGCCTGCCGCGCCAACTCCAGCGAAGCGGCCCGGTCTTGCGTGATCTGGAGCCGCTGCGTCTGGATCGACTGCTTGGCCTGCAAGGCGAGCAACTGGTTCATGGCCTGCATCGCCTGCAACGCGCCTTCCGCCGACTGGCTCTTGCCCACGAGGTCGGCCAGCACGCTTTCGTCGTCGCTCAGGTTCTGCGATGCCTGGGCCTGCATCTGCATGGTGGTCTGCAAGCCGTTGAGCGTGTTCTTCCAACGCTCCTGCGCATCGAGGTACATCTGATTGCCGCTCACCGTGGCGGCGTACTTCTCGGGATACAGGCGCGCAAACTCGCGGTCGATGCTCGTCACGTCGTAGGCCAGGCCCTTGGCCTGCGCGATAAGCCGCTGGGTGGTCGCCAGGTTCGCGCGCAACTGGCCCACTACGCTGGACGGCAGGCTGGCTAGGTTTCGCGCCTGGTTGATGAGCATCTGCGCTTCGTTCTGGAGCTGGCGGATCTGGTTGTTGATCTGTTCCAAGGTGCGAACGGCAGTGAGCGTGTTCTGCACCAGATTGGTCGGGTCGAGCACGATGTCGCCGACGCCGAACAGCGCGTGCGCGGGCTGGGCGATGCCGAAGGCGAGCACGCAGGCTGCGGTCAATGCGGCGAGCTTGGGGGTATGCAGTTTCATGGCTGGTTCTCCTGTGAGTGGTTGGCGGTACGGACGGAGCCCGGCGCGAGGCCGGGGAATGAGGGCAGCAGGTCGGCCGCCCAATCGAGGCCGCGATGACGCAGCCAGGCGGCTGCGAACGGGGAAGACGCTGCGGAGCTGGCATCGACTGCGGCGAGCACCGCGTCCATGTCGCGCTGGTCTTGCGGCGTGGAAGCGCCCGCGAAGGCCAGCGTCGCCGGCCCCAGGTCAAGGTCGAACAAGCGGTTGCCGAGACGGGATTGGTAGTAGTAGTCGCGCTTGGGCTGCGCGGTGGCGACGATCTCGATCTGGCGGCTGTTGAGGCCGAAGCCTTCGTAGATCGTGCGAATCTGCGGCTCGGTCGCCTGTGGGTTCGGCAGGAAGATGCGGCTTGCGCAGCTCTCGATGATCGCGGGCGCGATGCTCGAATCCTTGATGTCGGCCAGCGACTGCGTGGCGAAGATGACGCTGACGTTCTTCTTGCGCAGCGTCTTGAGCCACTGGCGGATACGCGCGGCAAACACCGGGTCATCCAGGAACAGCCAGGCTTCATCGAGGATCAGCAGCGTGGGCGCACCGTCGAATCGATCCTCGAAGCGCGCAAAGAGGTAATGCAGCACGGCCATGACGGCAGCCTTGCTGTGCATCAGCTCTTCCATCTCGAAGCACTGCACGTCGGCCATGCCCAGACGGTCGTGGTCCGCGTCCAGCAGCTTGCCGTTCGCGCCGCCGAGCACATAGGGCGCCAGCGCCTGGCGCAGTGCATTCGACTGCAGCAGCACCGACAGACCGGTCATCGTTCGCTGCTCAACGGGGGCACCAGCCAGGCTCCCGAGTGCCGACCAGATCGCGACCTTCTCTTCGGGGCCAACGGCCACCCCTTCATGGCGCAAGCGGCCCTCGATCCATTCGGCGGCCCAGGTGCGGTAGCCCTCGCGGTCGATGCGGGCGAGCGGCTGGAAGGCGATGTCGCCCCCCTCCTCCACACTCTTGCCCAGGTCGTAGTGCTCGCCACTCAGTCCGAGGACCGTGGCGCGCATGGAGCGCCCCATGTCGAAGGCGAAGATGCGCGAACCGCGATAGCGCCGGAACTGCATGGCCAAGGTGGCGAGCAAGACCGACTTGCCCATGCCAGTCGGGCCGGCCACCAGCGTGTGGCCCACGTCGCCAATATGCGTGACCAACCGGAACGGCGTCGCGCCTTCGGTGCGGGTCACAATCAGCGGCGAGCCGTCGAGGTGCGCGTTCTTCTCCGGCCCTGCCCACACGGCGGACACCGGCATCAGGTGCGCCAGGTTCAGCGTCGAGACGATGGGCTGGCGCACGTTCGCGTAGGCGTGGCCCGGAATGGACGAGAGCCAGGCATCCACGGCGTTGAGCGTTTCAGAAATGGTGACGAAGCCACGCCCCTGGATCACACGCTCCACCATGCGCAGCTTCTCGTCGGCCACAGCCGCATCCGCGTCCATGACGACCACGGTCGCCGTCAGATAGCCGAAGGCCACCTGATCGCTTCCCAGCTCCTGCAGGGCGGCATCGGCGTCGGTCGCCTTGTTGCTGGCGTCGGTATCGACCAACGGGCTTTCCTGCTGGAAGATGGTTTCGCGCAGCAGCGCGATGACGTTCTTGCGCTTGGCGAACCACTGGCGGCGCAAACGCCCCAACTCCCGCTCCGCCTCGGATTTGTCGAGGCACAGGAACCGGGTTGACCAGCGATAGGCAAAGCCGAGGTGGTTGAGGTCGTCCAGAATCCCCGGCCAGGTCGAGGTCGGGAAGCCCCGCACCGTTGCCACGCGCAGGTGCTGGTCGCCCAGCATCGGCGCCAGGCCGCCGATCAACGGCGCATCGGCCAGCAACGCGTCGAGGTGGAACGGCACTTCCGGCACGGCCACGCGATAGCGCCGCGTGGAAACCGTTGCGTGCAAGTAGGTCAACGTTTGGCCGTCATCGAGCCACGCGATCTCCGGCATCACGCCATCGAGCAAGTCGAAGACGCGATCCGTTTCCGCGGTGAAGGCCGTTAGGCGCTCACGCCAGTCCACGCCTTCGGTCGGCTTGTTCTCGTACAGCAGGCCCGCCGCGCGGGCGCGGGATTCCTCCGCAGGCAGGTATTGCAGCGTCAGGTGGTAGCTGCTCTCGAAGTGGTTGCCCGATTCCTCGAAGGCGGCCCGGCGTTCCTCGTCCACCAGCCAGGACAAGGGTTCCGGGAAATCCGAGTGCGGATAGTCAGCGGCAGGCCGGCGCTCGGCCTCGATGAACAAGGCCCAGCCCGAGCCCAGCCGACGCAGCGCGTTGTTCAAGCGCGCCGACGTGGCGATCAGCTCGCCCTGCGTGGCGCTGTCGAGGTCAGGCCCGCGGAACCGCGCCGTGCGCTGGAAGCTGCCGTCCTTGTTCAAGACGACGCCCGGCGCGACCAGCCCGGCCCACGGTAGCCAGTCGGCCAGCAGCGCGGGCCGCTGGCGGTATTCAGCAAGGTTCAGCATGACGGCATTCCCCTACACGTCCAGCAGCGGTCGGTGCTTGATGTGGCGGGCGAAGACCTGCATGAACTGCGGATCGACGCGCGCGCCCCAGACCGCCAGCGCATGGCCGGCGATCCAGAGCACCACGCCCGGAATCCACAGTTGCAGGCCCAGGCCCACGGCAGCGGCCAGCGTGCCGTTGGCAATCGCCTCGGTGCGCGGCGCGCCGCCCAGCAGAATCGGTTCGGTCAAAGACCGATGCAGCGGAATCTCGAAGCCGCTGGCAAAGCCAGCGGCGGAGCCCTGCATTCCATCGTGGGCCGCGTTCATACGACGGCCCCGCCCGAGAAGCTGAAGAAGGACAGGAAGAAGCTCGAAGCCGCGAAGGCGATGGACAGACCGAACACGATCTGAATCAGCTTGCGAAAGCCCCCGCTCGTGTCGCCGAACGCAAGCGCGAGGCCCGTGGCAATGATGATGATGACGGCCACGATGCGTGCCACCGGCCCTTGGATTGACTCCAAGATGGACTGCAAGGGGCCTTCCCACGGCATCGAGGAGCCCGCGGCCTGCGCGGTGCCCGCGAGCAGCAGCATCAGCGCCGCAAGCATCAGGCCCTGCAGGGCTGGGCGAGCCAGGCTGTCCAGCCGTGTAGTGCTGGAACGGCGGCGAAGCGGATTTGCGTAAATACGGAAAGCAGGAACGATCATCTGCGTCATGGCAGTTCTCCAGGTTGGTCAAGGGATGGGGAAGACGCAGCGGCAGGCGCTGCGGGGGACACCGGCGGTAGCTCCGGAAACGGCGTTTCCAGCGCGTCCACCAAGTGGTAGCCCGCGCCGTCGAAGCCGACGACGCGGGCGATGCTCTCGATGCGGCGCTTGCGCCCACGCCCGGCGATGTGGATGACCACGTTGACCGCCTCGGCGATCAGCGCACGGGGTGGGTTCACCGCCACTTCGAGAATCAATTGCTCCAGGCGCAGCAGCGCGCCCAGGGCGGAGCCGGCGTGGATCGTGGCGATGCCGCCGGGATGGCCGGTGCCCCACACCTTGATGAGATCCAGCGCCTCGGCCCCACGCACTTCGCCGACCACCACGCGGTCGGGCCGCAGGCGCATGGAGGAGCGCACCAGCTCTGTCATGGACACCACGCCCTGGCGCGTGCGCAGCGGTACGTGGTCGCGGGCCGCGCATTGCAGCTCCACCGTGTCTTCGAGCACCAGCACCCGGTCGCCGGTGGCGGCGATCTCGGCCAGCAGCGCATTGGCCAGCGTGGTCTTGCCCGTGCTGGTGCCTCCAGCGATCAGGATGTTCTGGCGCTCGCGCACGGCGCGCACCAGCAGGCCCGCCTGTTCTGCGGTCATCATCCCGTCCTCGATATAGCGCGACAGAGAAATCACGCCCACCGCGCGCTTGCGCAGCGCGAAGGCCGGGCCCGGTGCGGCGGGCGGTAGGATGCCCTCGAAGCGCTCGCCGGTCTCGGGCAGCTCCGCCGTCAAGAGCGGTTGCCCACGATGCACCTCGGCGCCGACATGGGCCGCGACCAGGCGGATGATGCGTTCGCCATCGGCCTCGGACAACTCCACGCCCATCGGCGCACGGCCCGTAGAAAGCCGGTCTATCCACAAGGATCGATCCGGATTGAGCATGATTTCCACCACGTCCGGGTCTTTGAGCGCGGCAGCGATCAGCGGTCCCATGGCCGTGCGCAGCATCTGGATGCGGCGGTCCAGCGACGTGGCCGCGAAAGAGGAAGCAACGGCGCTCATAAGGCGCGCTCCTGCTTGTCATCCACGCGCGTGGGGTCGGGATTCAGTTCCTCCACCACGTCTCGCACCAGGCTGCGCCCGCGCAGAAGATGGCGGCCGAGCTGTTCGATGAACTGCTCGAAGCGCGCCTTGCCCTGGGCGCGCGCGGCCTCCTGATGGGCCTCGGGCACGGGCGTACTGACGGTCAGGTAGTAGCGGATGAACAGGGCCAGCGTCTCGATCTGGATGTTCTGGTCGCGCTCCATGCGTTCAGCCTGGCGCGACAGGCGATCCAGCCGCTTGGCGATGGCCGCCTCGCGCTGGTCGGCGGCATCGGGTGAAAGCCAGGATGCCAGCGCCGCCGCGACGATGGATGACTTGGACACGCCTTTCTTGGCGGCCAGTTCATCGAGCCGCTTGGCGTGCTCGGGCTGGATGAAGAGATTGAGGCGGTGCTGGCTCATAGCTCGATTCCGTCGTCAGGGTCGAGGGATGCCAGTCGGGCCGTGCGTTGCAGGGCCGGGGCGAGCTGGCGCGGAAGAGGAAGCGACAGGTCGTCGTCATCGAGCAGCGCGAGGTCGGCCGCGGGCGCGGCCATCTCGGGGTCGTAGGTGACGGTTTCGGCGAGTTCGGGTTGGCGGCGCGGGCCACCGTCGTCGGCACTGCTGATGCCATCGACGGCCTCAATGGCCGGTGCAATCGGAACAGCAGGAATCGCCAGGCCGCTCCAGTCGTCGGGACCCAGTGGCGGCACGTCGGCGTACTGCCCGACTGCCAGCGCAGGCGGTGGCAGCGCACGCCGCTTGAAATTGGCGTCCGCGTAGTAACGCAGCTTCTTGGCCTTGATCGGCGCCACGCTGGACACCATCACCACGGCTTCGTCGGGCGGTAGCTGCATGACTTCGCCAGGGGTCAGCAGCGGCCGGGCCGTCTCCTGGCGCGACACCATGAGGTGCCCCAGCCACGGCGCAAGCCGATGGCCTGCGTAGTTGCGCTGCGCACGCAGCTCGGTCGCGGTGCCCAGCGTCTCGGAGATGCGCTTGGCGGTGCGTTCGTCGTTGGTGGCGAACGTCACGCGCACATGGCAGTTGTCGAGGATGGAATGGTTCTGCCCATACGCCTTGTCGATCTGGTTGAGCGACTGCGCGATGAGGAAGCTGCGGATGCCGTAGCCCGCCATGAAGGCCAAGGCCGTCTCGAAGAAGTCCAGGCGCCCCAGCGCCGGGAACTCGTCGAGCATCAACAGCAGCTTGTGGCGGCGCGCAATGCCGTCGCTGCCATCGAGCGATTCCGTCAGGCGACGGCCGATCTGGTTCAGGATGAGCCTGATCAGCGGCTTGGTGCGGCTGATGTCCGAAGGCGGCACCACCAAGTACAGCGACACGGGATGCTCGGCCGCAATCAGGTCGGCAATGCGCCAGTCGCAGCGCGACGTGACTTCGGCCACTGTGGGGTCGCGGTACAGGCCGAGGAACGACATGGCCGTGGACAGCACGCCCGAGCGCTCGTTGTCGCTCTTGTTGAGGACTTCGCGCGCCGCCGAAGCCACTACCGGATGTGGACCATCGGCCAGGTGGGGCGTGGTCATCATCCGGTGCAGAGTCAGCTCGAACAGGCTGGCCGGATCGGAGAGGAAGTTGGCGACACCGCGCAGCGTCTTGTCCTCGCCTGCGTAGAGCACATGCAGGATGGCCCCCACCAGCAGTGCGTGCGAAGTCTTCTCCCAGTGGTTGCGCCGCTCCAGCGCGCCTTCGGGATCGACCAGGATGTCCGCGATGTTCTGCACGTCGCGCACCTCATGCGCGCCGCGCCGTACCTCCAGCAGCGGGTTGTAGGCTGCTGACTTCGCATCGGTCGGGTTGAACAGCAGGCAGTGCGAGAAGCGTGAGCGCCAGCCTGCAGTGATCTGCCAGTTCTCGCCCTTGATGTCGTGGATGACTGCGGACGCGGGCCACGAAAGAAGCGTCGGCACCACGAGACCCACGCCCTTGCCCGAGCGCGTGGGTGCGAAGGTCAGAACATGCTCCGGTCCTTCGTGCCGCAGGTACTGACCGTGATGCTGACCGAGGAAGACACCCGCCGGGCTCGACAGTCCAGCTTTGCGAATGTCATCCGCGTTGGCCCAGCGCGCCGAGCCGTAGGTCGTGACCAGCTTGTTCTGGCGCGAGCGCCAGATCGACATGCCGATGGCGACCAGCACGGCCACTAGGCCGCTGGCGCCGGCAATCGCGCCACCGATGTCGAAGACGCGAGGCGCATAGGCGTCGAAGAAGAACCACCACTCGAACAAGCGCCACGGGTGATAGATGGGCGTGCCCAGGAAGTCGAACCACGGCGAGCCCAGGCGTAGCTGGTAGCCCAGGGCGGCTGCTGTCCATTGTGTGGCGCCCCACACGCCGGCGATCACGATGCCGAACACGACGGCAACTTGGCCGAACAGCACGTTCGTCCCTTGCATTGACTGACC